>JBBSTR010000001.1:0-123118 GCA_038235705.1 Mycobacteriales bacterium
CGTCCGCCCGTGGTTCGGCCCGGCCACCCGCATGCACGTCGAGACCGTGACGCCGGATGCCGGGATGACCTGGTCGACGCCGGGCCTCGGCTACGTCCTGCGCTACCGGCAGGAGGTCAGACCGGTCAGCGTGGCTTCGTGCGAGGTGGTCTTCACCGCCACCGTCGACGGTCCGGCCGGTGCCGTCGTGACCCGCGCTGCCGCGCCGCTGTCCGCGCTCGGGCAGCGCCGGAGGCTTGCCCGGCTGGCTGCGCTCGCCGAGCTGGTCGTCAGGCACGCGTGAGGGTGCCCGAGCGCGGCGCACCCCTCGGGCGTCACCGCAGGGACGCCACGATCTCGGTCGTGCTCGCGAAGCCGAGCTCGGGGAGTGCGTCGAGCGGGAAGAAGGCGGCGTCGATGGCGTCGTCGGCTGCGGCGAGCACCCCCCCGACCAGCGTGCCCTCGAAGGCCAGGAAGAACGAGGCGCCACCGCCTCCGGGGTAGACGTCGAGGATGCGTCCACAGGTCACGACGAGACCGGTCTCCTCCGCCACCTCGCGCTCGGCCGCGCGACGCGGGTCCTCGCCGGCGTCGACGAAACCGGCGGGCAGCGCCCACAGCCCCTTGGCCGGAGTCACCCCTCGACGGACGAGAAGGAGCGCCCCGGCCTGATTGCGCACCACTGCGCCCACCCCGACCTTGGGGTCGGTGAAGTGTCTGCGTCCGCAGGCGCTGCAGACCGGCGGCTGGCCGGGAGCCGAGGGTGCCTGCAGAGCCGATCCGCAGGCGGTGCAGAAGCGTGGGTCGGCGTGAGCCATGTGCTCCAGATTACGGTGGACGGAAAACACTCTGCAGGAGGACGTCATGGACCCGGACGAGATCGCCGCTGGCCGCGCTCGGTGGCAGGAGCGCTTCGACGCGTCCCGGCTGCGCGACGCTGACTTCACCACGTTGTCGGGCGAGGACGTGGCGCCGGTCTACGGTCCGCGCCCGGGTGAGACGTATGAGGGCTTCGAGCGGATCGGTTGGCCGGGGGAATTCCCGTTCACCCGGGGTCTGCACGCCAGCGGTAACCGGGGCCGGATGTGGACGGTGCGGCAGTTCGCCGGGTTCGGCAACGCGCACCAGACCAACGAGCGCTACAAGATGATCCTGGCCGAGGGCGGGGGCGGTCTGTCGGTTGCGTTCGACATGCCGACCCTGATGGGGCGTGACAGCGACGATCCGCGCTCGCTCGGTGAGGTCGGGCACTGCGGTGTGGCGATCGACAGCGCGGCGGACATGGAGGTGCTGTTCGACAGCATCGACCTGGGTGCGGTGACCACGTCGATGACGATCAGCGGTCCGGCGGTGCCGGTGTTCTGCATGTATGTGGTGGCGGCTGAGCGGGCCGGGGTGGACCCGGCGGTGCTGAACGGGACGTTGCAGACCGACATCTTCAAGGAGTACACGGCGCAGAAGGAGTGGCTGTTCGCGCCGGAGCCGCACCTGCGTCTGATCGGTGACCTGATGGAGCACTGCGCGGCGGGGATCCCGGCGTACAAGCCGCTGTCGGTGTCGGGCTATCACATCCGGGAGGCTGGTTCGACGGCTGCGCAGGAGCTGGCGTTCACGCTGGCGGACGGGTTCGCCTACGTCGAGCTGGGCCTGTCCCGCGGCCTGGACATCGAGGAGTTCGCGCCCGGGTTGTCGTTCTTTTTCGACAGTCACATCGACTTCTTCGAGGAGATCGCGAAGTTCCGCGCGGCGCGGCGGATCTGGGCGCGGTGGTTGCGTGACGTCTACGGCGCGAAGACGGCCAAGGCGCAGTGGCTGCGTTTCCACACGCAGACGGCCGGGGTCTCGCTGACCGCACAGCAGCCGGACAACAACATCGTGCGTACGGCGATCGAGGCGCTTGCCGCCGTGCTCGGTGGGACGAACAGCCTGCACACGAACGCGCTGGACGAGGTGCTCGCGCTGCCGAGCGCGAAGGCGGCGCAGATCGCCCTGCGGACGCAGCACGTGCTGGCCGAGGAGACCGGGGTCGGCAACGTCGCTGACCCGCTCGGTGGGTCCTGGTACGTCGAGCAGCTGACGGACGAGATCGAGGCCCGTGCCGAGGAGATCTTCTCGCAGGTGCGGGATCTCGGCAGCGACGGCAGCATGACCGCCGGGGTGCTCCGCGGCATCGAGGACGGGTGGTTCACCGGGGAGATCGCCGAGGCCGCCTTCCAGTACCAGGTCGCGCTCGAGAAGGGCGACAAGCGGGTGGTCGGGGTCAACGTGCACACCGGCGGCGTCGATGACCCGCTGGAGATCCTGCGGGTCAGCCATGAGGTCGAGACCGAGCAGGTGAAGGTGCTGGCGGGGCGTCGAGCAGGACGGGACGACGAGCGCGTGCGGGCGACGCTCGCCACGCTCGTCGAGACCGCCCGGGGCGAGGGCAACACCGTTCCGCCGATGCTCGAGGCCGTGCGCGCCGAGGCCACGCTCGGCGAGATCTGCGGAGTGCTCCGCGACCTCTGGGGCAGCTACACCGAGCCTCCCCGCTTCTAGGTCACCTTCCCGGGGTTCAGGATCCCGTACGGGTCGAGCGCGGCCTTGACGGCCCGCTGCATCGCCATCGCCTCCGTCGACAGCTCCTGGGCCAGCCCGTCGCGCTTCAGCAGCCCGACACCGTGCTCACCGGTCACCGTGCCGCCGAGCTCGAGCGCGTCCGTGATGATCTGGCGGAACGCGGCTTGGGCGCGGGTCTGCGCCGCGGTGTCGCCAGGTGGCGTGATCAGCAGCGGGTGAAGGTTGCCGTCGCCGGCGTGCGCGATGTTGGCGATCATGATGTCGTGCTTCACGGCGGCGGCCTCGATCCGGGCGAGCATCTCGCTGACGGCAGATCTCGGGACGCAGACGTCCTCGGTGAGGACCGGCCCGAGCCGCTCGAGAGCCGGGTAGGCGAGTCGGCGGGCCAAGAACAACGCCTCGGCCTCGTCCGGGTCGGTGGACGCGGCCGCCCAGCTCGCACCGGCCTGCTCGAACGCGGCGAGCATGACCTGCGCCTCGTGCTCGCCTGCCTCCCCAGGAGCGTCGGTACGTCCGAGCAGCACGACGTTGGCCTCCACCGACAGGCCCATGTTCTTCCAGGCGTCGACGGCGACCAGGCAGTGCCGGTCGACCAGCTCGAGCGCGGAGGGGACCACGCCTGCGGCACCGATCGCCTCGACCGCCTTGCCCGCAGCCACGACCGAGTCGAAGAAACCGGCGACCGTGCGTTCCGGTGCTCGGGCCGCTCGCAGCCGTACGGTGACCTCGGTGATCACCCCGAGGGTGCCTTCCGAACCGACCATCAGGCCGGTTGGGTCGTAGCCGGCGACGCCCTT
Organism: Mycobacteriales bacterium; assembly: GCA_038235705.1. Classification (GTDB taxonomy): domain Bacteria; phylum Actinomycetota; class Actinomycetes; order Mycobacteriales; family SCTD01; genus CANKBT01. The sequence goes on from JBBSTR010000001.1 coordinate 3,336, forward strand.
CGCGGTCCGTCGGCCCAGCCGGACCACCTCGCCGAGACCGTTGACGATCTCGAGCGCCAGGACGTAGTCGCGCGTGACGCCGTACTTCACGCAGCACAGCCCGCCGGCGTTGGTGGCCACGTTGCCGCCGATCGTCGACCACGGCGAGCTGGCCGGGTCCGGCGGGTACCAGAGACCGTGTGCCGCAGCGGCTGCCCGGAGGTGGTCGTTGATCACCCCCGGCTGCACGACCGCCAGACGCTCGACCGCGTCGATCTCCCGTACCGCTGTCATCCGTTCCGTCGAGAGCACCACGCAGCCGTCGACGGCGTTGGCCCCACCCGACAGGCCGGTGCCCGCGCCGCGAGGGACGACCGGGACCCGGTGCTCGACGCACGCCCGCACCACCGCCTGCACCTCGGCCGTGCTGTGCGGCCGCACCACGACCAGAGGCTGACCGTGCGCGGCCCACGCTGCCTCGTCGTGGGCGTAGGAGCCGACGACGTCTCGGTCCGAGAGCAGGCGCTCGCCCGGAAGGGACGCTCGCAGCCGAGCGAGCAGGCGCTCGCCGTCCCCCGGTGGGCTCTGTCGTGACGTGGTCACCGGGCCAGTGAAGCGCACCGGGGAAGGAGCAGGGCGTCGGTGCGGTTGACTCCTGGCATGCGGATGAGGCCTTCGGACATCAACGTCGCCGGTGCGGTGGACCTGTCGGGGCTGCGGCCACCGACGGCAGCGCCTTCCTCGGGCGGGACGACCGGGGGGCCGAGCGCCGGGACCGATCTCGTCTTCGACGTCACCGAGGCCGAGTTCGAGGACAAGGTGCTGCGCCGGTCGCTGCAGGTGCCTGTGCTCGTCGACTTCTGGGCGTCCTGGTGCGGTCCGTGCAAGCAGCTGTCCCCGGTGCTCGAGAAGCTCGCCGCCGAGGGCAACGGCTCCTGGGCGCTCGCCAAGGTGGACGTGGACGCTAACCAAGGCATCGCCGGACAGCTGCAGATCCAGAGCATCCCCACCGTGATGCTCGCGCTGGGCGGTCGCCTTATCCAGGGGTTCACCGGGGCCCTTCCCGAGCGTGATCTCCGTAGCTTCCTCGAGCAGGTCCTCGCCGCCGCCGACCAGGCAGGCCTGACCGGACCGGGTGTCGCCCCCGAGGGCGACCTGCCCGACGAGGGCCCGGCGCCGGAGCCCGAGGTCGTCGCCGCGGAGCAAGCCCTTGACCAGGGTGACTTCGCGACTGCGGAGGCCGCCTACGACGCCCTGCTCGTCCGGCTGCCAGGTGACCCGATGGCGCAGGCGGGCCGGGCGAGCGTCGCGTTGTTCCGGCGTACGGAAGGCATCGACCCGCAGGCAACCCTCGACCGAGCGGCCGCTGACCCTGCCGACGTCCCGGCGCAGCTGGCCGCGGCCGACGTCGAAGTGCTGTCGGACCAGGTGGAGGAGGCGATCACTCGGCTCGTGACCCTGGTGCGTACGAGCCAGGGTGACGATCGCGACGCCGCCCGTGAGCGGCTGCTCGAGCTGTTTCTCGTGCTGCCGCCGGAGGACCCGCGCGTGGTCGCAGGCCGTCGCTCGCTGGCGAGCGCGTTGTTCTGAGCCCCGTCCCGGACGGGTGGCGACTCCGTCGGCGCTCGTGCAGACGACCTCAGCTGATCGAGGCCTGCAGGCGCCGCATCCCGGACAGCCACCGGTCGTAGTCACCGCTCTTGCGCTGGAAGAAGGTAAGCACCTCAGGGTGCGGCAAGATGAGGAACTGCTCGGCCGCGATGCCCGCCAGCACGATCTGGGCGACCTGTTCGGGCTCCAGGACCTCTCCGCTGCTCGTCACGGCCTTGGCGCCTGCCGCTGCCGCGCCCGAGGTCTCGGCGCGGCCGGCGTTGAGCATGTCGGTGTTGACGCCCATCGGGCACAGGCAGCTGACCTTGACCCCACGGTCGCCGTAGGTCACCGACAACCACTCGGCGAAGGCGATGGCCCCGTGCTTGGACACCGAGTAAGGCGCTGAGCCGATCTGGGTCAGCAGCCCGGCCGCGCTGGCGGTGGAGACGAAGTAGCCCTCGCCCCGATCCAGCCACTCCGGCAGCAGCAGCCGGGCGGCACGCACGTGGGCCATCACGTTGACCTCGAGGGCGACGGACCACTCGTCCTCCTCGCTCACCCCGTCGGCGGCGGTGCCGCCGACGCCGGCGTTGGCGAGGTAGAGGTCCACCGGGCCGAAGGTCCGGGCGGCGAGATCGAGGACGTCAGCCACCACGGCGGACTCGGTGATGTCGCCGGTCAGCGCGATCGCCTGCCCTGGGTGATCCGCCAGGATCTCCGAGACCACCTGCTCGACCCGGGTGCCGGGTCGGTCGGTGACGACCACCTGCGCTCCTGCCGCGGCCAGGGTCCGCGACAGGGCAGCCCCGATGCCGCCCGCGCCACCCGTCACCACAGCCACCTTGCCCCGTACGTCCATGGCGCTTCTCCCATCGTCTCCACCCGCAACTTGAGGGTGTCGTCAAGTTCAGTTAGTGTGCCAGTCCGTCGATCGAGGGAGAAGCATGAGCGCGAGCGAGCGACAGACGCCCGGGTCGACCGCGGACCTGGAGGGGCTGATCGGCCGGCAGCTGGGGCCGACCAGCTGGGTCGTGGTCGACCAGAGCAAGGTCGACAGCTTTGCCGAGACGACCGGCGACAGGCAATGGATCCATGTGGACCCCGAGCGGGCTGCGGCGGGCCCGGCGGGCGGCACGATCGCCCACGGGCTGCTCACCCTCTCGCTGGGCCCGACGCTCACCGAGGAGCTGTTCTCGTTCGAGGGGTTCGCGATGACCCTGAACTACGGCTATGACAAGGTGCGCTTTCCGGCGCCCGTCCCGGTGGGGTCGCGCGTGCGGATGACGGCGACAGTGACGGCGGTGACTCTCGTGCCGGGAGGGGCGCAGGTCACGACCACGCAGGTCTTCGAGTGCGAAGGCTCCGCGAAGCCGGTGTGCGTCGCGGAGTCGGTCGGACGATTCGTCGAGAAGCAAGAATGACCGACCGTCCGGCAGTCGAGCGGCGTCGTCGCCCGATCACGCCGGACCTCGGGGCACGGAACTTGCCGACCAGCACGAGGGGGATGCGGACCCGCATCGCCTTGGTGGCCGCGGCCCGCGTCGTCTTCGCCCGTGACGGTTATGTCGACGCTCGGATCACCGACATCTCTCGGGAGGCCGACGTTGCGGCCGGCTCGTTCTACACCTACTTCACGAGCAAGCAAGAGGTCTTCCAGGCGGTCTTCGACGAGGTGCAGGAGGAGATGCTGCACCCTCGGATGGGGGAGACCGAGGTGCACGCCGACGTGGTCACGACGATCGAGGCCAACAACCGCGCCTATCTCGACCTCTACCGACGCAACGCGCGCCTGATGGCGGTCATCGAACAGGTCGCCACCGTCAACGAAGAATTTCGCGGGATGCGCCTGAAACGATCACGCGCGTTCGCCGACCGCAACGCCCGCAGCATCCGACGGCTGCAGAAGCGGGGTCTGGCCGATCCTGAGCTCGACCCGCAGGTGGCCGCCATGGCGATCTCCGGCATGGTCAGCAGGCTGGCCTACGCCACCTACGTGCTCGAGGACCCGGTCCCGTTCGACGTCCTGGTCGCGACGACGACGCGGCTGTGGCTCAACGCCTTGCGCATCCCGGCGGAGATCCCCGTCGGTCCGGTCGAGCAGGAGAGACAGACATGAGCAGCGTTGCAGAGTTCCTGTGGGACAACGCCGAGCAGCGGCGGACGGGGGTGGCGCTCCGAGGGTCGGGGCGGGAGCTCACGTACGGAGCCCTGCGCGACGGAGCAGCGAGGGTCGCGGGCGCCCTGGCTGCTGCCGGGGTGCGACCCGGCGACCGGGTCCTGCTCCTGGCCCCCAGCGTCCCCGAGTTCGGGCCGCTCTACTACGGGGTGCACGCGGCCGGAGCGGTAGCGGTCACTGTCAACACGATGTCGACCGCAACCGAGCTGGCCTACGTCCTGGAGGACGCCGGCTGCAGCCTGGCGGTCGCCTGGCGCGACAGTGCGACCGCGACGGAGCAGGCAGCGGCGGCCCAGGCGGTGCCGTTCTGGTCGATCGGCACGCAGCTCGAGGGGCTGCCCTCGGCGACGCCGGTGGACCGCCCGACCGCACGCGCGCTCGAGGACACGGCGGCGATCCTGTACACCTCCGGCACGACAGGCCGTCCCAAGGGCGCGGAGATCACGCACGGCAACCTCCGGGCCTGCGCCGCGGCGTTCAAGGACGTCCTGCAGCTGAGCGACGACGACCGCTTCGGCACCGGGCTGCCCCTGTTCCACATCTATGGTCAAGCCGTCGTCATGGGCTCGGTGATCGCGATCGGTGGGTCGTTGTCGCTGCTGAGCCCGTTCGACGCGGACGCAGCGGTAGCGCTCGTCCGGGACGAACGGCTCACCTCGTTCGCCGGGGTCCCGACGATGTTCAACGCGATGCTCCAGACCAAGGGGACGTACGGTCCCGCCGACTTCGCGAGCCTGCGCCTGTGCTCCTCGGGCGGTGCCTCGCTGCCGGCCGAGGTGATCAGGGCCTTCGGCGAGCGGTTCGGCGCGGTGCTGCTGGAGGGGTACGGGCTGACCGAGACCACCGGTGCTGCGACGTTCAACGGGCTCGACCGCGAGCGCAAAGCCGGCTTTGTCGGGATCCCGCTACCGGGTTGCGAGGTCAAGATCGTCGACGCTGGCGGCCAGGAGGTGCCCCCCGGTGAACGCGGCGAGGTCCTCGTCAAGGGTCCGATCGTCATGGCCCGCTACTGGGGTCGGCCGGAGGCCACCGACGAGGCGATCACCGACGGGTGGCTGCACACGGGTGACATCGGTCGGGTGGACGACGTAGGCGACCTGGAGATCGTCGACCGCAAGAAGGATCTCGTGATCCGAGGCGGATACAACATCTATCCGCGCGAGGTGGAGGAGGTCCTCTACGAGCACCCGGACATCGTGGAGGCGGCAGTGATCGGGGTCCCTGACCCGCACTACGGCGAGGAGATCGGCGCCGTGATCGTGCTGAACGAAGGATCGACCCTCACGCCCGAGAGCCTGCGGGCATGGGCCAAGGAGCGCCTCTCGGCGTACAAGGTCCCCCGGCTCTTCTCCTTCGTGGACGAGCTGCCCAAGGGGGGTACCGGAAAAATTCTCAAGCGAGCCATCGACCGCGACCAGCTGCACCGCTGAACCCGACGACGAAGGAGCATCAGATGGAGTTCACCCTCACCGACCGTTGCCAGGACTACCAGGCGCGGCTCTCGTCCTTCATGGACAGTCACGTCTACCCGAACGAGGCCGTGTACGACGAGCAGGTGCGCGCCTCCGGCGACCCGCACTTCCATCCGCCGGTGATGGAGGAGATGAAGCAGGCCGCCCGGGACCAGGGGCTGTGGAACCTGTTCCACCCCCACCCCGAGTGGGGTCCGGGGCTGACCAATGCCGAGTACGCGCCGCTGGCGGAGATCATGGGCCGGAGCCACATCGCGTCCGAGGCCACCAACTGCTCGGCTCCCGACACGGGCAACATGGAGGTGCTGACGCTGTTCGGCACCCAGGAGCACAAGGACCGCTGGCTGCGGCCGCTGCTCGAAGGGGAGGTGCGGTCCGCGTTCGCGATGACCGAGCCTGACGTGGCCAGCTCGGACGCGAGCAACATCGAGATGCGCATCGAACGTGACGGTGACGAGTACGTCCTCAACGGCCGCAAGTGGTGGACCTCCAACGCCCTCCACAAGAACTGCCGAGTCCTGATCGTGATGGGCAAGACCGACCCGAGCGCCGCGCGGCACAAGCAGCAGTCGATGATCGTCGTCCCCCTGGACACGCCTGGGGTCGAGATCGTCCGCGGGCTGCCGGTCTTCGGCTACCAGGACGTCGAGGGCCACGCCGAGGTCCGGTTCACCGACGCCCGGGTCGGCGTCGACGCGCTGCTCTCGGGCGAGGGCGACGGCTTCGCCATCAGCCAGGCCCGCCTCGGGCCCGGCCGCATCCACCACTGCATGCGCTCCATCGGAGCGGCCGAGCGGGCGCTGGAGCTGATGTGCCACCGGGCGCAGAACCGGGTGTCGTTCGGGCAGCCGATCTCCGAGCGGGCCAACATCCAGGACTGGATCGCGGAGTCCCGGATCGAGATCGAGATGGTCCGGCTGCTCACGATGAAGACGGCGTGGCTGATGGACACGGTCGGCAACAAGTCGGCCCGCACCGAGATCTCCGCGATCAAGGTGGCGGCCCCGGCGATGGCGCTCAAGGTCATGGACCGCGCCATCCAGGTGCACGGTGGTGGCGGGGTCTCCGACGACTTCCCGCTCGCCTGGATGTGGGCCCACCAGCGCACCCTGCGTCTGGCCGACGGACCGGACGAGGTGCACAAGCGCTCGATCGCCCAGCGCGAGCTCAAGCGCGTGCCGTCGGCGGGACGCTGACGTGGTCGGCACGGACCTGACCGGTCGGACCGCGATCGTCACCGGCGCCTCCCGCGGGATCGGGCTGGCCGTGGCCAGGTCGTTGGCTGAGCACGGCGCCCAGGTCGTGCTGACCTCGCGCCATCAGGCGGCCGCGGACGAAGCGGCAGAGCAGGTGGGCCACGGCGCGGTCGGTGTGCAGGCGCACGTCACCGACGAGGCCGCGGCGAAGGCGTGCGTCGACGGGGCCGTCGAGCGCTTCGGCAGCGTGGACGTCCTGGTCAACAACGCCGGGACCAACCCCTCGTTCGGGCCGGTCCTTGACCAGGACCACGGACGGTTCGCCAAGACCCTGGACATCAACCTCTGGGGTCCGTCGCTGTGGACCGGACTGGTCTGGCGTGCCTGGATGCGCGACCACGGCGGCGTCGTGGTCAACAACGCCTCCCTGGGCGGCCTCATCGTCGGACCGGACCTCGGCGTCTACCACGCGTCGAAGGCCGCGCTCATTCACCTGACCAGCCAGATGGCCCTGGAGATGGGGCCCCGGGTCCGGGTCAATGCGGTCGCGCCCGGCGTGGTTCGCACCCGGCTGGCCGAGGCGCTCTGGCAGGAGCACGAGCAGGAGGTGGCCGACAAGACTCCGCTCGCACGCATCGGGGAGCCTGAGGACGTCGCCGACGCCGTGCTCTTCCTGGCGTCGGACATGTCCTCCTGGATCACCGGTGAGACGCTGGTGATCGACGGGGGTCAGCGTCACGGCGCCCCGGCGCGAGCCCCAGGATGACCAGCCACCGCTCGTGACGACACGTACGTGATGACCAACCGGAGGAAGACATGCCAGAAGCACAGGTCAACGGCACGACTCTGCACTACGTCGACGAGGGACCGAGGGACGCTCCGGCTCTGCTGCTCAGCCCGTCGATGTTTTTCGACACCCGGATGTTCCGTGCCCAGGCCGAAGCGTTCAAGGACCGCTACCGGGTGGTGCGCTACGACCACCGGGGCCAGGGCGAGAGCGCTCGGCACCCTCGCGACGAGCTGGACATGGACATCCTCACCGAGGACGCCGCAGCGCTCATCGCTGAGCTGGACCTCGCGCCGGTGACCTTCGTCGGCAACTCGATGGGCGGGTTCGTCGGGCTGCGACTCGCGGCCAGGCACCCCGAGCTGCTCCGGTCCGTCGTCCTGATGGGCACCTCGGCCGACGTCGAGGAGTCAGCCGAGCAGATGGACGGGCTGTTCGAGGTCTTCGGTGAGCAGGGCATGGAGCCGGTGCTGGAGGGGGTTCTGCAGTTCATGATGGGCACGACCACGCTCACCGATCCCGCCCGCGCGGAGACCCTGGCCGGGGTCCGAGAGCTGTTGCTGAGCCGCACCCCGGAGTATGCAGACGCCGGTTGGCACATCGCCCACCGGGACTCGGTGCTGGACGAGCTGCCGGGCATCACGATCCCGATGCTGGTCGTGGCCGGCACGGAGGACGCGACCTATCCGCCGCCGAAGTCGGAGCAGATCCACGCGTTGGTGCCGCACTCGCGTCTGGAATACATGCCGCGGACCGGGCACGTCCACGCGTTGGAGAACCCCGAGGCGGTTAACGCGCTGTTGGAGGACCACCTGTCCTCGCTCGCCCCGGCCTGAGCGCCGACCTGGTCTGAGCGCGGTCGGCAGGCCTGGTTCGTGGAGGAGCTCAGTCGACCAGGGCGGCCTGCACGACCTGGCGCAGCTCGGTGCGGATCGGGTGTGCCGAGGACGGCACCAGCTGGGTGTAGAACTCCACCGTCAGCTGCTCGACCGGGTCGACCCAAAAGGCCGTGCTCGCCAGGCCGCCCCAGGTGATCTCACCCGGGTTGGCGGGGACCTTGTTCGCGACCGGGTCCACGGCGACGGCGACGCCGAGCCCGAAGCCGGTGCCCTCGAAACCGGTCTCGGCGAACTGCCCGCGACCGATGGCGGCCAGGGTGGCACCGCCCGGGAGATGGTTGCGGGACATGTAGGCCACCGTCCGGGGGCCCAGCAGCCGGGTCTCACCGACCGCACCGCCCCCGAGCAGCATCGCGGTGAACCGGGCGTAGTCGGCCGCCGTGCTGATGAGGCCGCCGCCGCCCGAGAGCGCGGAGGGACGCTGCCGGGCCTGTGAACCGAGGGCGTCGTGGCGTACGGCGCGTCCTTCCGGGCCGAGCGTGTAGAGCGCGGCGAGCCGGGACGCGTCGTCGTCGTCCACCCACCAGCGGGTGTCGACCATGCCCAGCGGCTGGAAGACCTGCCTGGTGAACACCTCGTCGAGGGCTTCACCGGCAACCACCTCGACGAGACGGCCCAGGACGTCGGTAGCGACCGAGTAGTTCCATGCCCGGCCGGGCTCGAAGAGCAGGGGCAGGGCGGCCCAGCGACGGCACAGCTCGGTCAGGTCGGGACCGGGATCGGCGATCGGGTCGGCGCCAGCGGCGCGGTACAGCTCGTCCAGCAGGCTGGAGCGCGTGAAGGCGTAGGTGAGCCCGGCGGTGTGTGTCAGCAGGTGCCACACGCGGATGGGCTGGGTCGCCGGAACGGTGCTGGGATTGTCCAGGCTCCCGCCGACCAGGATCCGCATGTCGGCGAACTCCGGCAGCCAGCGGGAGATCTCGTCGTTCAACCGCAGCCGGCCCTGCTCGACGAGCTGCATCGCCGCAACGGCCGTGATCGGTTTGGTCATCGAGTAGATCCGCCAGAGCGTGTCGGCCTCGACGGGCGTGCCGGCCTCTCGGTCACGCATGCCGTAGGTCTGGCTGTGCACGGTGCGACCGCGTCGTGACACCCGGACCTGAGCGCCGGCGAGGCGCCCGTCGTCGACGTAGCCGCCGAGCAGGGTGTCGATGACGGCGAGCCGCCGGACGTCGACGCCCACCTCGCTCGGGTCGTGCTCGACGGTCAGCACGGCAGTCACGCCGGGCCCTGGCTGGTCAGCCAGACCGTGCCCAACGGCGGGAGGCGCAGCAGGGCTGAGGACGGCTGGCCGTGCCAGCCGTCGTCTTCAGCGCGAACGCCTCCGAAGTTGCCGACGCCGCTGCCGTTGAACATCTCTGCGTCGGTGTTGACGACCTCGGACCACTCGCCCGACCACGGCAGACCCAGCCGGTAGCCGTCGTGCGGAGTCCCGGCGAAGTTGCTGACGCAGGCCAACGCCGAGCCGTCGGCGCCGAAACGCAGGAACGAGAAGACGTTGCCCGTCGCGTCGTTCGCGTCGATCCACGAAAAGCCGGAAGCCTCATGGTCGAGCGACCACAGCGCGGACGTCTGCTTGTAGACCCGGTTCAGCTCGCGCAGCGCGAGCGCGACCCCGCGGTGGTCCGGCAGGTCCAGCAGCCACCAGTCGAGGCTGCGCTCCTCCGACCACTCGGACTCCTGCGCAAACTCGCTGCCCATGAACAGCAGCTGCTTGCCCGGGTGCGCCCACTGGAACGCCAGGTAGGCGCGGACGTTCGCCAGCTGCTGCCAGCGGTCGCCGGGCATCTTGCGCAGCAGCGAGCCCTTGCCGTGAACGACCTCGTCGTGACTGATCGGCAGCACGTAGTTCTCGGAATATGCGTAGACCATCGAGAACGTCATCTGGTGGTGGTGGTAGCCGCGGTGCACCGGCTCGTGCGCGACGTAGTCGAGCGAGTCGTGCATCCAGCCCATGTTCCACTTGAACCCGAAGCCGAGGCCACCGAGGTGGGTCGGGCGCGAGACGCCCGGCCAGGCCGTGGACTCCTCCGCGATGGTCATGATGCCCGGCACCCGGCGGTAGACGACCGAGTTCATCTCTTGGAGGAAGGCGACGGCCTCCAGGTTTTCGCGCCCGCCGTACTGGTTCGGCTCCCACTGGCCGTCCTCGCGGGAGTAGTCCAGGTAGAGCATCGACGCGACGGCGTCGACCCGCAGCCCGTCGACGTGCATCTCCTGCAGCCAGTAGGTCGCGTTGGCGACAAGAAAGTTGCGCACCTCACGGCGACCGAAGTCGAAGACGTACGTGCCCCAGTCCATCTGCTCGCCGCGCCTGGGGTCGGCGTGCTCGTAGAGCGCCGTGCCGTCGAACCGGGCCAGCGCGAACTCGTCCTTCGGGAAGTGCGCGGGCACCCAGTCGACGATGACGCCGATGCCGGCCTGGTGCAGCCGGTCCACCAGGTAGCGGAACTCGTCCGGGGAGCCGAAGCGCGAGGTCGGCGCGTAGTAGCCGGTGACCTGGTAGCCCCACGACCCGCCGAACGGGTGCTCGGCGACGGGGAGCATCTCGACGTGCGTGTAGCCGAGCCAGGTGACGTACTCGGTGAGCTGGTCGGCGAGCTCGACGTAGGACAGCCCCTGACGCCAGGAACCCAGGTGCACCTCGTAGGTGCTCATCGGTCGGGCGTGCGGGGAGCTCTCGGCGCGCAGGCTCATCCACTCGTCGTCGGCCCAGGTGTAGGAGGACTGCTCGACGACGCTGGCCGTGAGCGGCGGGACCTCGGTCGCGCGGGCCATCGGGTCCGCCTTGTCGTGCCACTGCCCGTCCTGGCCGAGGATCGCGTACTTGTAGCGCGCTCCCTCGCCGACGCCGGGCAGGAACAGCTCCCAGACACCCGAGCTGCCGAGGCTGCGCATCGGGTGGCTCTGGCCGTCCCAGCCGTTGAAGTCACCGACGACCCGTACGCCGCGGGCGTTCGGCGCCCAGACGGCGAACGACGTGCCTTCTACGGTGCCGAGCGTGCCGTCGTAGGAGCGCACGTGCGCACCCAGCACGGTCCACAGCTCTTCGTGCCGGCCCTCTCCGATGAGGTAGAGGTCCATCTCGCCGAGGGTCGGCAGGAACCGGTAGGGCTCGTCGCTCGGGTAGGTGTCGCCGTGGTAGGCGACGTCGAGCCGGTAGTCCTGCGAGGTCACCCCGTCGAGCTGGGCGGCGAACACGCCGTGACCGATGTGCGGCAGGTCGTGGTCCTTGCCGGCGATCTTGGCCGTGACCCGTTCGGCGCCGGGGCGCAGCGCCCTGACGACCACCCCGTCTCCGCTCGGGTGCATGCCGAGGATGCTGTGCGGGTCGGCGTGCGCACCACCGGCCAGGCGCTCCAGCTCCTCGGCGGAGGGTGCAGGACGGCGGTCGGCCAGGGTCGCGACCGGAGCGGCGGGAGTGCTCTTGGCCGGGGTCTTCTTCGCCGCGGGGGTCTTGACGGACGCGTCGACCGGCTCGGGCACCGGCTTGCGCGTCGTGGTCTTCTTGACCGCCGCTGCCCCGGCCTTAACGGCCTTGGCCGCCTTGTGCTTGGCGCTGCCGGCGGGCGTGTCGGGGTCGGTCATGTGTCCTCCTGCAGGATTCGCTCGATGGAGCCCAGCGGTACGGACAACCAGGCGGGGCGGTTCCGGGCTTCGTAGAGCACCTCGTACACCGCCTTGTCGAGCTCGAAGGCGAGCAGCCGTTCGGGCTGGTCGCGGGGGTCGTGGCCTGCCGCGGCGGCATAGCCGTCGCAGAAGGCGGAGCGGTTGCGCCCTGCCCACTCCAGCGCTCGGTACGCGAGCTGTGACGCAGCCGGCCCCTCGGCGAGCAGGTGATGGGCGGCGTAGTCGAAGCTGCGCAGCATGCCTGCGACGTCGCGCAGCGGGTTCATGAGCGTGGTCCGCTCGGCGAGCGGTCGGGCCGGCTCACCCTCGAAGTCGAGCAGCACCCACCCGTCCTGCGTGCGCAGGACCTGGCCCAGGTGCAGGTCGCCGTGGATGCGCTGGATCGTGACGGTGCCGGACTGACCGCCGAACGCGTCGTAGAGCGCGAGCAGGCGAGGCAGGTGGGCGGCGAGCTCGGGGACGTCGGCAGCCGCGGCTCGGGCGCGGTCGGCGAGCTGGCTCGCCGTGGCCTGGAAGTCCGACGCGTCGACCTCACGGGTCGGCAGCGCAGTCGCCATCGCGAGGTGCACCTCTGCCGTGGCACGACCCAGCCGCTCGGACTCGGAGGCGAAGTCACCGCCGACCTCGTCGGCGCGCAGGTCACCCTCGGCGAACAGGTCCCGGACGCTGGCGGTCGCCATCGCCCATCCGTCGCTGGCGCCGGTCATGAAGGTCTGCAGCAGGCCCAGCGTGGTCTGCTCACCCCCGACCGGTCCGGTGAACCAGGCGAGCGGTGCAGGCACGTTGGTGCTGCCCGCCTGCGCCAGCGCACGCGTCACCTCGACGTCGGGGTTCTCGCCCGGCTGCAGGCGGCGGAAGAGCTTCAAGATCGCGGCGTCGCCGTACACCACGGAGGTGTTGCTCTGTTCCGCCGTCATCACCCGACCTGACAAGGTCGGGTCGATCTCCCCGCAGGTCGTGAACGAGAGGTCCCCGAGGGCCTCGCCCGAGGCCAGGTGAGCCAGCAGCGCGCTGGTCAGCTCGGGGTCGTGCACGGCGTCGTAGGCCGTGGCGCCGTCCAGCTCGCCGATCACGGCGTGCTGGAGACGCTGCTCGATCGGGCCGGCCCGGCGTCCGAGAAGCAGCTGGTACCGGTCGGTCCCGCGGCTCGCCGTCACCTCGACCACGAGGTGCTGGACGTCAGGATCGCCGGACAGCACCTCGGTCTGCGACACCACGGACAGCCCGGTGATCTCGTCACCCTTTCCGCCGTACCAGCGCTGACCGGGGAGCCACGCCGTCAGCAGACGTTCCAGCGCGCTCACGGCGCGTCCGCCGGCCGCAGCGCGAACCACAGGAAGCCGTGGCCGGGGATCGACAGGAGGTAGGGCAGCTCACCGATGTCGGGGAAGCGGACACCGCCGGTGAGCTCGACCGGCGCGTAGCCCTCCCACTCGTGCAGGTCCAGCTCGACCGGCTGCGGGAAGCGCGACAGGTTGTTGACGCAGAACACCTTGTCGTCGCCGAACGTCCGCGAGAAGGCCAGGATCGACGGGTTGCTGGCACCCAGCTCGGCGTAGTCGCCCATCCCGAAGACCGGGTGCTGCTTGCGTACGGCGAGCATCTTGCGGGTCCACTGCAGCAGCGAGGAGGAGGACCGCATCTGGGCCTCGACGTTGAGCCCCTGGTAGCCGTAGACCGGGTCAAGGATGGTCGGCAGGTAGAGCATCTGCGGGTCGCAGTGACTGAACCCGGCGTTACGGTCGGCGCTCCACTGCATCGGGGTGCGCACGCCGTCGCGGTCACCGAGGTAGATGTTGTCGCCCATCCCGATCTCGTCGCCGTAGTAGAGCACCGGTGAGCCGGGCAACGAGAGCAGCAGACCGGTGAACAGCTCGATCTGGTTGCGGTCGTTCTCCAGGAGCGGGGCCAGGCGCCGGGCGATCCCGACGTTGGACTTCATCCGCGGGTCCTTGGCGTACTCGCTGTACATGTAGTCGCGTTCCTCGTCGCTGACCATCTCGAGCGTCAGCTCGTCGTGGTTGCGCAGGAAGATGCCCCACTGGCAGTTCTTCGGGATCTCCGGCGTCTGCGCGAGGATCTCGGTGATCGGGTAGCGCGACTCTCTTCGTACGGCCATGAACAGGCGCGGCATCAACGGGAAGTGGAAGGCCATCTGGCACTCGTCGCCGACCGACGGGTCACCGAAGTACTCGACGACGTCCTCCGGCCACTGGTTGGCCTCGCACAGCAGGACGCGGTCGGGGTAGAGCTCGTCGACCTCGGTGCGCAGGCGCTTCAGGAAGTCGTGGGTCGGCGGGAGGTTCTCGCCGTTGGTGCCCTCGCGGACGAACAGGTAGGGGACCGCGTCGAGCCGGAAGCCGTCGATGCCGAGGTCGAGCCAGAACTTGCAGACGTCGATCATCGCCGTCTGGACCTCGGGGTTCTCGTAGTTGAGGTCCGGCTGGTGGCTGAAGAAGCGGTGCCAGAAGAACTGCTCGCGCACCGGGTCCCAGGTCCAGTTCGACTTCTCGGTGTCGACGAAGATGATCCTGGCGTCGGGGTAGAGGTCGTCGGTGTCGGACCAGACGTAGTAGTCGCCGTAAGGCCCGTCGGGGTCGCTGCGGGAGGCCTGGAACCACGGGTGCTGATCGCTGCTGTGGTTCATGACCAGGTCGGCGATGATCCGCATCCCGCGCTTGTGCGCCTCGTCGACGAGGTGGATGAAGTCTCCGAGGTCACCGAACTCTGGCAGCACGGCCGTGTAGTCGCTGATGTCGTAGCCACCGTCGCGCAGCGGCGACTGATAGATCGGCAGCAGCCACACGCAGTCGACGCCGAGCCACTGCAGGTAGTCCAGCTTGCCGGTCAGACCCTTCAGGTCGCCGGTGCCGTCACTGTTGCTGTCGGCGAACCCTCGGATGAGGACCTCGTAGAACACCGCCCTCTTGAACCACAGCGGGTCCTGGCTCTCCTCCAGCGACACGAGGGTGTCGGGCTCGGACAACGGCTCGGTCATGCGCGCGCTCCGGAGGTGAGGCTGAAGACGTGGGCGGGTTCGCCGAAGGGGTCCAGCCGCACGTAGTTGCGCTGCCCCCAGGTGAACGAGGCACCGGTCACCGCGTCGGTCACGGTGAACGGCTGGCCGGAGTCGATCCCCAGGGCCGGGAGGTCGAGCGAGACCGTGGCCTCGCGGGCTCCGTGCGGGTCGAGGTTGACCACGACCAGAACGACGTCACCGTCCGGGTCGCGTCGGCTCCAGCACAGGACGTCGGGGCTGTCCACGTCGTGGATCGTCAGCCCGCGCAGCCGGTGCGTGGCCGGGTGCTCGCGCCGGAAGGTGTTGAGCATCGTGAGGTAGGGCGCGAGGGTGAGCTCAGGCGTGCTCCAGTCGCGCGGTCGCAGCTGATATTTCTCGCTGTCGAGATATTCTTCGGACCCCGGCCGGACGGCCACGTGCTCATACAGCTCGAAGCCCGCGTAGACGCCGTAGGTGGGCGACAGCAGAGCCGCGAGCACGGCCCGGATCTTGAACACCGGCGGCCCGCCGTACTGCAGCGAGGCGTGCAGGATGTCTGGGGTGTTCACAAAGAAGTTTGGCCGCATGTAGTCGGCGGCGTCCTGCAGCTCCAGGGCGTACTCGGCCAGCTCGTCCTTGCCGGTGCGCCAGGTGAAGTACGTGTAGGACTGCGTGAAGCCGATCCGCGCCAGCTCGTGCATCATCGCCGGTCGGGTGAACGCCTCGGCCAGGAAGAGCACGTCGGGCTCGGTGCTCTTCACCTCGGCGATCAGCCGCTCCCAGAAGGCCAGCGGCTTGGTGTGCGGGTTGTCGACCCGGAAGATGCGCACGTGGTGGCTGGTCCAGTGCCGGACCACCCGCAGCACCTCGGTGTAGAGGCCCTCGGGGTCGTTGTCGAAGTTGACCGGATAGATGTCCTGGTACTTCTTCGGCGGGTTCTCCGCGAAGGCGATGCTGCCGTCGGCCCGGGTGGTGAACCACTCCGGGTGCTCGGTCGCCCACGGGTGGTCCGGCGCGCACTGCAGCGCGAGGTCGAGCGCGACCTCCATGCCCAGCTCACGGGTGCGTGCGACGAAGGCGTCGAAGTCGTCGATCGTGCCGAGGTCGGGGTGGATCGCGTCGTGACCGCCGTCCTTGCTGCCGATCGCCCAGGGCGAGCCGACGTCGTCCGGGCCTGGGGTCAGCGTGTTGTTCGGACCCTTGCGGTTGACCTCGCCGACCGGGTGGACCGGCGGGAGGTAGACCACGTCGAAGCCCATCTCTGCGACGGCCGGCAGACGCTCCATGGCCGTGCGGAATGTCCCGGACGTCTGTGAGGTGTCGGTGACCACAGCGCCCTCGCTGCGTGGGAAGAACTCGTACCAGGCGCCGTACGTGGCGCGCTCCCGGTCGACCCACACGCCCCGTGCGTCCTCGCTGGTGACCAGCCGACGGATCGGGGTCTCGCGCATCGGCTCCTCGAGCGAGGTGCCGGCGGCCAGGCGGGTGGCCACATCGGCCTTCTGATCACGGAGCACCTTCGCCGCAGCCTTTCCGGCCTTCCCGCAGGGCTCGAACAGCCGCGCACCTTCCTCGAGCATGAGCTCGACGTCGACCCCCGCGTCGACCTTGAGCGGTGCGTCGTGGAACCACGTGCCGAGCGGGTCGTCCCACGCCTCGACGACGAAGCTCCACGCTCCTTCGGCGTCGAACGTGACGTCGGCGTGCCAGAGATCCAGCCCTGGCGTGCCGGGACGCATCCGCAGGAACGGCAGCGTGCTGCCGTCCGGACGCGTCACCACCACGTTTGCGCCGACCGCGTCGTGACCCTCCCGGAACACCGTCGCTGACACCGTCAGCTGCTCTCCGACGACCGCGCGCGCTGGGTAGCGCCCGCACGACACCGTCGGCTGGACTCCTGTGACTGCTATGCGACCAACCATCGTGAAGCCGTTACCCAGGCGACGCGATCGTGAACGCCCGTCTGCGGGTCGTGACGAGACGATCACGTGGCGCTAAGGTCACCGCCGTGCGCGCCCTCCGACGGATGACCGTCCGCCTTGCCCTGCCCGCCCCGCTCGCGCCGCTCGGTGAGCTCGTGTCCAACCTGCGGTGGTCCTGGCACGAACCGACGCAGGCGCTGTTTGCGTCGGTCGAACCGGACGTGTGGCAGGAGGTTTCCGGCGACCCGTTGCGCCTGCTCGCCGAGGTCAGCCCCGAGCGGCTGGCGGCGCTCGCCGTCGACGACGACTTCCTCGGTCGCCAGGCCGCCGCCCATGCCGACCTCGAGGACTACCTGTCGGCGCCGCGCTGGTACCAGGAGCAGGACGGGGCGCCGACGGCGATCGCCTACTTCTCCCCGGAGTTCGGGATCACCGAGGTGCTCCCGCAGTATTCCGGGGGGCTGGGGATCCTGGCCGGCGACCACCTGAAGGCCGCCAGCGACCTCGGCGTGCCGATCGTCGGCGTCGGGCTGCTCTACCGGTCCGGCTACTTCAAGCAGTCGCTGTCGGCCGACGGCTGGCAGCAGGAGCGCTATCCGCCGCTGGACCCCCACGGGCTGCCGCTCACGCTGCTCCAGGACTCCTCCGGTGCCCCGGTCCGGGTGGACGTCGGGCTCGCCGGCGGCGAGGTGCTCCACGCCCAGGTCTGGCGCGCCCAGGTCGGTCGGGTGCCCCTTTTGCTGCTGGACAGCGACGTCGAGGACAACAGCGTGGAGCTGCGCGACGTCACCGACCGGCTGTACGGCGGCGGCGCCGACCACCGGCTCAAGCAGGAGCTGCTGCTGGGCATCGGCGGCGTACGCGCGCTGCGGGCCTGGTCGGCGGTCACCGGCGATCCGGCGCCCGAGGTCTTCCACACCAACGAGGGTCACGCAGGCTTCCTGGGGGTCGAGCGCGTCCGCGAGCTCGTCGCCGCAGGGCTCACGGTGGAGGAGGCGATCGAGGCGGTCCGCGCCGGCACGGTATTCACCACCCACACCCCGGTCCCCGCCGGCATCGACCGGTTCGACGTCGCCCTGATCCGCGCCACCTTCGGCGCGGGCACCGAGTGGGAGGCCGCGGGCCTGCCCGTGGAGCGTCTGCTCGAGATGGGCGCAGAGCCTGACCCGTCGATGTTCAACATGGCGCACATGGGGCTGCGGATGGCGCAGCGCCGCAACGGGGTCGCGAAGCTGCACGGCATCGTGAGCCGCGGGATGTTTGCCAGCCTGTGGCCCGGGTTCGACCAGTCCGAGGTGCCGATCAGCAGCATCACCAACGGCGTGCACGCCGCGACCTGGGTCGCCCCCGAGGTCTTCGAGCTGGCTGAGCGCGAGCTGGGCCGCTCGCTGGTCACCGAGGCGCAGCGCTGGGAGGCGATCGGCGGGCTCGACCCGGCGCTCGTCTGGTCCACGCGTCGACGGATGCGCGAGCGGCTCGTGATCGAGGCGCGCCGTCGGGTGCACGCCTCGTGCCTGCAGCGTGGGCGCACCGAGTCCGAGCTTGCCTGGACCGGCGGCGCCTTCGACCCGGACGTGCTGACGATCGGCTTCGCGCGCCGGGTGCCGTCCTACAAGCGGCTGACGCTGATGATGCGCGACCCGGAGCGGCTCCGGGCCCTGCTCACCGACCCGGACCGGCCGGTGCAGCTGATCATCGCGGGCAAGAGCCACCCGGCCGACGACGGGGGCAAGGAGCTCATCCGGCAGATCGTGCAGTTCGCCGACGACAAGGCGGTCCGGCACCGGATCGCGTTCCTGCCGGACTACGACATCGGGATGGCCCGCTACCTGTACGCGGGCTGCGACGTCTGGCTCAACAACCCGTTGCGCCCGCTGGAGGCCTGTGGGACCAGCGGCATGAAGTCGGCGCTGAACGGCGGGCTCAACCTGTCGATCCTGGACGGCTGGTGGGACGAGATGTACGACGGCCAGAACGGCTGGGCCATCCCCACGGCCGACGGCATCGACGACCCCGACCGGCGGGACGAGCTGGAGGCGGACGCCTTCTACGACCTGGTCGAGAACCAGGTCCGCACCCGCTTCTACGACGTCGACGACGCAGGTGTGCCGCAGCGCTGGGTGCAGATGGTGCAGCACACGCTGAAGACCCTCGGCCCGAAGGTGCTCGCGAGCCGGATGGTCCGCGACTACGTAGAGCAGCTGTACGCGCCGGCAGCACTGGCGTCCCGGGCGCTGTCCTCGAACGACTACACGCCGGCCCGTGAGCTGTCGGCCTGGCGGGCCGCGGTGACCGGGGCCTGGGCCGGCGTCCGGGTGGTGCACGTGGAGGCGTTCGGCGTGGCCGACGCACCCGAGGTCGGCGCCCGGCTGGGGCTGCGGGCCACGGTTGACCTCGCCGGGATCGACGCGGACTCGGTGCTGGTCCAGGCGGCGTACGGACGGGTCGACGAGACGGACGAGCTGCGGTCGCCCACCCTGCTGGCGCTCGCGCCGGACGGGCACGACGACCAGGGGCATCCCCGGTTCCAGGGAGAGATCCCTCTGGACCGGGCCGGAGCGTTCGGTTACGCGGTGCGGGTGCTCCCGGTGAACGCGCTGCTGCCCGGGCCCGCCGACCTCGCGCTGGTGACGTCGGCCTGAGCAGGACGGGCACGGGCCTCGCACCCGGGCCCGCGTCCGCCCTGTGCCCGCGTCAGCCCTGGGGCATCTGCAGCTGACCGCCCACGATCGTGAACACCTGACCGGGACGGATCAGGTCGGGGTTGCTGCCGATGACGGCCCAGTTGGCCTCATACAGCCCGGTGTAGCCGTTCAGAGCGAACCAAGCGGCGATGTCGGACAACGTGTCGCCGGGTTTGACCGTGTAGGAGATCGGTGCTGCCTGGGCGGCCACCGGCAAGACCGTAGCGACGGCTGCCGGGGGCGCGACCGCAGCCGGGTCCTGGGTCGTCGGGGTGACGGGCGCTCGCGTCACGCCTGGCGCGGCGACCGGCCGGGTCGTGGCCGGTGCCGTCGTGGCCGGGCTCGCCGAGGACGTGGTCGGACCCGGCGCGGTCGGGCTGGTCGCTGGGACCGGTGCGTCGGTGACGGACGGCGGCGTGGTCTCCGGCGCGGTGAACGCCTGGGCGTTCGAGGCCTGGTCCGTGCTCTGCGCGGAGTCGTCCAGCACGATGGCGGTGACCACTCCACCGGCCGCGATCGCGAGCGTGGTGATCGCCACGAGGGCGAGCTGGGTGCGCTGACGCACGGGAGCCTCCAAGAGGTGCGGGGTCGCGGGCCTGGTAGACCCGGTCTTCCGTCATCGGACCCTGGCGAAACGGGTGATGGCGGGCGTGGTGCTGCTCTTGAGGTTCGTGACCCGCCCGGTCACGGTTCATCGCGTCGGCAGGTTCAGCTCGACAGGTGACCCACCGGACGGCTGCTCGCGGCTGTCGGGCGCAGGACCACCACGCTGTGGGAGCTCACCCGGACGCAGCCTCGCACGTCGCCCGTGAGGGTCCTCGACGTGTCCAGGACCAGGCTGGACGTGCCGTCGGGAAGCGGCACCTGGACCTCCTGCGCGCCGCGGTGCAGGATCACGACGAGGCGCCCGGGCAGCAGCATGCCCAGGGTGTCGCAGGCGCCGTCCCAGCCGTCACCGGCGAGCGGCCCGCCCGGCCCGAACCAGGTGATGTCTTCCGGTCCGGGGAAGCTGTCGGTGCCGATCCCGGCCTCGCGGCGCAGCGCGACCAGCGTGGCGATCGTCGCTCCAAGCCACGCGGCGTCGGGACCGGTCTTCCAGGGCTGCCAGGACACCGGTCCGTCCTGGCAGTAGGCGTTGTTGTTGCCCTGCTGTGTTCTCCGTACCTCGTCGCCCATCGCCAGCATCGGCACGCCTCGGGAGAGCAGCAGCGTGCTGAGCAGGTTTGCGGCCTGCCGCAGCCTCAGCGCGTTCACCTGTGCATCGTCGGTCTCTCCGTCAACACCGCAGTCCCAGCCGTGGTTGTGCTGCTCGCCGTCACGGCCGTCCTCGCCGTTGTCCAGGTTGCGCTTGTGCGCGTACGTCGTGAGGTCGCGAAGGGTGAACCCGTCGTGCGCGGTGACCAGGTTGACCGAGGCCCAGGCCGCCCGGCCGTGCCTGTCGTAGAGGTCGGGGGAGCCGCACAGACGGGTGGCCAGCTGCGCGGGACCGGTCCGACCACCCGCCCAGAAGTCGCGTACGTCGTCACGGAAGCGACCGTTCCACTCGGCCCACGGGTGCGGGAAACGGCCGATCCGGTAGCCGTCCGGCCCGAGGTCCCACGGTTCGGCGATCAGCTTGAGGTGACCCAGCACCGGGTCCTGGTCGAGCGTCTGCAGGAAGGCGCCGCCCCGGTCCAGCGCCGGTGCGAGGTCGAAGCGGAAACCGTCGACCTGCATCGTGGTGGCCCACCAGCGGAGCGCGTCGGTGACGGTGCGCAGCACGTGCGGGGTGCGGGTGTCGACGGTGGCGCCGCAGCCGGTCACGTCCTCGTAGCTGCCGTCCGGCGCGTGCCGGTACGCCCCCTGGGGGTCGAGCGCCTTCCAGCTCAGCACCGGGCCGTGCGCGTCACCCTCGCCGGTGTGGTTCACGACGACGTCGAGCAGCACCTCGAGCCCGGCGGCGTGCAGCGTGCGCACCATGTCCCGGAACTCGGTGACCGGGTCGTCGGTCGCGGCGTACGCCTCGTGGGGTGCGGCAAAGGCCACCGGGTTGTAGCCCCAGTAGTTGGTCAGACCGAGCTGCTGCAGGTGCGGCTCGTCGACGAAGTGCGCTACCGGGAGCAGCTCCACCGCGGTGACACCGAGGGAGACCAGGTGCGCGATCGCTGACGGGTGGGCGAGCCCGGCGTACGTGCCGCGCAGGTGCTCCGGCACGTCCGGATGGGTCTTGGTGAAGCCCCGCACGTGCAGCTCGTACACCACGGTGTCGCGCCACGGCGTGTGCGGACGGTGGTCCTGCTCCGGCGAGGCAGGGGCGACCACGACCGACAGCGGCACCGAGCCGGGGCGGTCCTGCGTGGGGATCCGGAGGTCGCCGGTCAGTCGGTGCGCGTTGGGGTCCAGGAGCAGCCGGTCCTCGTGCACGCCCGGCACGCGGTAGCCGTAGCGCTGTCCCGGCCCGACCCCGGGCACGTACGCCGACCACAGGTGGCCCGGGCCTCGGGTCATCGGCACCTGCCGTTCACCGTCCGGGGTCGTCAGGCACAGCAGCAGGGCGGACGGTGCGGGGGCGACGACGGCAAAACAGGTGCCGTCGGCGTCCGGGTGGGCGCCGGGGTGCAGCAGGGTCATCGCTGCGCCGTCAGGTGGGCGGGTGTCATCGCTCTGCCGTCAGGTGGGCGGGTGTCATCGCGCGGCCAGGAGGTCGGCGAGCGACAGCCCGGCCGGCAGCACCAGCGCGCGCGGCGGTCGACGGTCGTGCCCGGGCGCGGCGGGAGAGCGTCGCTCCAGGAGCGACAGGACCACCAGCGCGTCACCGAGCACTGCGGCGAAGTCCTCGGGGTGGCTGAGCAGCCAGCCGTGCCGACCGTGGACCATCTGGGCCGGCAGCTCGGCGCTGACCCCGCCGAAGGTGCCGGGGACGATGAGCCGGTCGTCGTCGCCCCAGAAGAACAGCACCGGCAGACCGCGAGCCACCAAGGCCGCGGCCTGGTCGGCGAGCGACGCGGTGAGCGCGACCCGCGCGGTCAGGGCGAGGGTCACGGGGTTGCGCAGCAGGTTCGGGAGGAACGCCTTCAGCACGGACGGCGCCGAGCGCGCCACCTCGCGGGGACCGAGCTCGCCGAGGAAGCCGGCCGCCCAACGGGCCCAGGAGGCGTCGACGAGGCCGGAACGACGCCCGGGGGCACCGCCCACCGAGCTGACGAGCGTGAGCGCGCGCACCAGGTCGGGCCGGTCGGTCGCGAGCTGCAGCGCCACCCCGGCCCCGAACGAGTGGCCGGCGACGAACACCGGCGTGTCGATCTCCAGGACGTCCACCAGGCGACCGAGGCGACGCGCGTACGCCGGGAGTTCGATCTCTCGGAGCCCCAAGCCGTCGCTGCCGCCGAACCCGGGCAGGCAGGGCGCGATCACCCGCACGCCGGTGCGCGTCAGCCGGGCGACGCCGTCGGCGTAGGTGGCGGCAGAGAGCCCCCAGCCGTGCAGGAACAGCAACGGGTCGCCGGTCTCCGGACCTGCCTCCATGAGCCGCACGCGGGCGCCGTCGACGGACACGTCGCGCCAGCTCACCCGAGGACTTTCGGTCGACGTCACACCATCACCTCCGCTGTCGGGGTCGGCACGCGGGTGCTCCTCCTGGAGCGTTCGCCGCGACAGGGGGACGAAGGTGACACCGTGCGCACACTAGGGTCCGCGTGGTCGTACGGTCAGGTGAAACGCAGTGCGAGACGTCGGAGGACGCCGTGGGTGAGCTGGTCAGGCTGGAGATCGCGGACGGGGTCGGGACGATCCGCCTCGACCGGCCGAAGATGAACGCGATCAACGCGCAGCTGCGCACGGAGCTGGCGGAGGTCGCGCTCGAGGCGGGTGGCCGGGACGAGGTGCGGGCCGTCGTGCTCTACGGCGGTGAGCGGATCTTCGCGGCCGGCGCTGACATCAAGGAGATGTCCGGGCTCTCTTACGCCGAGATGCTTGCCTGGGGCACCGGGCTGCAGGACGCGCTCAAGGTGGTCGCCCGGCTGCCCAAGCCGGTCGTGGCGGCGGTCACCGGGTTCGCGCTCGGTGGCGGGTTCGAGCTGGCGCTCGCGGCCGACTTCCGCATCCTCGGGGAGCGCGCGAAGGTCGGCGTGCCGGAGATCACGCTGGGCGTCATGCCGGGCGCCGGTGGGACGCAGCGGCTGACCCGGCTCGTCGGACCGGCGAAGGCCAAGGACCTCGTGTTCAGCGGTCGGCAGGTGACCGCGCCGGAGGCGCTCACGCTCGGGATCGCCGACGAGGTGGTGCCCGACGGGCAGGTGTACGAGGCGGCGCTCGCCCGGGCTGCTTCCTACGCGCGCGGTCCGGCAGTCGCGCTCAGGTCGGCCAAGCAGGCGATCGACGACGGTCTCGAGCTGGACCTGGACAGCGCCCTGCGCCTGGAGTCGGCGCTTTTCGCCGGGCTGTTCGCGACCGAGGACCAGCGCGCGGGGATGGCGAGCTTCCTCGCGGACGGTCCGGGGAAGGCCACCTTCGTCGGCCGCTGACCTACCGGGCCGGGGTGTCGTGGTTGCTACCGGCGGGTAACAAGCGTGCGTCACGTCACGGTCGTCCTGACTTGCACGGCGCTACCGTGTCGAGGATCGTGAGGCAAGGAGCAAGAGCCTCGAGACTGTTCTGATCCCCGGGAGGGGGTCGCTGTGACGCCCCGTCCGGGGCGCACACCCCACGGGCGCCGCGAGCGCCCCGGACCGGAGGTCGACGCCCGAGCATGAACATCGTCGTACTGGTGAAGCAGGTTCCCGACACGTGGGCCGAGCGCAACCTGGACCCCACGACCAAGACGTTGGACCGCGCGTCGGTCGACGTCGTGATGAACGAGATCGACGAGTACGCGGTCGAGGAGGCGCTGACGATCGCCGGCGCCCAGGGCGGAGAGGTCACGATCGTGACCATGGGTCCGGACCGCGCGGTGGAGACGATCCGCAAGGCGCTCTCGATGGGAGCCGACAAGGCCGTGCACCTGGTCGACGACGCACTGGCCGGCTCGGACGCTGTGCAGACCTCGTACGCGTTGTCCAAAGTTCTCGAGACCTTGGAGTACGACCTGGTCATCGCCGGCTCCGAGGCCACTGACTCGCGCATGTCGATCATGACTGCGCTGCTGGCGGAGCGCACCGGCAAGCCGCAGCTGTCCGGTGCCCGCAAGGTCACCGTCGACGGCAGCACCGTCCGGATTGAGCGCCAGACCGAGAACGGCTATGACGTCGTCGAGGCGGGCACACCGGCCTTCGTTTCGGTCGTGGAGAAGATCAACGAGCCTCGCTACCCGTCCTTCAAGGGCATCATGGCCGCGAAGAAGAAGCCGCTCACCACGGTGAGCCTGGCCGACGTGTCCGTCGAGGCCGACAAGGTAGGTCTGGCGTCCGCCCCGTCGCAGGTCGTCGATTTCGCCAACCGCCCGCCTCGTCAGGCCGGCGAGATCGTCAAGGACGAGGGTGACGGTGGCCAGAAGGTCGCCGCGTTCCTCGCGTCGCAGAAGTTCGTCTGAGAGGGCTGGAAAAGATGGCAGAGATCCTGGTCCTCGTCGACCACGTCGACGGTGTCCCCAAGAAGATCAGCTACGAGCTGCTCACCCTGGCGCGCGAGCTGGGCACCCCTTCGGCGGTGGCGCTCGGCAAGGGCGCGGGCGCGGCCGCCGAGAAGCTCGGTGCCTACGGGGCCGAAAAGGTCTACGTCAGCGAGGCGGAGGAGCTCGACGGTTTCCTGTCGGGCCCGAAGGCCACGCTGCTGGCCGAGCTGGTCGCCTCGACCTCGCCGGTCGCCGTGCTGCTCCCGAGCACGGTGGAGGGCAAGGAGGTCGCCGCCCGTCTGGCGGTCAAGACCGGCAGCGGCCTGATCACCGACGCTGTCGGGGTGACGGCCGAGCTCGTCGCCGAGCAGCCGGTCTTCGGTGGCGCGGTCGTGGTGCAGAGCAAGGTCGCCACGGGCACCCCGATCATCACGGTGCGGGCCAACAGCACGCCGGCGACCGGGTCGGCTGCCTCAGGCACCGTCGAACAGGTCACCGCGACGTTCGCCGACGCCGACAAGGCGGCCAGGATCGTCGAGTCGGTCGTCGAGGACAAGGGCGGCCGTCCCGACCTCGGGGACGCCCCGATCGTCGTGTCCGGCGGTCGAGGAGTGGGCTCGTCGGAGAACTTCTCGATCATCGAGGCGCTCGCCGACTCGCTGGGTGCAGCCGTGGGCGCCTCCCGCGCCGCGACCGACGCCGGCTGGTACCCCCACCAGAACCAGGTCGGCCAGACCGGACGCACCGTGTCGCCTCAGCTCTACATCGCGGTCGGCATCTCCGGCGCCATCCAGCACCGGGCCGGCATGCAGACCAGCAAGACGATCGTCGCCATCAACAAGGACCCGGAGGCTCCGATCTTCGAGCTCGCCGACTACGGCCTCGTCGGAGACCTCAACACCGTCGTCCCGGCCCTCACGCAGGAGATCACCTCGCGCAAGGGCTGAGCCGACCCGGCACTCCGACGACCCGGCGTCCCGCACGGCGGGACGCCGGGTCGTCGTGCGTCCGTGACCATGCTGGTCGCCGCGCGAGGCTCGTCGACGACGCAGCCTCGCCGCGGCTGTCCGTGAAGGTGCTCGTCACCGCGCGCCGAGCGGACGGCCCGGCCGTACCCTGGACCCCATGGCTTACCTGGACCACGCGGCGTCGACCCCCGTGCTCCAGGAAGTCCGTGACGCGGTGATGGACGCGATGGGCCTGATCGGCAACCCCTCTTCGGCCCATGCGGCCGGGCGTCGTGCGCGGCGTCTGGTGGAGGAGTCCCGGGAGGCGGTCGCGGCTGCGCTGGGAGCACGGCCGTCGGAGGTGCTGCTCACCGGCAGCGGCACCGAGAGCGACAACCTCGCGGTCAAGGGCCTTTGGTGGGCTCGGCGAGAGCAGGACGCGCGACGCACCCGAGTCCTTGCGTCAGCCGTCGAGCACCACGCCGTGCTCGACGCGGTGCAGTGGCTCGCCGACCACGAGGGGGCGCTGGTCACCTGGGTGCCGGTGGACGGCTCGGGGCGGGTGGACGAGGACGCCTTCGCCGAGGCGCTCGGGGACGGCAGCGACGTCGCTCTCGCCACCGTGATGTGGGCCAACAACGAGGTGGGCACCGTGCAGCCGGTCGAGGCCCTGGCGACGCTGACCCACGAGCGGGGAGTCCCGTTCCACACCGACGCCGTGCAGGCCGTCGGGCAGCTGCCGGTCGACCTCGGTGCGCTACCGGTCGACGCGCTGACCATGACCGGGCACAAGCTCGGCGGTCCGCAGGGGGTCGGCGCCCTGCTCCTTCGTCGGGAAGCGTCCTGCACCCCGTTGCTGCACGGTGGCGGCCAGGAGCGAGACGTGCGCTCCGGCACCGTCGACGTGGCCTCCGCAGCCGGCCTCGCGGTCGCGGTCTCGCTCGCTGAACAGCGTCGGTCCGAGCAGTCGCGGCGGCTCGCCGGCCTGCGTGACGACCTGGTCGCGCGGGTGCGGGCGGCGGTCCCCGGGTCGGTGCTCAACGGCGCCCAGGGCGGGACCGGTCGCCTCCCCGGCAACGCGCACTTCTCCTTCCCCGGCTGTGAGGGCGACTCGTTGCTGATGCTGCTGGACGCCCAGGACGTGCACTGCTCGACGGGCTCCGCCTGCTCGGCCGGCGTCTCACGCCCCTCCCACGTGCTCGTCGCCATGGGCTCCGACCACGGCAGCTCGGCGCTGCGCTTCTCCCTCGGTCACACCTCGACGGCGGCCGACGTCGATGCGCTCGTCCGGGTGCTTCCCGGGGTCGTCGCACGAGCCCGTTCGGTGCCCCGACGGTGAGACTGCTCGCGGCCATGTCCGGCGGCGTCGACTCGGCGGTGGCGGCAGCCCTGTCGGTGGACGCCGGGCACGACGTCACCGGCGTGCACCTCGCGCTCGCCCAGGTCCCCGACGCGGTGGCCGGCGCGCGGGGGTGCTGCAGCCGGGAGGACGCCCGGGACGCTGCGCGGACCGCCGACGTGCTCGGCATCCCGTACTACGTGTGGGACCTGTCCGAGCGCTTCCGGGCGGACGTCGTCGACGACTTCGTCGCCGAGTACGCCGCCGGGCGTACGCCGAACCCCTGCCTTCGCTGCAACGAGCACATCAAGTTCACGGCCGTCCTCGACCGCGCACTGATGCTGGGCTTCGACGCCGTCGTGACCGGTCACCACGCGCGCCTGGAGAGTGGTCGGCTGCGCCGGAGCGTGGACCAGGCGAAGGACCAGTCCTACGTGCTCGCCGTCCTCACCCGGGAGCAGCTCGCGCGCACGGTGCTGCCGCTGGGGGACCGGACCAAGGACGAGGTGCGCGCGTACGCGGCGGAGCGCGGGCTCGCCGTCGCACAGAAGCCCGACAGCCACGACGTCTGCTTCGTGCCGCACGGCGACACGCGGGCCTTCCTCGCCGACCGGCTCGGTGAGCGACCCGGACCGGTCGTCGACGCGCTCACCGGCGCGGTGCTCGGTCAGCACGACGGCACCTACGGTTTCACCGTCGGGCAGCGTCGCGGCCTTGATCTGACGGTGCCCGCGCCGGACGGCCGTCCGCGCTACGTCCTCGCGGTGGAGCCGGTCAGCCGGACCGTGTCGGTCGGGCCGCGCGAGGCGCTCGACGTGCGGTGGATCACCACCGGGCCAGGACTGTGGACCACCCGAGCGCCCGAGCTGCCGCTGCGTTGCGAGGTGCAGCTGCGGGCTCACGGCGCGGCCCATCGTGCGACGGTGGCTACGGAAGGCGAGGGCTGGTCCGTGACGCTCGACGAGCCGGCCCAGGGACTGGCCGCCGGTCAGGCGGTCGTTCTCTACGACCGTGACGAGGTGCTCGGCAGCGCCACCCTGACGAGCGCCGACGTCGGGACGGACCGGGTCGCGGCGTCGTGACCGAGCCCTCGTCCAGCCTTCCCTGGGGCCCGGGCACCGCGACCGGCGTGGGCAGCATGCCCGGCACCGACCCGGTCGAGACGGTCCGGTGCGTGCTCGACGAGCTGCCCGACCTGCCCTTCCTCCCGGAGCTGCCGGCTCGCGGGGCGCACGCCGACATCGCCGGGCGCAGCACTGCGCTGCTGGCCGGTCTGACGGTCGACGTGCAGCCCGGCGGCTGGCGCCTGACGCCGCGATCGAGCCGGTCCGGTCAGCGAGCACGTGACGACCTCTCCCGTGACCTGGACGCGTTGGAGGAGCAGGCGGCCGAGTCGGCGCCGCCCTTGTTGAAGGTGGCGTGCGCCGGCCCCTGGACGCTCGCGGCGCTGCTCGAGCTGCCGCGGGGCGAGAAGGTGCTGTCCGACCACGGCGCCGTGCGTGACCTGGCGGCCAGCCTGGCCGAGGGGCTCGCGCTGCACGTCGCCGACGTCGCCCGCCGCCTCCCCGGCACGACGGTGCTGCTGCAGCTCGACGAGCCGTCACTCCCCGCCGTGCTCGCCGCACGGGTGAAGACCGCGAGCGGCGTCGCGACGCTGCGAGCGCCGCAGGCACAGGTGGCGCGGGCACACCTCGCGACGGTGCTCGCGGCGGTCGGCGACCGCACCCGCACCGTGGTGCACTGCTGCGCCCCGCACCCGCCGGTGACGCTGCTGCGTGAGGCCGGCGCCGGCTCGATCAGCCTCGACGCCACGTTGCTGACCCTGGCCGACGACGACGCGCTCGGTACCGCGGTCGAGGCAGGCGCCGGCCTGCTGCTCGGTTGCGTCCCCGCGGCCAGCACCGGGCAGACGCTTCTCCCCGTGCGTCGGCTGTGGGCCCGGCTCGGCCTGGACCCCACGCTGCTCGCGTCCACCGTCGTCGTGACGCCCACCTGTGGGCTCGCGGGCGTGGCTCCCGGCCGGGCACGGGCGGCACTGGCGCAGTGCGTGTCGGCCGCCCGCGCGCTCGCCGACGACCCCCTTTAGCGGGGATCCGGCTCAGCCGTTGACGGTTGCGGCGATCCCGGCCAGGTGCGCCAGGCGCAGTACCTCCGAAGCGCGGAACCGTGGTCCGCCGGCGCGACCGACGAGCACGACCCGGTCCGGTCGTCCCACTGGTGCGGCGGCCAGCTCGGTGCCGAGGGTGTTCCAGCGTTCGGGCACCCAGGACTCGTGCGGGCTCATCCGCCGGGCGCCCGTGAGCGGGAGCCAGGGGAGCGTGAGCCCGGTGACGTCGGGAGCACCGGAGGAGCCCTCGACGGTGCGTGCGTCGTCCGGCCCGCCCTCGAGCAGCACCGCCCAGCCGGCACGGAACACACCGGGGCTGTTCTTCACGAGCAGGGTGAGCCCGTCCCCGGGGGCCGCGGCCAGCTCGTCGACCAGCTCGAGGTCACGGTGCAGGTCGTCCGCCCCCAGGTAGGGCCGCAGGGACTCGACGACCACCCCCGGCACCGACTGGGCGGCGGTGATGAGCCGGTCCGCCAGCCCGCCCGGGGGGACCACCACGAGCAGGTCGTCGACCGCGCCCTCCGGTCCCCGCTCCACGACGTCGAGGCTCACGATGTCGCCGCCGGCCTCGCCGATCGCGGTGGCCACGGCGCCGAGCATGCCGGGACGGTCGGGCAGGACGACACGCAGCAGGTAGGACACGTGGTGATCCTCGACATCTCTGGTTACCGGACGGTTGCGCACCCGTGTCGCGGGTGGAACGGGGTCGTCGAGGAACCCTAGACTCGGCCCCGACCCCAGGAGCTGCATGTCCCAGATCACCCGTGACGAGGTCAGCCACCTCGCCCGCCTCGCCCGCCTCGCCCTGTCCGAGGAGCACCTCGACGCGCTTGCCGGAGAGCTCGACGTCATCCTCGGCGCGGTCGCCACGATCAGCGAGGTGACAGACGCGGCCGACGTGCCGCCGACCACGCACGCGGTCCCGGTGGAGAACGTCACCCGGCCCGACGTGGTGACCCCGTCGCTGCCGCGCGAGGCGGTGCTGGCCGGGGCGCCAGAGGCCGAGCAGGACCGGTTCCGGGTGCCCAGAATCCTCGACGACGGCATCCTGGACGAGCAAGCATGAGCGACCTGACCCGGCTGACCGCCGCCGCGACCGCCGCGGCGATCACCTCGGGCGAGGCCAGCGCGGTCGAGGTGACGCAGGCGCACCTCGACCGGATCGCGGCGGTCGACGACCGCGTGCACGCCTTCCTGCACGTGGACGCCGAGGGTGCGCTGGCGCAGGCGGCCCGGGTCGACGCCGGCGAGCTGACCGGCCCGCTCGCCGGCGTCCCGCTCGCGCTCAAGGACATCCTCTGCACCCGGGGCGTGCCGACGACCGCTGGCTCGAAGATGCTCGAGGGCTGGCTCCCGCCCTACGACGCGACGGTCACCGAGCGCCTGCGCGCGGCGGGGGTCGTGATCCTCGGCAAGACGAACATGGACGAGTTCGCGATGGGCTCGTCGACCGAGCACAGCGCGTACGGCCCGACGCACAACCCGTGGGACCTCGACCGGATCCCCGGCGGCTCCGGCGGCGGCAGCGCAGCGGCGGTCGCGGCCTACGAGGCGCCGCTCGCGATCGGCACCGACACCGGCGGCTCGATCCGTCAGCCCGGCGCCGTGACCGGCACCGTCGGGGTCAAGCCCACCTACGGCGGGGTGTCCCGCTACGGCCTGATCGCGTTCAGCAGCAGCCTGGACCAGGCCGGCCCGGTCGCGCGGACCGTGCTGGACGCTGCGCTGCTGCACGCGGTCATCGGCGGCCACGACCCCCGGGACAGCACCAGCATCGACGCGCCGGTGCCGCCGGTCGTCGACGCGGCGCGTCGGGCCGACATCACGGGTCTGCGCGTCGGCATCGTTCGCGAGCTGACCGGTGACGGTTACGAGGCCGGTGTCCAGGAGCGGTTCGCCGAGGCGGTCCAGACCCTCGAGGCGCTCGGTGCCACCGTGAGCGAGGTCAGCTGCCCACACTTCTCGTACGCGCTCGCCGCCTACTACCTGATCGCGCCGAGCGAGGCCAGCTCCAACCTGGCGCGTTTCGATGCCGTCCGCTACGGCCTGCGGGTCGGGGACGACGGTGAGCGTGGCCTCGAGGAGGTGATGGCGCTGACCCGCGCACAGGGCTTCGGGCCGGAGGTGATCCGCCGGATCGTGCTCGGCACGTACGCCCTCTCCAGCGGCTACTACGACGCCTACTACGGGCAGGCGCAGAAGGTGCGCACGCTCATCACCCGTGACTTCCAGGCCGCCTGGGAGCAGGTGGACGTGCTCGTCTCCCCGACCAGCCCGGGGGTCGCGTTCCCGCTCGGAGCCAAGCTGGACGACCCGCTTGCGATGTACCGCCAGGACCTCGCGACCATCCCGGCCAACCTGTACGGCGGGCCGGCGATGTCGGTCCCCGCGGGGCTGTCCGACGGTCTGCCGGTCGGGCTGCAGGTGATGGCGCCGGTCCAGCGCGACGACCTGCTCTACCTGGTCGGTGCCGCCTTCGAGGCCGCCCGGCCCTTCCCCGTACCGCCGCTGGCCTGGGAGTCTGGGAAGGGAACGCCGCTATGACCTACGAGAGCGACCTCGCCGAGTTCGCCGCCGTCATCGGCCTGGAGACCCACGTCGAGCTCGGGACGGCGAGCAAGATGTTCTGCGGCTGCGCCACCACGTTCGGGGCCGAGCCGAACACGCAGACCTGCCCGGTCTGCCTCGGGCTGCCCGGTGCGCTGCCGGTGGTCAACGCCATCGCGATCGAGAGCGCCATCCGGATCGGGCTGGCTCTGCACTGCTCCATCGCGACGTGGTGCCGCTTTGCGCGGAAGAACTACTTCTACCCGGACATGCCGAAGAACTTTCAGACCAGCCAGTACGACGAGCCGCTGTGCACGGACGGCTACCTCGACGTGCTTGTGGACGGCGAGACCGTCCGGGTGCCGATCGAGCGGGTGCACCTGGAGGAGGACACCGGCAAGTCGCTGCACGTCGGCGGGGCGACCGGCCGGATCACCGGCGCCTCGCACTCACTGGTCGACTACAACCGGGCCGGGATCCCGCTCGTCGAGATCGTCACCCGTCCTGTGACCGGTACCGGCGTGCGTCCGGCCGAGGTCGCGAAGGCGTACGTCACCGAGCTGCGGGACGTGCTGCGCGGGCTCGACGTCAGCGACGTGCGCATGGAGCAGGGTTCGATGCGCTGCGACGTCAACACGTCGCTGCACCTGAAGGGCGAGCCGTGGGGGACGCGTACGGAGACCAAGAACGTCAACTCGTTGCGCTCGGTCGAGCGGGCGGTGCGCTCCGAGGTCGAGCGGCAGGCCGCCCGGCTGCGGGCGGGAGAGAAGATCGTGCAGGAGACCCGGCACTTCTCCGAAGCGACCGGTGGCACCCTGGCGGGCCGCATCAAGGACGACGCCGCCGACTACCGCTACTTCCCTGAGCCAGACCTGGTGCCTGTGGCCCCCGACCCGGCCTGGGTGGCGCGGCTGCTCGCCGAGCTGCCCGAGGCACCGTCGGTCCAGCGCCGGCGCAGCGTTGAGGCCCTCGGGCTCTCGGACCTCGACGCGTCGGCGATGGTCAACGCCGGGGTGCTGGATCTCGTGCTTCTCACCGTCCAGGCTGGCGCCCCGGCCGAGCAGGCCCGCAACTGGTGGCTCGGCGCTCTGGCCGAGCGGGCCAACACGGCCGGCATCGAGGCGGCCGAGCTGGCCATCACCCCGGTGCAGGTGGCCCAGGTCGTGGCGCTGGTGGCGGCCGGCACCCTCAACGCCGGTCTCGCGCGGCAGGTCGTCGACGGCGTGCTCGCCGGCGAGGGTGAGCCGGACGAGGTCGTCCTCGCGCGTGGTCTCGCGGTCGTCTCCGACGACGCGGCGCTCGGCACCGCCGTCGACGACGCCATCGCCGCGAACCCGGACGTCGCCGAGAAGGTCCGTGGCGGAAAGGTGCCGGCCGCTGGCGCCCTCGTCGGCGCAGTCATGAAGGCCACCCGCGGCCAGGCCGACGCCGCTCGGGTCCGTGAGCTGGTCCTGGAGCGCCTCGGCGCGACCGGCTGACCGGGCTGCGGGTGACGGCCCGCCGGCAACCGTGCACCGGCTGAGCCCGGCGTCGGGCTGCTGAGGGGACAGTCCGGAGTCTGCTGTGCACCGCGACCCTGGCCTTCTGTGCACCGGCTGAGCCCGGCGTCGGGCTGCTGAGGTGCACAGTCCGGAGTCTGCTGTGCGCCGCGACCCTGGCCTTCTGTGCACCGGCTGAGCCCGGCGTCGGGCTGCTGAGGTGCACAGTCCGGAGTCTGCTGTGCGCCGCAACCCTGGGCTTCTGTGCACCGGCTCAGCCCGGCGTCGGGCTGCTGGGGTGCACAGTTGCTGCGCGTCTGGTCAGCGGCGGCGTTGCAGTCGTCTCAGGCGCATACGGCGGGCGGCTGGGCTGGGGTCGGCTGCCGCTGCGGTGGCGAGCACCGTGGTGGCCGCCGGGCGAAGGGTCGACCGGCGGGCGAGCAGCACGGCGTTGAGGTCGGCGCCGACCAGCAGGCCGAAGCAGAGCAGGTAGAGCCAGGTCATCACGATGAGCCCCCCACCGAGGCTGGCGAAGACCGGAGAGGCGCCGAGGGCCACCTCTAGGTAGAGGTTGAACAAGGCGGACGCGCCGAGCCAGAGCACCGCTGTGAGCAGCGCTCCCGGCAGGCCGCGGCGCCAGGGACCGGCCCGGTCCGGGCAGATGTGGAACATCGTCGTAGCCCAAGCGATCAGGGCCGCCAGGGCGATCGGCCAGCGCAGGTTGGACGCGAGCGCCGCGTACTCGGCGTTGAACCCGAGGTGCGGGAAGATGTCCGTGGCGGCGAAGAGCGGCCCGATGACGATCAGGGTCACCACGACGACAAGCGTCAGCACGCTTCCGATGCCGATCAGCAGCCCCAGCCAGCGGCGTCGCCACCAGCCGCGGGTGTCGTGCACGTCGTAGACCAGGGTGACGGTGTTGAGGATCGACGCGAACGCCTGGGCCAGTGAGCCGAAGGCCAGCACCGAGGCCAGCGTCAGGGCACCGCCGGAGGTGTTGAACAGGTTGCGCGCCGTGTCGATGGCCGGTTCTGCGCTGTCGGTGAGCAGGCTCTGGAGGAAGTCGAGGACCGAGTCCTCTACCCGCATGGCGTTGGCCTTGCCGATGACGGCAGACAGCTGGCCGAGCACGGCCGCGACGACGATGAGGATCGGGAACGTGGTGAGCACGGCCATGAACGCGTTCTCGCCGGCCAGCCCGAGGAGCCGGTCGCGGTCGGCCTTGCGGATGATGTCGCCGATCAGCCGGACGAGCCGCCGGACGTAGCCGTGCGGCAGGGGCTCGGCGGCTTCGAGCGCGGTGGCCTCGGCCCGGGCGAGCGCGCTGCGGCGGTCGGAGGTGCGGGTGTGCTCGGAGGTGGTGGTGAACGAGCCCACCGGCCGGGCCTGACGGGCACGCTGACGACGCCGCCGAGCACCCCCCGCGCCGCCGACGGCCTCCTCGGTGGCGTCGTTCGGGGCGCCGGGAGCCGGCACGGTCGGGGCGCTCACCGCTCCATCGTGCCGCAGAATGGCATCTGCGCCGGACGTGGCTCGATGACGGGCGTGTCACACAGCTCGTCGAAGGCTTGTCGCACAGCGGGGCAGCGCCCGCACTCAGTCCTCGTGCGGCGCTTCCTGAGGCAGCAGGCGGAGCGTGAGCAGCGCCAGCGACCACTCCACGAGGTGGTCGACGCGCTCGACCGAACGTGACGTCAGGGCCTCGACCCGACGCAGCCGGTTGAGCACCGTGTTGCGGTGGCAGTAGAGCCGGGTTGCGGTCTGACCGGCCGAGCCGCCGGTGGCGAGCCAGGTGCTGAGCGTCTCGAGCAGCACCGTCTGCTCGTCACCGGTCAGTGCGAGCACCGGCCCGAGCGCACGGTGCACCAGCCGGGCAGCCAGGTCCGGCGCGGTGACGAGCAGGGCCCCCGGCAGGCGGGCGTCGAGCTCGACCACGCCCGGCTCACCGGGCGGGAGCGTGCGCAGCGCCGTCTCCGCCATCCTGTAGGCAACGTCGGCCTCGGCCATCCCGTCCACGGCGGCGGAGATCCCGGCCCGGGCGGTCTGCACCTCCGACAGCGCGTTGCAGACCAGCGACGGGGAGGCCCGCCCGAGCAGGACCAGGCCGACCTCGCGGCCGGCCCGCCCGCGCCAGGCCGATCGCAGGCCGCGGCCGGCGAGCGCGTCCGCCCCGGCGCCGGCCGGGTCCGTGACCTCCAGGACGACGACGACGTAGCGGCCCTGCTCGGGCAGGTCGAGCGCGGAGGCCGCGTCTGCGCAGACCGCCCGGTCGCTGCCGCGGCCCTCGAGCAGCGCATCGAGCAGCGCCTCGCGCCGCCGGTCCTCCCTGCGCAGGATGCCTGCCTCCCGCTCCCGATAGCTGTCACGCACCGCGCCGGAGAACTCGTCGATGATCTCCCAGACCACCGCCGCGGTCTCGGCGAGCACCCTGACCCGGTCGGTGTCACTGCGGGCCTGGTCCATGAGCGCGTCCCAGATCACGCGAAAACCGACGCTGTAGGAGTGCAGGACCGAGGCCAGCGCCACCCCCTGCTCGGCGCGCCGGCGCCCGGTCTCGCGCGGGGCGTCGAACGGGTCGGTCTCCGCCTCGAGGTCGCCGGTGAGCACCGTGAGGATCCGCCGCAGGTTGGCGTCGCAGGAGGACCACAGGTCGTCGCGGGGCACGACGTTGCCGGTGTAGGTCTCGTCGTCCTCGACCATGATCGAACGGACGAGCTGCTCGGTCAGGGTGTCGAGGTCGACGAGGAGCGCCCGCCCCATGGCCACCACCGGCTCCGGTGCGATCAGTCGGCCGCGTCGGTCCTGGATGGTGCGCATCACATCATCATCCTGTCCGTTGTCATGGCGCACAACCCACAGCGCCAAGTGGGCCGCGGCGCCCCGCGCCGGCTGTGCTGGCGCCCTGTGCCGGGCAGGGGAGTCAGACGGCCGGCCCGGTGGCGGCGAGCAGTCGCGGGAGGTCGCGACGGGGCAGAGCCGTCATCGGCAGCCGGTCAGGACCGCTGCCGGGGCGCACCCGCAGCCGCACGACACCTCGCCGAGGGACGTCGAAGCCGCTGACGTCCGGCCAGTCGACCCGGTGCACCTTGAGGCCGTTGCAGACCTCCAGCGTCCGGTCCCGGGCCACGACTCGGGCCCGGAACACCCAGACGCCCGCCAGGACCGGCAGCAGCAGGATCCAGGTGAAGGCCGGGGAGGAGAACGCCGCCGGGATGCCGCCCAGGAAGGCCACGACCACCGGGAAGAGCACGATCTTGTCCGGCCCGATGCGCAGCGGCCGCGCGGCAGGGCCGACGTCGGGGTCGGGGGTGGGAGGGGTTGGGCTCACCCGCAGATGGTTGCACCGGTTCGCCCAGCGGGCACCTCGCGTACGGGAGGCCCCCTGCCCGCGTTTAGGATCCTGTCCGTGACCAGGCCGACAAGCAGCAGCAAGCCCCGCAGCGGGGACGTGACCGACGGCATGGAACGGGCACCGGCCCGAGCCATGCTCCGCGCGGTCGGGATGGGCGACGACGACTGGGACAAGCCGCAGATCGGGGTGGCCAGCAGCTGGAACGAGATCACCCCGTGCAACCTGTCGCTCGACCGGCTGGCGAAGGCGTCCAAGGAGGGCGTGCGCAAGGCCGGCGGGTTCCCGATGGAGTTTGGCACCATCTCCGTGAGCGACGGCATCTCGATGGGTCACGAGGGGATGCGGGCGTCGCTGGTCTCCCGCGAGGTGATCGCCGACAGCGTCGAGACGGTGATGTTCGCCGAGCGGCTCGACGGTTCGGTGCTGCTGGCCGGTTGCGACAAGTCGCTGCCCGGGATGCTCATGGCGGCCGCGCGCCTGGACCTCGCGTCGGTCTTCCTCTACGCGGGCTCGACCCTGCCGGGCAAGCTCGCCGGGCTCAACGGGGTCGACCGCGACCTCACGATCATCGACGTCTTCGAGGGGGTCGGGGCGCTGGCTCGCGGCCTGATCACCCAGGAGGAGCTCGATGCGATCGAGCGGGCTACCTGTCCGGGCGAGGGTGCGTGCGGCGGGATGTACACGGCCAACACGATGGCCAGCGCCGCCGAGGCGCTCGGGATGTCGCTGCCCGGCAGCGCCGCGCCGCCGGCCGTCGACCGGCGTCGCGATGCGTACGCGATCGCTTCGGGCGAGGCCGTCGTCTCGCTGGTCCAGAAGGGCATCACCGCCCGGCGCATCCTGACGAAGGAGGCGTTCGACAACGCGATCACCGTGGTGATGGCGCTCGGCGGGTCGACCAACGCCGTGCTGCACCTGCTCGCGATCGCGCACGAGGCCCGGGTCGAGCTGTCCTACGACGACTTCTCGCGCATCGCCGCAAAGGTCCCGCACCTGGCGAACGTCAAGCCGTTCGGTCGTTACGTAATGACCGACATCGACCGCATCGGCGGCATCCCGGTCGTCATGAAGGCGCTGCTCGACGCCGGCCTGATGCACGGCGACTGCATGACCGTGACCGGGAAGACGATGGCCGAGAACCTCGCCGAGCTCGACCCGCCGCAGCTGGACGGGGAGGTGCTCAGAGCCCTGTCCGACCCGATCCACCGCACCGGCGGCATCACGATCCTGCACGGTTCCCTGGCGCCGGAAGGCGCTGTCGTGAAGAGCGCCGGCTTCGAGGCCACCTCCTTCGAGGGCACCGCACGGGTCTTCGACGGCGAGCAGGGTGCGATGGACGCGGTCACCGACGGCACGCTCACGGCCGGTGACGTCGTGGTGATCCGTTACGAGGGGCCCAAGGGCGGCCCGGGCATGCGCGAGATGCTGATGGTCACCGGTGCCATCAAGGGTGCCGGGCTCGGCAAGGACGTGCTGCTGCTGACCGACGGACGCTTCTCCGGCGGCACCACCGGGCTGTGCGTGGGTCACGTCGCGCCCGAGGCCGCGGACTGCGGACCCATCGCGCTGGTGCAGGACGGGGACCGGGTGCGCCTGGACCTCGAGACCAGCCGGCTCGACCTGCTCGTGGACGCTGAGGAGCTGGAGCGGCGACGGGCCGGGTGGAAGCCGCTGCCCTCGCGCTACCCGACCGGGGTGCTCGGCAAGTACGCCAAGCTCGTGGGCTCGGCCGCCCACGGCGCCGTCACAGGTTGAGCCTGCAGTGCAGCCTGTCTCACATCCTGAGACGGTCGTCCCACAGGGTTTGACAGCGGGGCGTACGGCGAGCACCCTGACCAGGTGCTGACCAGCCTGGTAGTTCTTTAGCGCATCGATCCTTGATCGATGCGCCGCCCCCCGTGCCCTCGGCACGAGGGGTTCTTTTTTGCCCGCACCCCGAGATCCCGCCCTCCCTCAGCAACCCGACGAAGAGGCATCCCGTGCCCGACCAGCCCGTCCCCGCCCCGAGCGCACCGCGTTCCGCCGCAACTATCACGTCGGTCGCCCCGGCGCCCGTCGCCCACGCTCAGGTCGTGGCGCCGACCCAGATGACCGGCGCACAGTCCCTCGTACGCAGCCTGGAGTGCGTCGGGGCCGAGGTCGTCTTCGGCATCCCGGGCGGAGCCATCCTGCCGGCGTACGACCCGCTCTACGACAGCACGGCGGTCCGCCACATCCTGGTGCGGCACGAGCAGGGCGCCGGCCATGCGGCGGAGGGCTACGCGCAGGCGACCGGCAAGGTCGGGGTCTGCATCGCGACCAGCGGTCCCGGCGCGACCAACCTCGTGACCCCGATCGCCGACGCCTACATGGACTCGGTCCCGATCGTGGCGATCACCGGCCAGGTGCCGAGCGCCGCCATCGGCACCGACGCCTTTCAGGAGGCCGACATCGTCGGCATCACGATGCCGATCACCAAGCACAACTTCCTGGTGCAGCACATCGACGACATCCCGCGCACCATCGCCGAGGCCTTCCACCTCGCGAGCACCGGCAGGCCCGGACCGGTCCTGGTCGACCTGCCCAAGGACCTGCTCACCGGCACCGGCACCTTCGCCTGGCCGCCGACGCTCGACCTGCCGGGCTACCGACCGACGACGCGTCCGCACGGCAAGCAGGTGCGCGAAGCGGCCCGGATGATCGCGGCGGCGACCCGGCCTGTGCTCTACGTCGGCGGCGGCGTGCTGAAGGCCCGTGCCGCGGCCGAGCTGCTCGAGCTGGCCGAGCTGACGAACATCCCGGTCGTGACGACCCTGATGGCGCGGGGTGCCTTCCCGGACAGCCACACGCAGCACCTCGGCATGCCGGGCATGCACGGCAGCGTCTCGGCCGTGACGGCCCTGCAGAAGGCCGACCTCCTGATCTGCCTCGGCGCACGCTTCGACGACCGGGTCACCGGAAAGCTGGACAGCTTCGCGCCTGGTGCCAAGGTGGTGCACGCCGACATCGACCCCGCCGAGATCGGTAAGAACCGGCTCGCCGACGTGCCCATCGTCGGGGACTGCCGCGAGACCATCGTCGAGCTGACGGCGGTGCTCCGCGAGATGCCGCGCAGCGACCTGTCCGCGTGGTGGAAGCAGGCCGACAGCTGGCGGACCACCTACCCCCTGGGCTTCGACGAGCCCGAGGACGGTGCGCTCGCGCCGCAGCACGTGATCAGCCGGATCGGGGCGATCGCCGGCCCGGATGCGATCATCGCCAGCGGGGTCGGCCAGCACCAGATGTGGGCCAGTCAGTTCATCTCGTACGAGAAGCCTTACACCTGGCTCAACTCCGGCGGCGCCGGGACGATGGGCTATGCGGTGCCCGCAGCCATGGGCGCCAAGGTCGGTCGCCCGGAGGCGACGGTCTGGGCGATCGACGGCGACGGCTGCTTCCAGATGACCAACCAAGAGCTGGTCACCTGCGCGATCGAGGGCATCCCGATCAAGGTGGCCATCATCAACAACGGCAACCTCGGCATGGTGCGGCAGTGGCAGACGCTGTTCTACGACGGCCGCTACAGCAACACCCGGCTCAACAAGGGCCGCCTGCCGGACTTCGTCAAGCTGGCGGAGGCGATGGGCTGCGTCGGTCTGCGGTGCGAGAAGGCCGAGGACGTCGACGCCACGATCCGCCAGGCCATGGCGGTCACCGATTCGCCGGTCGTGATCGACTTCATCGTCGGCGAGGACGCCATGGTGTGGCCGATGGTGCCCGCCGGGACCAGCAACGACGAGATCCTCGCCGCGCGGGACACCCGCCCGGTCTGGGGCGAGGAGGACGTCTGATGGCCGCGACGACGGCGCCGATGACGACGCGCCACACCCTGTCGGTGCTCGTCGAGAACAAGCCCGGCGTGCTCGCCCGGGTCGCTGCCCTGTTCAGCCGACGCGGCTTCAACATCGAGTCCCTCGCGGTCGGCCCCACCGAGCAGCCCGAGGTCAGCCGGATGACGATCGTCGTCGCCGTCGAGGGGCTGCCGCTCGAGCAGGTCACCAAGCAGCTCAACAAGCTCATCAACGTCCTGAAGATCGTCGAGCTGGACCCGGGCGCGAGCGTGCAGCGGGAGCTGCTCATGATCAAGGTGCGCACCGACCTCGCCACCCGCAGCCACGTTCTCGAGACCGCCCAGCTGTTCCGCGCGAAGGTCGTCGACGTCGCCTCCGACGCGGTCACGATCGAAGCCACCGGCACGCGTGAGAAGCTCGCCGCGCTGGTTCGCGTGCTCGAGCCCTTCGGGGTGCGCGAGATCGTCCAGTCCGGCGTCGTCGCGCTGTCGCGAGGTTCGCGCGCCATGACCGGAGCCGACCGGCTGCGCGCAGTCGGCTAGCGGCTCGTCCGTCCGTCCCGCACGTCCCCGTCCTACCGGAGAGGCCCGCTACATGCCCGAGATCTACTACGAAGACGACGCCGACCTCGGCCTGATCGCCGGCCGCAAGGTCGCGGTCCTGGGCTACGGGAGTCAGGGGCACGCGCACGCGCTGTCGCTGCGAGACTCCGGCGCCGACGTGCGGGTCGGTCTGCCCGAGGGCAGCCGCAGCCGCGCGAAGGCCGAGGCCGAGGGTCTGCGCGTCGTCACGCCCGCCGAGGCGGCGAAGGAGGCGGACGTCATCATGATCCTGGCTCCCGACACCGTCCAGCGCCGGCTTTACGCAGAAGACGTGGCCCCCAACCTGGCCGACGGCGACATGCTGATGTTCGGCCACGGGCTCAACATCCGCTTCGGTCTGATCACCCCGCCCGCAGGGGTCGACGTCACGATGGTGGCCCCCAAGGGGCCCGGTCACCTCGTCCGACGTCAGTTCCTCGACGGCCGTGGCGTGCCCTGCCTGGTCGCGGTCGAGCAGGACGCGACGGGCAACGCCCTGGGCCTCGCGCTGTCGTACGCCAAGGCGATCGGTGGCACCCGGGCCGGCGTGCTGCGGACCACGTTCACCGAGGAGACCGAGACTGACCTGTTCGGTGAGCAGGCCGTGCTCTGCGGCGGTGCGAGCGCCCTGGTCCAGGCCGGTTTCGAGGTCCTCACCGAGGCGGGCTACCAGCCCGAGGTCGCCTACTTCGAGTGCTTGCACGAGCTCAAGCTCATCGTGGACCTCATGTATGAGGGCGGCCTCGCCAAGATGCGCTGGTCGATCTCGGACACGGCCGAGTTCGGCGACTACGTGACCGGCCCGAAGATCATCACGCCGGCGGTCAAGGACGCGATGAAGCAGGTGCTGGCCGAGATCCAGGACGGCACCTTCACCAAGGCGCTCATCGAGGACGACGAGGCGGGTGGCCCGCGGATGGCGGCCTACCGCAAGGAGCACTCGGCGCACCCGATCGAGGTCACCGGCGCCCAGCTGCGACCGATGATGGCGTGGATCGACGACGCCGACGAATAACCGCAGCGACGACGCCGAAGGCCCGGCCCCCGAGCGGGGGACCGGGCCTTCGGCGTCGAGGCTCAGCCCGGGATGCGGTTCTGCGCCCGCGCGACGTACTCCTGGCTGGAGGCCAGGAACGCCGCCAGCTCGAGGTCACCCCGGGCGCGTACCACCGGCGGCCACGTCGACAGCCCGGACGGGTCGGCGTCCCGGGTCAGGAAGAACTTGTACAGATCGTTGACCCGGCGCCGCAGCGACTCGTTCGACGCGTAGAACTGCGTGGCGACGTAGACCCGGCCACGGCTGCGCGCCTGCGTCACCCAGCCGGCCTTGCCGGCAGGGTCGGAGGTGCGGCCGAGCAGCTTGGCGTAGAGGTCCTCGACCCACGTCGCGTCGGTGTTGCCGCCGAGCCGCTGGTAGTACTCGGGGCTGGCGTAGAAGGCGGCGGCCACCTCGGCGACCGGCTTGCCGGCCCGCAGCGCGTTGCGCCAGTTGTCGAGGCCACCCTGGTCGGGGTCGCGCCCGAGGGTGTTGCGGTAGAAGCCCGTGACCACCTTGCGCAGGTATTCGTCGGAGGTCGCCAGCTCCAGGGAGAGCGCCTTGCGCGAGACCTGGTTGCGGTCGAGCCGACCCGCGGCGGCGTCCCGTTCCGAGCTGCTCGGCACTCGGCCGAGGAAGTCCTGGTAGAGAGCCGTGACGTACTTCTGGGAGACGCTCAGCCCGGTCGACGGGGTAGAGGCGGTCCCGCCGTAGCCCATGTCCCGGAGCATCGCCAGTGCCAGCGGGCCGGGGTCACGGATCACCTCGCCCGCGGTCAGGAACGGCGTCATGAGCGCGTCCCGGCTGCCCGGCGGGTAGGTGTCCTCGTCCAGGTGGGAACCGCTGGAGCCCAGCTCGTACGGCACCGGGGCGTAGAGCCGCGGCCGGACGCCGCCGTTCGCAGCGATCGCCTGCGGACCGGTCC
This sequence comes from Mycobacteriales bacterium, assembly GCA_038235705.1. Classification (GTDB taxonomy): domain Bacteria; phylum Actinomycetota; class Actinomycetes; order Mycobacteriales; family SCTD01; genus CANKBT01. The sequence goes on from JBBSTR010000001.1 coordinate 46,320, forward strand.
AGTAGAGGCGGTTGCTCTGCAGAGCGGCACCGAGCGCGTGAGAGCCGTCCGCGAGCGACTCGAGCGGGGTGACCGTGCTCCCCTGGACCGTCGCGGTGAAGTCGTCGAACGGGTAGTAGATGTAGGCGTTGCCGGCGCTGTCGGCGAACCCGAGACGGCCCTCGTCGTCGTTCGGGTCGTTGTCGTTGGGACCGAAGGGGTCGACGTCGTCCGAGCCGATGAAGCCCAGGCCGTGACCCAGCTCGTGGAGCACGACCGTGGAGAGGTCGACCTGGTTGGGGCCGGGCGTCCCGGTCCCGAAATACCACCGGTTGCCCAGCGTCGAGCTGAAGGACGCCACGATGTCAGGCCGGGTGGCGTTGAAGGACCGTCCCGTCCGCGCCTCGTAGAGCGCGACGGCGGACAGGTCCGAGCCGGACTCGACGTTCTCCGCGGGACCGGCGGACCCGAGGGCGCCGGGGTCCATCGTTTCCCAGTCGGCGCTGACCCGGATGACCTGTGACGAGCTGATCTTGGAGGACCACACAGCGACCGCGCGACCGAAGGCGGTCTTGGCCTCGGCGGGGAACGCCGAGTTGTAGGTCACCTCCCAGGTCGAGGCGGCCCCGGTGATCTGGACGCCGGCCTGCCGGGGGGTCGTTCGGACCCGCGGGGTCGGCGCCGGCGCCGGGGTCGTCGTCACCTGTCCGGGAGCAAGGTAGGTGACGGTGCGCTCGGCTGCGACGCGGCGCGGCGCCGGGCTCGCTCCGGCGGTGGTGGCCGACGCAGGCAGGGCCGGGGCGACGGCGGCCAGCATGACCGCGGCGACGACGCCGGACAGGCCGACGGCGGCGCGCGACCGGGAGGACGGCGCGGCGGGGAACAAGCTCATCAAGGCTCCAGATCAGGGGGCGGTGGGGCGCTTCTGGGCACGCTCCCAGAAATCGGGCGTCGAAGCGAGCGACGCGGCGAGGACCGTGTCGCCGTTCGTCTGCAGCGCCGCCGGCCAGGTGGCGAGGCCGGACGGGTCGGCCGGACGGTCCACCAGTGTGCGGTAGAGCCGGACCACGCGCCGTCGCAGGGCCTCGTCGCTGGTGTAGAGGCCGCGGGCCAGCCCCGGACGGTCGCCGGCCTGGGCCACGTTGATCGCACGTCCAGGCTGGTCGGCGGGGCGTCCGAGGACGTCGCGGTAGAGCGCGTCCACCCAGGCGCCGTCGGTGCCGCCGGCCTGCGCGTAGTACTGGGGACCCGCCAGGAACGCGGCTGCCACCCCGTTCGGGTTGCCATCCTTGGCCAGCTGCTCCGACCAGCCGGCCAGCTCGGCGGCGCTGGGGGCCGGACCGCCCACCCCGGGGCGCTGGAGCAGGTCGACGTACAGCTGGCGGACGACCTGATTGCGGTGCTCCGCGCTGCGGGTCAGTGCGAGCGCGAATCCCTGCCGGGTGAGGGTGCGGTTGCGGACCCGGTCCCGCCACGCGGCCGTTCCCTCCGGGTCGGCGGGCCGGCCCAGCAGGGCGCGGTAGGCCGCGTCGACGTACCGGGCGTCCTTGTTCGGGAACCAGCCCAGGTCGGCGAGCATGCCGATCGCGATCGAGCCCGGAGCGCTGATGCGCTCGCCCGAGCCGATGAAGGGCGTCATGAGCGCGTTGGGGTCGCCGGGCGGGTAGGTCTGCTCGTCGAGGTGGGAGAAGCTCGACCCGTCCTCGAAGCCTGGCCGGGTCGGCGCGAACAGCTTCGGCCGCACGCCCCCGGCCCCACGCACCCCCAGTGGCCCGTCCCAGAACAGCTCGTCGCTCTGCAGCGCCGTGCTGAGCGGGGTGGAGGGGTTTGCGTACGAGGTCAGCAAGTCGGTCCCGCGGCTGCTCGTCCGCACCACGTTGACGTCCCAGTGGCTGAGCAGCCGGCTGCCGCCGGACCCCGGGAAGCCGAGGGTGAGCGGCGCGGACGGGGTGTCTTGGCCGGCCGAGCCGAGGAAACCGAGCCCGTGCGCCAGCTCGTGGAGCACGATCGTCTCGAAGTCGATCCGGTCCGGCGGCGGCGGCTCGGCGTCGAACCACCAGCCGCGCTGCGCCCGGTTGAAGCCGGAGTCGATGTCGGCGGCACCGCGGTTGATGTCGGTGTGCTCGCGAGCCTCCACGAGCGCGATGGCCGAGACGAAGCCGGGGGCGGAGTCCTCGGTCACCAGGCCGCCGGGGCCCGCGAACCCGAGCAGCCCGGGGTCGGGCGGCGAGCCCGGGGGCAGCTGCTCCCAGGCGGCCGTGACGTCGATCTCCTGGTCCGACGGCATGATCGCGGCCCAGCGGGCGACCGCGCGCAGGTAGGCGTCCTTGGCCTGCTGCGGGAACGGCACGGCGCCGGGGTGGGCGGGGGTGCCGCCGGTGAGGAAGGTGACGGCCCAGGTGGACTGCGACCCGGTGACCCGGACCAAACCGGGGCCTGTCACCGCCAGGGCGCTTCGGGGGACCGGTTCGCTGCGCAGGCCCGCAGCGGTGCGGGGGACCGGGCCGCCCGGTGCGAGGTGCACGCTCACCAGCCGCGCGGGCAGGATCGTCCGGGCCGGCGACTTTTGCGCTCCTGCCGGGGCCTGCACCAGCTGCACCGGGGCGGCCTGTGCCGGGCCGGTCAGCACCAGCGCGAGCGGCAGCAGGGCAGCCACCAAGCTCGCCCGCCGGGTCGACGTCATGAGGTGGGGGCTCCGCTCGGGGTGACAGGGGCAGACGGACGAGGCGACAGACCCGGCCGCCGAACGGGAGACGTATGAACCGGCTCAGGCGTTCGCCGTGACCCCGCCTGTCTGGACGCTATCCCGCACGCCCCTGCCGGCCCACGCGTCGTCACGGATCCTCGTCAGATCGTCATGTCTGGTCCCGGTCGCGCCGGTCGACCGGTCGAGTCCCGTCTCGACCGGGGCCGGGTGTTCCTTGAGGGTTGCGCACGGCTGGGCCGAAAGCTGGCCGGGGTGGGTTCGGACCACATGACGTGACGAGAACGCTTGACTTGGTCGGCCTCGACGCGGAAGGTCTTCGACGGGCCAGTTTCGTGGGCCATCAGATTTCCGCTGACCGTGGAGGCTGTTCACGTGCGCGAAGGACCGATCCGACTCGAGTCGGCATACCGAAAGCGCCGCACGGCCGACCCCACGAACAATGGCCGCCATGAACATTTCACGCCGGCACCCAGGAACGACAGATGGTGAGCCGCGGGACCGACGCGCCGGGCATGGCCGTCGCCGGCATGTTTCGTCGCAAGCCGATCAGCAAGGAGGTCGACGACTCGCTGGAGCGCAGCATCGGGCTCTGGCAGCTGACCGCGATCGGGCTCGGCGCCATCATCGGCGCAGGCATCTTCGCGCTGGCCGGCCCGGTGGCCAAGGCGGACGCCGGCCCTGCGGTGTCGCTCTCGTTCCTGCTCGCCGGGTTTGCCAGCGCCTGCGCAGCCTTGTCCTACGCGGAGTTCGGCGGCCTGATCCCGCAGGCGGGCTCTGCCTACACCTACGGGTACGCCGTGCTCGGCGAGGTGGTCGGCTGGTTCATCGGATGGGACCTGCTGCTGGAATACACCGCGATCGTCGCGGTCGTCGCGATCGGGGTCTCGCAGTACATCTCGTTCCTGCTCATCGCGTTGGGCGTCAACCTGCCCGCCTGGATGCTGGGCGCGCCGGGAAGCGGCGACGGCCACCGGGTGGACCTGTTCGCGATCCTGCTCTGCCTGGGGGTGGCGTGGCTTCTCAACCGGGGCATCAAGACCAGCGCGCGGATCGAGACCTACCTGGTGTTCGTGAAGATTGCGATCGTGATCGCAGTGATCGTCGTCGGCTTCTTCTACGTCAAGTCCGATAATCTCGCACCGTACGTCCCGTTCGGCTTCAGCGGGGTCGCGACCGGGGCGGCGACGGTGTTCTTCGCGGTGTTCGGGTACGACGCGATGAGCACCGCCGCGGAGGAATCGAAAGAGGCTGAGCGCAACCTTCCTAAGGCCATCTTGATCTCGCTCGGCATCGCCATGGTGCTCTATCTGCTCGCCGCCACCGTCCTCACCGGGATGGTGAAGTACACCGACCTGTCGGACAACGCGGCGTTCAGCGAAGCGTTCAGCGCGGTGGGCCGACCGGAGTTTGCGAAAGTCGTCGCCGTCGGGGCGATCGTCGGCATCATCACGGTGCTGTTCTCGTTCACGCTCGGCGCCTCCCGGATCTGGTATTCGATCAGCCGCGACGGGCTGCTGCCGGCCTGGTTCGCGGTCACGAACAAGCGGCACTCGCCGAGCCGACCGGTGTGGATCGTCGGCATCGTCGCGGCGGCGATCGCCGGGGTCGTCCCCATCGGTACGGCCGCCGAGCTCACCAACATCGGGATCTTGCTGGCCTTCGTGGTCGTCTGCGCAGCGGTCATCGTGCTGCGCTATCGCTCACCCGACCTGCCCCGCACCTTCCGGGTGCCGTTCATGCCGGTCGTCCCGCTGCTCGGCATCGGGTTCTCGCTGTATCTCACCAGTCAGCTCATGTGGGAGACGTGGGTCCGGTTCGCCATCTGGTTCCTGCTCGGTGCCGTCGTCTACGCCTCCTACGGCTACCGGCACAGCAAGCTCGGCCGCGGCGAGGCCGTGGCGGGCGACCCGGAGCGGGAGCTCAACGGCTAGACGTGGGGATGGCCTGGCGCCCTACTAGCGTGACCTGGCCCACTCCCGCGCAGCAAGGAAGCCTGTGACTCGACGCCCCGTCGTCCTGATCGCCGAAGAGCTCGCCCCGTCCGTGCTCGCCGTGCTCGGAGCCGGGGTCGACGTGCGACACGTGGACGGGGCCAACCGGTCTGCCCTGCTGCCGGCCCTCGCCGACGCCGAGGCGCTGCTCGTGCGCAGCGCCACCCGGGTCGACGCCGAGGCGCTCGGTGCGGCGCCGCGGCTCACCGTGGTCGCGCGGGCGGGGATCGGCCTCGACAACGTGGACGTCGCGGCTGCGACCGCCCGGGGCGTGATGGTGGTCAACGCGCCCCAGAGCAACATCGTCAGTGCCGCCGAGCAGGCGGTGAACCTGCTGCTGGCCTGCGCCCGAAACACGGCGGCCGCCGACCGGTCGCTGCGTGAGGGGCAGTGGCAGCGTGCGCGCTGGACCGGGGTCGAGGTGTCCGACAAGACGGTCGGCGTCGTCGGGCTCGGTCGGATCGGCGTGCTGTTCGCCCAGCGGATGGCGGCTTTCGGCGTGCACCTGGTCGCCTACGACCCGTACGTCGCGCCCGCGCGTGCCGCGCAGCTGGGGGTGCGGCTGGTCTCCCTGGAGGAGCTGATGAGCGTCAGCGACTTCGTCTCGATCCACCTGCCGAAGACGCCGGAGACCACCGGGCTGATCGACGCCGGGATGCTGAAGCTCTGCAAGCCGTCCGTCAGGATCATCAATGCCGCCCGCGGAGGTCTGCTGGACGAGGACGCGCTCGCCGACGCGCTCGCAGCAGGCACCGTGGCCGGCGCCGGGCTCGACGTGTTCGCCGTCGAACCGACGACGTCCTCACGGCTGTTCGCTTTCGACTCGGTCGTCGTCGCCCCGCACCTGGGTGCGTCCACGGTCGAGGCGCAGGACAAGGCCGGGATCGCGGTCGCGCACTCGGTGCTGCTGGCGCTGTCCGGCGAGTTCGTGCCGGACGCGGTCAACGTCCAAGCCGCGGGCGTCGTGGTGGAAGAGGTCCGTCCGGCGCTGCCGCTCGTCGAACGGCTCGGCCGGATCTTCACCGCGCTCGCCGACGGACCGGTGTCGCGCCTGGAGGTCGTGGTGCGGGGCGAGCTGGCGGCGTACGACGTCTCGGTCCTGCAGCTGGCGGCGCTCAAGGGGGCCTTCTACGACGTCGTCGAGGAGCAGGTGACCTTCGTCAACGCGCCGGCGCTGGCGGCTGAGCGCGGCATGGAGGTCTCGTTGGTGACGTACGCCGAGAGCCCGGACTACCGCAGCCTCGTCCGGGTGCACGGGGTGCACGCGGACGGTCGCACCGTCTCGGTCTCCGGGACGCTTGCCGGGAGCCGTCAGGTGGAGAAGCTGATCGAGGTGGACGGCTTCGACGTCGACCTGCAGCCGGCGGAGCACCTGGTCTTCCTGAGCTATGAGGACCGGCCGGGGGTCGTCGGTACGGTCGGGGCAGCCCTCGGCGAGGCCGGGGTCAACATCGCCGGTGCGCAGGTCGCCAGGACCTCGCAGGGAGGAGGCGCGCTCATGACGCTCACCGTGGACTCGGCGGTCCCGCCGGACGTGCTGGCGAGGATCGGCACGGCGATCGGTGCCAGCCGCGCGCGGACGGCGGACCTGTCATGAGGTTCTCCTCCTACGACGGGACGCAGCTCGAGGTGACCGAGCTCGGATCCGGTCCGCCGCTGGTGTGCGTCCCCGGGGGACCTGGGCGGGCCGCCGCCTACTTCGAGGACCTGGCCGGGCTCTCAGAGGTCCGGACGCTCCTGCGCCTGGACCCGCGGGCCACCGGTCGCTCGGAGGTGCCGGCCGACCCGTCCAGCATGCGGTTCGATCGTCAGGCCGCCGACGTCGAGGCGCTGCGCGAACACCTCGGACTCGCGACCCTGGACGTCCTCGGTCACTCGGCCGGCTGCATCGTCGCCCAGTGCTGGGCCTCGCAGCACCCCACCTCGGTCGGTCGGCTTTTGCTGCTCACGCCGTCGGACGTGCTCCAGGGCGGGCGTCGGTCCGACACGGCGCAGATCCGGGAGAGCTTCTCGGCCGAGCCCTGGTACGCGGATGCCGCCGAGGCCCTCGACGCGGTGCGGACGGCCCCGCCGGCGCAGCAGCAGTCCCTCGTGCGGGCGACCCGCCCGTTCATGTATTCGCGGTGGGACGCGCGCACGCAGGAGCACGCCGCCGGGGCCGACACCCAGAGCAGCAAGCGCGCCGAGCTGGGGTTCGCGACCGGCAAGGAAGAGGTCGACAAGGCCGCTCTGGTGGCCGGGCTCGCTGCGGTCACCGCACCGGTGCTGGTCGTCGGCGCGGAGCGGGACACGATGACCGGGCTCGCGTCGGTCGACCTGGTCGCCGCGTCGTTCCCGGGTGCGCAGACCGCGGTCATCCCCGGCGCCGGCCACTTCCCGTGGGTGGACGCCCCGGAGGGTTTTCGCGCTGCGGTCGACCCGTTCCTCTCGTGAGCTCATGAGAGCGCCTCGGGTGAGGGCGTACGCTCCCGGTCATGCGTCGACTCCTGCTTATCTGCCGCGGCGAGGCCTCGCAGTAGGCCGGCTCCTCGTCGCGGGTGCTCATGCTGGCCGCCTCCGCCCCGACCTGGGAGCACCCCCATGAACGCCCGCCCGAACAGCAGCAAGAACCGCATGTCCAGCCACACCCGTTACACCGCCTTCCCGCCCGTCCCGCTGCCGGACCGGACCTGGCCCGAGCAGGTGATCACGGCCACTCCCCAGTGGTGCAGCGTCGACCTGCGCGACGGCAACCAGGCCCTCATCGACCCGATGGACGCTGCCCGCAAGCGCCAGATGTTCGACCTGCTGGTCCGGATGGGCTACACCGAGATCGAGGTCGGCTTCCCTGCGGCGAGCAGCACCGACTTCGACTTCGTCCGCGAGCTCGTCGAGAAGGACCTGGTCCCGGACGGCGTGACGATCCAGGTGCTGACCCAGGCCCGGGAGGAGCTCATCGAGCGCACGGTGCAGAGCCTGGTGGGTTTTCGCGGGACTGCGCTGATCCACCTCTACAACTCGACCTCGACCCTGCAGCGCGAGGTGGTCTTCGGGCTGGACCGGGACGGCGTGAAAGACATCGCCGTGCAGGGTGCGCGTTGGTGCGCAAAGTACGCCGAAGCACTGCTGCCCGGGCAGGACGTGCGCTGGCAGTACAGCCCGGAGTCCTTCACCGGCACCGAGCTGGACTATGCGCTGGAGGTCTGCGAGGCGGTCATGGACGTGTGGCAGCCGACCCCGGCGAGGCCGGTCGTGCTCAACCTGCCCGCCACGGTCGAGATGAGCGTGCCGAGCACGTACGCCGACCAGATCGAGACATTCGTCCGCGGGCTCGGTGCCCGTCGTTCCAGCGCGATCGTGAGCCTGCACCCGCACAACGACCGCGGCACCGCCGTGGCCGCCGCCGAGCTGGGCCTGATGGCCGGTGCGGACCGGATCGAGGGGTGTCTGTTCGGCAACGGTGAGCGCACCGGCAACGTGTGCCTGGTGACGCTCGCGCTCAACCTGTTCGGTCAGGGCATCGACCCGCGCGTCGACCTCTCCGACATCGACGAGGTGCGGCGCACCGTCGAGCACTGCAACCAGCTGCCGGTGCACCCGCGCCACCCGTACGGCGGGGAGCTGGTCTACACCGCGTTCAGCGGCAGCCACCAGGACGCCATCAAGAAGGGCCTGGAGGCGATGGACCGTAGGGCTGTCGAGGCCGGGCGGCCGGTCGGCGAGCTGGCCTGGGGGGTGCCCTACCTGCCGATCGACCCCAAGGACGTCGGTCGCTCGTACGAGGCCGTGATCCGGGTGAACAGCCAGTCCGGCAAGGGCGGGGTTGCTTACGTGCTGAAGAACGAGCACCACCTGGACCTGCCGCGCCGCATGCAGATCGAGTTCAGCCGGGTCGTGCAGGAGGTGGCCGACACCGAAGGCGGGGAGATCTCGCCGGCCAGGATCTGGCAGATGTTCGAGCAGACCTACCTGGAGCGGTCCGAGCCGCTGCGCCTCGAGACCTTCCGGGTCACCAGCGGCGAGGTGGACCGGGTCGACGCCGTCGTCACGTTCGAGGGCACGCAACGCGACGTGAGCGGGACCGGCAACGGGCCGATCGCTGCCTTCGTGCGGGCGCTGTCCCAGCTCGAGCTGGACGTGCGGGTCCTCGACTATGCCGAGCACGCCACCGGATCGGGCGAGGACAGCCAGGCCGCGTCCTACCTGGAGTGCGCCGTGAACGGCCGGGTTCTCTGGGGCTGCGGCGTGCACCCGAGCATCGTCACCAGCTCGCTGCGTGCCATCGTCAGCGCGGTGAACCGGACCGACGAGTGAATCAGCCGGTCCTCGCGATCGACATCGGCGGCACCAAGATCGCCGCTGCGTTGGTCGCTCCCGACGGCGTCGTCACCGAGCGTCGGCAGCACGCCACCAGGGATGACCCCGAGGTCGCGCTCCTCGCGGTGCTCGACGGGCTGCCGACCGACGGTCTCGCGGGGGTGGGGGTCAGCTGCGGCGGCCCGATGCGCTGGCCGGAAGGGTTCATCACCCCGCCGAACACCCCGGTGTGGTGCCAGGGGTACGCCCTGGGTGACGTGCTGCGCGAACGGTACGCACCGCTGGAGGTGCGGATCCACAACGACGTCGTCGCCCTCGTCGTCGGCGAGCACTGGCAGGGCGCCGCGCGAGGCGTCGACGAGGTCCTCGGGATGGTCGTGTCCACAGGTGTCGGCGGAGGCATCATCACCGGCGGTCGGGTGATCGACGGACGCAGCGGCAACGCGGGTCACGTCGGTCACGTGGTCGTCGAGCCCGACGGGCCCCCTTGCGGTTGCGGCGGGAGCGGGTGCCTCGAAGCCGTGGCCCGCGGCCCCGCGGTGGTCGCTCGTGCCGTGGCCAGGGGAAGCACCGCGCACGACGGGCTCGAGCTGGCCCGACACGCTGCGGCGGGCGAGCCGGTCGCCGTCTCCGAGCTGGCCAGGGCCGGGCGGGCGCTCGGCACCGGGATCGCCTCGGCCGCCGCGCTGCTCGACCTCGAGCTGGTCGTGCTCGGTGGGGGGTTCTCGCAGGCCGGTCCGCCGCTGTGGGACCCGATGCGTGCCGCGGTGTCCGAGCACGCGCGGCTCGGGTTCCTCTCCGGGCTGCGGGTCGTCCCGACCGCCCTCGGACAGGACTCCGGGCTGGTGGGTGCGGCCGCGTTCTTCCATGCCGCCGACCACTACTGGGTTCACTAGCCTGACTGCATGACAGACACGACCAGGCTTGCAGTCATCGGTGGGGACGGGATCGGCCCGGAGGTGGTGGCCGAGGGGCTCAAGATCCTCGACGCCGTGCTGCCGGGGGTGGAGCGCACCGACTACGACCTGGGCGCCACCGCCTACCGGCGCACCGGAGAGGCGCTCCCGGACTCCGTGCTCGACGAGCTGGGGCAGCACGACGCGATCCTGCTCGGCGCGATCGGCGACCCGTCCGTCCCGCCCGGCGTGCTCGAGCGCGGGCTGCTGCTCCGCCTGCGGTTCGCGCTCGACCACCACGTCAACCTGCGCCCGGTGCGGCTGCTGCCCGGCGTGACCTCCCCGCTCGGCGACGTCCCGATCGACATGGTCGTCGTCCGTGAGGGCACCGAGGGGCCCTACGTCGGCAACGGCGGTCGCCTGCGTGAGGGCACCCCGCACGAGGTCGCCACCGAAGTGAGCCTCAACACCGCGTACGGCGTCGAGCGCGTCGTCCGCGAGGCGTTCCGGCGGGCTTCCGCACGGCCGCGCAAACACCTGACCCTGGTGCACAAGACCAACGTGCTGGTGCACGCCGGCGGGCTCTGGAAGCGGGTCACCGACGAGGTGGCGGTGGACTTCCCGGACGTCTCCGTGGACTACCAGCACGTCGACGCAGCCTCGATGTTCTTCGTCACCGACCCGGGCCGGTTCGACGTGGTCGTCACCGACAACCTGTTCGGCGACATCCTCACCGACATCGGCGCGGCGATCGGCGGCGGCATCGGGCTCGCCGCCAGCGGCAACCTCGACGTCTCGCGCGTGCACCCGTCGATGTTCGAGCCGGTGCACGGGAGCGCTCCGGACATCGCCGGTCAGGGGATCGCCGACCCCACCGCGACCGTGCTGTCGGTGGCGTTGCTGCTGGAGCACCTGGGCCACACCGACCAGGCCGCGCGGGTCGAGGCCGCGGTCGCGGCCGACCTCGTCGAGCGTGACGGAGCACGGCTCACGAGCGAGGTCGGGGACGCGATCCTCGCGCGTCTGTCGTGACGGCGGGCCGGGGGTTTACCGTCAGGGCATGACGCTCGCGACCGACCTCCTCGCCCTGAACCTCAGCACCACCCGGGTGCCCGACGCCGACCGGATCGCCGCGATGGCCGACCCTGGGTTCGGCAAGGTGCACACCGACCACATGGTGAGCGTCCGCTGGACCGCGGAGGACGGCTGGCACGACGGACAGCTGACCGCGTACGCGCCGCTGCAGCTCGACCCGTCGGCGATGGTGCTCCACTACGGCCAGGCCATCTTCGAGGGGCTCAAGGCCTACCAGCAGGACGGCGGCGGCGTCGCGGTGTTCCGCCCGGAGGAGAACGCGCGGCGCTTCAACCGCTCGGCTCAGCGGCTCGCGATGCCCGAGCTGCCGGAGGAGCTGTTCGTCGCCGCGGTCGACGCGCTGGTGACCGCCGACGCTGCCTGGGTGCCGTCGCCGGAGGGTCAGAGCCTCTACCTCCGGCCGTTCATGATCGCGACCGAGGCAGCGGTCGGGATGCGTCCCGCGAACGAGTACCAGTTCTTGCTCATCGCGTTCCCGGTCGCCCCGTTCTTCTCCGGCGGGCTCCGGCCGCTGACGGTCTGGCTGTCCACCGAGTATGTCCGGGCAGCCGTCGGCGGCACCGGCGAGGCCAAGTGTGCCGGCAACTACGCAGGAAGCCTGCTGGCCCAGCGCCAGGCCGCCGAGGAGGGCTGCGACCAGGTGGTGTGGCTCGATGCCGTCGAGCGACGCTGGGTCGAGGAGATGGGCGGCATGAACCTGTTCTTCGTCTACGACGACGGACGGCTGCTCACCCCGGCGTTGACCGGCACCCTGCTGCCCGGGATCGTCCGCGACTCGCTGCTGGCGATCGCCCCGGAGCTGGGCCTGACGATCGAGGAGGGAAGGATCTCCCGCGACCAGTGGCGCGACGACTGCGCCTCGGGTCGGCTCGTCGAGGTGTTCGCCTGCGGCACCGCCGCTGTGATCGCGCCGGTCGGGCAGGTGCGCAGCGCCGAGGGCGGCTGGACCGTCGGTGACGGGCAGCCCGGCCCGACCACGACCCGCCTGCGGCAGGCGCTGCTGGACCTGCAGTCCGGCAAGGCCGAGGACCCGCGCGGGTGGATGCACCCGATCGGCTGAGCTAGAGACCGCCGCGGCCGAGCCCACCTCCGCTTTCGCGCCCCGCCCGGAGGTGCCGGAGCCGTCGTCCTCAGACCGGTGCGCCCACCATGATCAGCAGGGACTGGACGTCGTGACACACCGGCGTGTCACGACGACGTCACACTCTTGATCTTGCCGGCCGGATCCGTCCGCGTCTCGAGCACCCCGCTGCGGGCGCTGCGGTAGAGCAGGTCCAGGGTCTCGACGGTGCGGGCCCCGAGCTCGCCGGGGGCACTGTTGACGGACGTGTCTCCTCGAGCGACGTCGACCAGCGCGTTCGCCGGTCCGGACATGACGTAGTCGCCAGCGCCTGGTGCGAGCTCGAGGCGCTCGTCCACCTCGCCCGGACGGTAGAGCCAGACCAGGTCCCGGTGGACGTCGACGATCAGCTGGCCGGCGGAGCCGATGGCACGGACCTCCAGCTCGTGCTTGTTGCCCCAGGCGCCGAGGTGGTTCGAGCCCCCGGAGAGGGTGCCGATGCCTCCGCCGTCGAAGCGCAGGGCCACGGCGTCGTGCAGCTCGACGGGGGAGCCGAGCCGGTTCTCGGTGAGTGCGAAGACCGACCGGACGCGCTCGGGCACCAGGTGCAGCGCGAGCCCCAGCGCGTGGCTGAGCTGCGCCTGGCCGTAGCCGCCTCCCGAGACGCTCGGGTCGGTCCAGGTGGACTGCTCCGGGACCGTCTCCGCTGACGCGTCGGGATAGGCCCCGGTGTTGCTGAGCAGCTCGCGGGTGGCCGAGGACATGTGGATGCTCATGTGCTCCAGGTCGCCGATCCCTCCGTGCCGCGCCAGCAGTGCCACAGCGTCCCGAACGATCGGCATGTAGTTCCAGCCGAAGCTGACCAGCAGCTGCCGGTCGACCTTCGTGGCGGTGTCGACGAGGTCCCAGGCCCTCGCCGGGTCGATCGTCATCGGCTTCTCGCACAGCACGTGCGCCCCGGACTCCAGGGCTGCCTTGGCCTGCTCGTGGTGGACCGCGGACGGCGAGGACACCACGATCGCGTCGAGCTGCTGCGACACGACGTCCTGCCAGTCTTCGCTGGCGTGCGCAAAGCCGAAACGGTCCTTGATGCGCCCCAGCATGTCGTCACCGTGGCGGCACACCGCCACCAGCTCGACGTCGTCGCGGGCGGCGAGCGCGGGCAGGTGGGCGGCGACCGCCCAGGAACCGGCACCGATCACGCCGACACGGGTCTTGTTCATGGCTCCTCCTGGTGTGTGGATGGGGGTTGTGGTTCAGGGTGCCCAAGGGAGCAGCAGGATGCGCGTGCTCCCGCCGTCCCGGAGCCGCTGGAAGGCGACTGCGACGTCGGCCAGTGGCACCTGGTCGGCAAGGAGGTGATCAAGGTCGAGGAGCCCGGACAGGTACAGGTTCTGGACCGCGCTGATGTCTTCGGTGGTGTAGCCGCGGGAGCCCGTGATCGAGACCTCCTTCCAGATGAGGTCGACCGATCGCAGACCGAGCGGTACGGCGGACGCAGCCACCTGGACGACTCGCCCGCGCGGGCGGGCGCAGGCCACCGCGAGGGAAGCAGCCTGCGGTGCCTCCGTGCAGACGACGACCAGGTCGGCGCCGCCGTCGCTGAGCGCCTCGACCTCGTGCGCGGTGCTGCTGGTCACCTCCAGGACGTGGTCAGCCCCGATCCGCTCGGCGATCGTGCGGCTGCGCCGGCTACGACCTACGGCGATCACTTCGGCACCCGCGGCCGCGGCCAGCTGGACGGCGCCGGAGCCGATGCCCCCGAGGCCCAGCACCACCACGTGCTCCCCGGGCTGGACCCCGCCGACGCTGTGCAAGGCGTGGTGGGGCGTGGCCAGCGCATCGGTGAGGACGGCGAGCCGGTCGGCCGGGATGTGGCTGCGTGGGCGGACCAGGGTGCGGGCCGGTCTCACGACGAACCTCGCCAGCGCTCCGTCGACGTCGACGCCCATCCGGGTGACCGGTCCGAGGTGCGGCCAACCGCGCCGTGACCACCGACCCTCGGGATCGCTGTCCAGGTAGTGCAGTGCTACCGGATCATCGATCCGCAGGTCGCTGTCGTCCGGCTGTTCGGGACCGAACCCGACCACCCGGCCCGCCGCCTCGTGCCCGGGGACCACGGGGAAGACGTCGAGGCCGAAGCCGCCGTCCTGCAGCAGCCGATCGGACCCGCACAGCCCGCATGCCTCGACCCGGACGAGCACCTCGCCGGGACCGGGCTCCGGGCACGGCCGACCTTCCAGTCGCGGTGCCTCGCCCGGTCCGGCCAGCACGGCGACCAGGTTCTCTGCGCCGTCCGCACCGCCGGGGCAGGCCGTGTCAGTCAATGAGGAAGCCCCCGTTGACGTCCATGACCTCGCCGGTGATGAACGACGCGTGCTCGGAGCAGAGGAACGCTACGGCGTGCGCGACTTCTGACGGCCTGCCGAGCCGTCCGACCGGGATGCTCGTGACCAGGTCACGCATGCCGTCGATCATGGGAGTGTCGATCATCGCCGGGGCCAGCGCATTGACGGTGATGCCGTGCGCCGCGTACTCCTTGGCGAGGCTCTTGGTGAGAGCCATGGCCCCGGCCTTGGCTGCGGCGTAGGCGCCCACGTGCTTGGCGCCGCCGGTCTTGCCGGCGCTGGAACCGATCTCGACGATCCTGCCGTAGCCCTGGGACACCATGGCCGGCAGAGCCCTCTGCACCGTGAGAAACATTCCGGTGAGATTGACGTCGAGCACGCGTGACCAGGTGTCCAGCGACATGGTCTCGACGCTCTCGACGTGAAAGACCCCGGCCGCGCAGATCAGCAGCTCGACGCCGCCCAGCTGTCGTTCAACGAGCTCGAAGGCCGACGCGATGCTCTCTGAACTGGTCACATCCATCGTGACACCGACGAGGTCGTCCACCACCGGCGGTCGTAGGTCGCCCACCGCAACTCTCGCGCCGTGGGCAGCGAGCAGTCGCGCGACCGATGCGCCGATCGCACCTCCCGCTCCGGTCACGAGGGCGACGCGTCCCGACAAGCCGCTGGAGATGTCTACGTCCGCTAGCATGTGGAAACGATACCAGCCGTGGATCGACCAAGCGGAGGACCTGTGCCGAACCTGCCCGTCGTCGACCTGCAGGGCAAGCGTCTGCTCGTGACCGGGGCGGCCGGCGGGATCGGCCGGGCCGTGGCGTTGCGCGCCCGCGCTGCAGGCGCCCAGGTCTGGGCCACCGACGTGCGCGCCGGCGGGGCCGACGGGCTCACCGTGACGCCGTACGACCTGCGGGACGTTGATGGGCTCGACGAGCTGTGCCGGGGTGCCGCCCGCGAGATGGGCGGCCTGGACGGCCTCGTGCACGTGGCCGGGGTGATCGTGCGCCGCGACTCCATCGAGGAGGTCACCGAGGCGGACTGGGACCTGCAGACCGACGTCAACCTCAAGGCCACGTTCTTCCTGGACCGGGCCGCGGCCCGGGTGCTGGCCGAGGGCGGCGGGGGAGCGATCGTGAACTTTGCCTCTCAGGGCTGGTGGACCGGTGGCTTCGACGGGTCCGTCGTCTACTCGGCCGGCAAGGGCGGGGTGGTGTCCCTGACCCGCGGCCTGGCCCGTTCGCTGGCTCCGCAGGGGATCCGCGTCAACGCGGTGGCTCCTGGAGCGGTCGACACGGCCATGATGGAAGGTCTCAGCGACGAGGCCCTGGACGCCTTCTTGGCTCAGGTCCCGCTCGGGCGCATGGGGACCGCGGACGAGGTCGCCGCCACGGCGCTGTTCCTGGTCTCCGACGCCGCTGCCTACGTCACCGGGGCGACTCTGAACGTCAGCGGCGGACAGCTCATGTACTGACCGGGCGAGGCGTCACGACGACGCCCTCGATCTCCAGGTGCTCGGCGACCTGCAGCAGCTCGTCGCCGACATGTCCGCGTACGAGGCAGGAGTGGTGCCCGGCGCCGGCCAGCACCCAGGCTCGCCAGACATCGGGTCCGGGCGTACCGCGAAAACGCAGCCAGGCGCTCGTCGCACCGGTGTGAAGGCGCTCGTCGCCGGTGACGTCTGCCTCCGCGGCGACGAGACGATGACCGTTGCGGGTGCGGCGCAGCGCTAGCACCGTGCAGGGCCCGACGGCCAGGTGGTGACGCGCGTTCAGGGAACCGGCCCACCAGGGGCTCGGGCCGACGACCGTCCTTCCCTGCGCCCATCTGAGGTCGTGCTCGCCGGAGTTCGCGAGGACCCAGAGATCGCTGATCGGGTCGTGGGTCTCGATCTCGTGATACCAGGAGGTGCCGGTCAGCAGCGAGCCGACGAGCATCGCGATGCTCGTCAGGATGTCGCCGGTACAGGTCCAGGGACAGCCGTGGCTCGTCGCGCTACCGAGTGCCAGGCACGGGGCGATCCCGATCGACGCCGAGCCTCGCACCTCGGGCGCGTGACAGCTGAGGCTCCCGGCGTCCAGCTCGTGGCGGCTCATCAGGGTCTGCAGGGCGACAGCCGCCCGTACGGCCCGGGGGGCGTCGTCGCTCTTCGTCTCGGGCCAGTCGTACGCCGCACCCTGCACCGACATCCAGGCCTCGACCTCAGGCCCGGTGACGTCGTCCATGCTGGAGCCCAGGGCAGACGCTGGCAGACGCACCACCTCGAGCCCCAGACCCCGGTGCAGGTGGGCGTCGCTGTCATCGACGCTGGTGTAGCCGGGCATCGGCTCGCCGAGCCGGCCCACCCGTGCACGACGCACGCGCGTCGCCACGGCCGCCGGACGCAGCGCTCCGGCCAGCTGCCCGTGCGTCGCAGCCGCAGCCGGGTCGCCCAGGACCAGGGCGAAGGGCCGGCCAGCGCTCACCAGGTCGCTGGTGACCATGGGGGTGCCGACGCTGGTGCCTCGTTGCACGATCTCGGCCTCGGTGACGGCCCCTTCGAGCTCGGACGAGCGCTCGCAGGACCAGACGACCACCGACACAGCCGGCAGAGCGGCCAGCAGCAGACCTGCCGCAGACGGGGGAGCAGCCATCGTCAGCAGCAGGAGCAGGACGTCCGGCCGGGCTTGCTCCACCGACTCCCGTGCGGCGACGACCCCGTCGGGACCTTCCAGCACCTCGGCTGCCACCACGGCCCCGTGGTGGGACAGGGCCTGGACCGCGTCAGCGAGCAGGCGTTCCCGGTCGGCGCGCAGGTCGATGCCGGAGGCTGCCTCGAAGAAGTTCCAGTAGGGCATGACGACGGCGATCCGTGGAGTGATCGCGTCAGGCCCGTTCCCTCTGCCGTTCACCGAAGGTGCCACACCTCGGCGGCTCGAAGCAGGGCGCCGTCCGGGCCGGTCATGGTGTCGATGATGTCGCCGAAGGACTCGGTCCAGCGCGCCCCGACCTCGGCCTCACCCATGCGCGCGAACACGGTGGCGACGTCCGGGACGCATTCCGCGTACCCGACGACCAGCAGGTCTTTGCGGAACAGGGTGTAGTTCGTGTATCCGGCGGCACTGACCGCGTCGGCCATGTCGGGCCAGATCTCGTCGTGGCGCCGTTCGTACTCCTGTTCCTGACCGGGCTTGAGGTGGATGAAGAAGCACAGGCGTTCCATCAGCTGTTCTCCGTCTCGGGCGCGGGGGGTGAGGGGTTGCCACCGCAGGCGCGGGAGCCGATGGCCGCAGGACGCTGCAGGCCGACCCGTTCGTAGTAGGAGTCCGGTACGGCTGCCGGATCTTTGAACACCGTCCACGAGCACTTCTGTGGTGCCTCGCCGTCGGGGACGGGCCGGGGCGGGTCGACGGCTCGGACGGGATAGCCGAAGGCTCGCATCGGCATGATCTCGGTCAGCACGATGCAGTGCGCGCAGTAGTTGCAGACGCCGGGCTCGAAGTGGTTCCACGGCGCGGGTTCTTGCGTGAGCGGCCACTCGTACGGCGCCTGGTCGCGTGGCGGCGTCCCCTCGATGTCGTCGCCACGGACCTGCCGGCCGCCGGAGCCGCACGGGTCGAAGCGGAGGACGACCCGGTCGTCGGTCTCGGTCCACTCGATGTCGCCCCGGCGTCCGGGGCCGCAGAGGTGGCCGCGCATCGCCTCGAACGCGACGGTGAGGTTGAGCTTCATGGCGTCGGCCCAGTCGTGCTGATCGACGTCGAACACCGAGTAGCGGGCGTCGAACCACGGACGGAGGATCACGTCGTACATGTCACCGATCGCGCTCTCGCCGTGCCGGACGACGACCTCGTTCATCAGACCGCCGATGTGGTCGACGTCGCGATCGTGACACTGCCGCCACTGCTCGACGAGCTCGTCGACCGTCGCGGCCGAAGGATCCTCGATGACGCGGTCCGCGTGCGTGCGGACCCGGGCCCACTGCGTCGCGTGGTCCCAGGTGCGACCGTCCGGGTGGACCAGCAGATCGGTCAACCTGCGGTCGAGATCGGCGAGCGCCTCGGTCGACATCCCCCAGTCGACGAGCAGCGTACGAAGATCGCCGCTCCACTGGCGGTAAAGGTCGTAGCAGACCTTGGCCTCGACCAGGAAGTACTCGGTGAGTGCGGTGAGCCCAGGTCGATCCTCCGCGTCGACGGCACGCTGCATCAGGTGGTAGGTCGCCTCGGACTGCTCGTGCCAGCCGCCCTCGCGGACGGCCCGCCCGAGCACGTCCTGCCAGACGAACGGTCCCTCCAGCGGGGTCGTCACGCCACCACCCCGCCGGGGTGCCGCTCGGCCACCGCGCTCTCGTACAGGGGCAGGACGATGTCGGCCTCACGCCGCAGCCGTGCATAGGTCGCCATGGCCTCGGCGTAGCTCTCACCGATGCCGAGGGCGATGTTGTCCTCCACGTTCTTGTAGGAGAAGGCGGAGTCGGTCGCGACGACCGTGCCGGCCGCGGTGTCGAACGTGACGGCGAGGGAGGAGCGGTGGTGCACCAGTGACTCCCACACCGAGCAACCGGGCACGATCTGCTCGTCGCCCACGAGTCGCACGCGGTCCCGGGCCTCGAACAGCAGGAAGCGCAGGACGTCGTCAGGGACGAAGACCTCTCGCGGCAGGTGATGCGCGTGAGGGGGGGCCATGACGTCCTCGATCCAGCCCCGCCGGGACAGGACGATCTCGGCGTTCGGGAACAGGTGCAAGCCACCGAGGGTGTAGACCACGGTGGGAGTGAGGATCACGTGCGTGACCTCTTCCGGTGTGATCCCGAACCGTTCGAGGACCGCCGCGACCTGTTCGTCGTCGTCACGGGTGTACTGGACCCGGCCGCTCGGGTGGAACTGTGCCCATCCCGCGTTGAGCGTGCTGAGGTCTGCCGGCGGGCCGGTGTTCACCAGGATCGTGTGCTCACCGTTTCGGGCCAGCACCATCCAGAACGTGCCGTCGAACCACTGCTCCCAGCCCGTCATCCAGAACACCTCTGGTGCGGGCATGGGCATCCGGCCCATGCTGGCGACGTTCACCGAGAAGGCCATGCGTCCTTCCTTTCCGTAACTTTGCGCGATCACGAGCCGGCGCTGAAGCGCTGGCGCAGCTGGTCGAACGAGACGGCCAGGATGAGCAGCGTCCCGCGGGCGACGTCCTGCCAGAAGCTGTTGACGTTGAGCAGGACGAGGCCGTTGTTGAGCACCCCGATCAGCACTAGGCCCAGGACGGTCCCGAGCACCGTCCCGCGACCGCCGGAAAGGCTCGCCCCTCCGAGGACCACCGCGGTGACGACGGTGAGCTCGAGCCCGGTGGCGGCGACCGGTGAGGCCGCTGACAGCTGGGAGGTAAGGATGAGCCCGGAGACGGCCACCGCCAGCCCGGACAGCACGAACGTGATGATGAGCACGCGGCGGGTGCGGATGCCGACCAGCCGGGCCGCCACCGGGTTGGCCCCGATCGCGTACAGCGACCGGCCGAAGACGGTGAAGCGCATGCAGAGCGCACCGACCGCGACGATCAGGGCAAAGATGATCACCGACAGCGGGATGCTCAGGAACGGTCGAGACGTCCCCAGGGCCGAGAACCCGGTGACGATCGTCGTCTGTCCGTCTGCGAGCAGCTGGGTCAGGCCGCGGAGGACGGCAAGCGTCCCCAGGGTGGTGATCAGGGAGTTCACGCCGACGACGTTGATGAAGAAGCCGTTCACCGCCCCGATCGCGAGCCCTGCCACCACCGCCAGCACGATCGCCAGACCGAGACCGCGTGGCGCCACCTGCGTCGCCAGCAGGACACCGCAGAAGGCCGCGCCCGAACCCACCGACAGGTCGACCTGACCGGCGACGAGCAGCATCGTCGCCGGCACGGCGATGATCCCGGTCACCGCGATCGCGGACAGGATGTTGAGGATGTTGTTGGTGGTCAGGAAGTAGGGGCTCTTGACCGCGAACAGCACGACGAGCGCTGCGAGAACCACCAGCAGACCGGCCAGCTCGGGCACGCTGCGACCACGGGGCGCCGGGTTGACGACGGCCCCCCCGGCCGTGGTCGACGGGGACGGGTCGACCCGGCCGGTGGCCGGGGCCTCTTTGGACAGCTGCACCGTTCCGCCGTCGTCCTGGGATGCCTGGGTCATGCGACGTCGCCTCCTGAGGCCGAGGTGAGAGCGGCCGAGGTGACCCCGGCGCCGGTGAGGTGGTCGACGACACGTCCGCGTGCCATCACCAGGACACGGTCCGCCAGCTGGACGACCTCTTCGTAGTCCGAGGTGGCGATCAGCACCGCGAGCGACTCGTGCTCGGCGAACCGACGCAGGGTGCGGTAGATGTCGGAACGGGCGCCGACGTCGACGCCGCGGGTCGGCTCCACGAGCAGCAGCACCCGTGAGCCACGCTCGAACCAGCGCGCGAGCAGGACCTTCTGCTGGTTGCCCCCTGACAACGTCGCGATGGGCTGTCCCGGCTCGTCTCTCGACCGGATGGAGAGCGCCTCTCTCCACCGCGACCAGGCGGCCCGCTCCGCCTTGTGCCCCAGGAAGCCTCCGCGCGACATCCTCGGCCAGGAAGGTGCGGCCAGGTTCTCCGCGACCGGGCGGATCGCGAGGAGCCCGGACTGCTTGCGATCGGCCGGGAGGAAGCCCAGCCCTTGATCGACCGCTGTCGCGGGCCCGTCAGGTCGGTAGTCGACGCCGTCGAGGCGCATCGTGCCGGCGGTGATCGGGTGCAGCCCGAACGCTGCCTCGACGACCTCGGCGGTGCCCGAACCGATCTTGCCGTAGAGCGCGACGACCTCGCCCGCGCGGACCTCGAGGTCGACGTCGTCGAACAGGGCGCCAGAGCTCAGACCGTGCACCTCGAGCATGCTCGGCCCAAGGCCCTCCGGGGCATTCGGCCGGGTCACCCCGTCGGCCTCGCGGCCGATCATCGCGGTGACCATCTGCGTCCTGCTCACCTCGCTCACGGCGGAGTCGAGCACCCCGACGCCGTCACGGAGCACCTGGACACGGTCCGCGATCGCCGTCACCTCGTCCAGCCGGTGGGTGATGTAGATCATCGCCACCCCGCGGGAGCGCATCTGCTCCATGGCCCGGAACAGCTGGTCGACCTCGCTGCTCGACAGGGCCGCCGTGGGTTCGTCCAGGATGAGGATGCGTGCCTCGTCGGAGAGGGCTCGCGCGATCTCGACGAGCTGACGCTCGCCGATCCGGAGGGACTCCACCGTCCGGCTCACGTCGAACTCCGCCCCCAGCTGCGCGAGAGCCGCCTCGGCCCGCTTTCGCATGCTCGACCAGGACACCAGCCCGCGACGCGCCGACCAGCGCCCCAGCGAGATGTTCTCGGCGACGGTGAGCGGACCGGCGTCGTTGAGCTCCTGGAAGATCATTCTGATGCCGAGGGCACGCGCCTGGACGGGGTCGTGCTGACGGACCGGCTCACCTTCGACCAGCACGGCCCCGTCGTCGGCGGTGTAGTCACCGGCGATGATCTTGACCAGCGTGGACTTGCCCGCCCCGTTCTCCCCGAGCAGCGCCAGGACTTCGCCCTGGTCGATGTGCAGGTCGACGCCGTGCAGGACCGGTACGCCCGCGAAGCCCTTCCGCACCGACTGCAGCTCGAGGAGGGACGGCATCACGAGCAGTTCTGGCCGGCGGTCGGGTAGAAGTCGGTGATGTTCTTGCTGTCCAGCACCTGGTGCGGGACGAGCAGCTCCTTCGGGATGGTCTTCCCCTTCGCCGCGTCGATGAGGTAGGGGACGCCGATCTTCCCGTACTTCTCGGGGAAGTAGGCCGTGTCGGCGACCCAGTTCGGGTTGTTCTTGATCTCGCACCACGAGGACGGGTCGGCCCCCTGCCCGGAGACGAAGATGCTGTCGCCGCGGTTCGCCGTCTTGGCGGCCGCCACGGCCCCGAGGATCGAGTCGTCGTTGATGCCGACCACGATGATCTTCTTGGCGCCCGGCAGCGAGGTGAGGACGTCGGCGAACTTGGTCCGCGCACCGTCGAGCGCTCCTCCACCGTCCACGACGCGGGCGTTCGTGATCTCGCCGCAGACCTCGCTGAAGCCCTTGCGGTAGCCGCCCATGCGCGCGTCGTTGACGGCGCCTGCAGCCGGCTGCTCCATCGAGACGTAGGCGTCGTACTTGCAGTCGAACTTTGCCTTGGCGTAGTCGCCCACGGCCTTGCCGGCGAGGTAGCCGGCGCGGTCGTTGCTGGCACCCATGAACGCGATCTGACAAGGCTGCTGCTCGATGTCCACCGCGATCACGGGCACCTGCGGACCCTGGGCGCAGATGGCCGAGGAGACCTTCGCGTCGACCTGGAAGTTCAGGTAGGCCTGAACGCCCTGGGTCTTGAAGCTCTGGGCGCAGGCGAGCGCCTTGGCGCCGTCGAGCGCGGAGTCGCAGACGATCAGATCGGCGCCTGCGCCCTTCGCCTCGGCCTTCATCGAGTCGGTCACCAGCTTGGAGAACGGGACCTGCGAGTCGCCGAGGGCGATGAAGCCCAGCTTGAGCCCGTCGCCGCTGCCGGGGACCGCGTCTCGGAACGCCACCGTGCCCGGCGCGTCAGCGCCGGCTGCGTCGGGGCTCGCGGAGGACGAGGGTGTGGCGGAGGTGCTGGGCGCCTCCGAAGACGGCACCGACGGCGCCGACGTGGCGGGCGTCGCGGTCGTCCCGGCACTGCTCCCGCAGGCGGCCAGGACGGCCACCCCGGTCAGGAGCGCGAGCCCTCGGGCCCCGGGCAGCAGCGCCCGTGCACGGCTGAGCGACATGGTGATCGTCCTTTCTCTCGGACTGGAATGCTTTCCAGTCACGGCCAGTCCTAGTGCCTTGCGTCACGTGTGTCAACCACCCGAGTCGTGTCGTGTCGTCGCAGTCACCCTTCTGACGCGCGAGTTCGGGGAGCGTGTCAGGGCGCCTTTTCGCGAGGTGCCCTGGCGGGGTAGCGCATCATCCACCGAACGGCTAGGGTCGCGGCAACCGATCCCGGAAGCGTTACCAGGACGTCCTCAGGAGTTGTCGATGACAGTCAGCGACCAGACGCAGCCGTCCGTCCCGTCAGGGTCCTCTCGTGGTGCCGGTGGGCTGACCATCACCCGGCTCGAGACGATCGGGATGGTCGCGCCGCTGGGCCGGACGTTCCAGGGCAGCCACTACCGGATGACCCACCGGGCGACGTTGATCATCCGGCTCCACACCGCCGAGGGCATCGTTGGCGAGGCCTACGTGGGGGACGAGGACGCCTCGCTCGCCGCGATCACGGCGATCGTGGAGAACGAGATCGCCCCGGTTGTGGTGGGCGAGGACGCGTTCGGTGTCGAGCGCTGCTGGCAGCTCGCGTACGGCGTCACCTTCGACATCCTGCGCGACCGCCGGCTGGGCCTGGTCGCGCTGGCGGCCCTCGACACCGCGATCTGGGACGCGATCGGCAAAGCGCTGGGACAGCCGTTGTGGCGCCTGTGGGGCGGCTACCGCCGCAGCCTGCCGATGATCGCGATCGGGGGCTACTACGGGGAACCGCTCGGCGCGATCGCGGACGAGATGCAGTCGTACCGGCAGCTGGGTCTGGCCGGCGTCAAGTTCAAGGTCGGTGGAGCGTCGCCGGCTGTCGACGCCGACCGGGTCCAGCGGGCCCGGGAGGCAGCCGGGGACGACTTCATCCTGGCGATCGACGCGAACCAGGGCTACACGGTGGCCCAGGCCGTGGAGCTCTGCCGACGGCTCGACGGGGTCGGGGTCCGTTGGTTCGAGGAGCCGGTCCTGTGGCACAACGACCGGCGCGACCTGCGCGACGTGCGCCAGCAGGGCGGGATCCCGGTGTGCGCCGGGCAGAGCGAGGTGAGCCCCAGCGGCTGTCGTGACCTGATGGAAGCCGGAGCCATCGACGTCTGCAACTTCGACGCGTCCTGGTCCGGCGGCCCGACCGCCTGGCGTCGTGCTGCTGCCCTGGCCACGACCTACAACGTGCAGATGGGCCACCACGAGGAGCCACAGGTGTCCTCCCACCTGCTGGCCAGCCAGGCGCACGGCACCTACGCCGAGTGCTTCCACCCGGAGCGGGACCCGTTCTGGTGGAACCTGATCGCTAACCGTCCTCCGCTCGTCGACGGGCAGATCACCCTGTCCGACGCTCCCGGTCTGGGCTGGCAGCTGGACTGGGACTACGTCGACAGATGGCGCGTTCGCGCGTGAGGGTGCTGCTGCGAGACCATGCGTCCATGACCCCGTCCCCGAGCTCCCTGCGCACGCCGACCAGCCGTCCGGTGATGAAGCAGGTGGCCGACCGCGCGGGCGTGGCCCTGTCGTCGGTCTCCCGGGTGCTGTCCGGGCACCCGGACGTCAGTGCGGTGATGCGCAACCGGGTGCTCGACGCCGTGGCCGCGCTCGGCTACGAGCCGGACCGGTTGGCACAGAGCCTGCGCACCGGGGCCACCATGAGCGTCGGGGTGGTCGTCGGTGACATCAGCAACCCGTTGATGGCCCAGATCGTCCTGGGGGCCGAGATGCGGCTGCGGGACGGGGGCTACTCCTCGCTGCTGACCAACTCCGGGAGCGACCCCCGACTGGACGTCGAGCACGTGCGTCTGCTGCAGCAGCGCCGGGTGGACGGGATGCTCCTCTCGCTCAGCGACGAGGAGGACCCAGGTGTCGCCGACGCCGTCGGTCGCCTGGACGTGCCCATCGTCCTGCTCGACCGGCAGCTTGCCGGACAGGGATCGGCGGCGGCGCTGTCCGACCATGCGGCGGGGATCCAGGCCGCAGCGCAGGAGCTCGCCGACCTGGGGCACCGGCGCGTCGGCCTGGTCAACGGCAGCCCTCGGGTCAGGCCCTCCCGGGAGCGGGCGACGGCTCTGCGCAAGGTCTGTCGGTCGACGGACATGCAGTGCCGCGTCCGTGCAGCGGCCTACACCGCCGAGCACGGCTACCAGGCGACGATCGACCTGATGCGCGCCGAGGACGCACCCACCGCGCTCATCGCCGGCGGCAACCAGATCCTCGTCGGGGTGCTGCGCGCCCTGCGCGAGCTCGGCCTCACGGTTCCTGGTGACGTCAGCCTGGTCGCCTGCGACGACGTGCCGCTGGCGAGCTATCTCGACCCACCGATCGCCACGATCAGGCGCGAACCCGGCCAGATCGGCCGGGTTGCTGCCGAGCTGCTGCTCGAGCAGCTGCGCGGGGAACCGGTCCGTTCCCAGACCCTGCCCACCACCTTCGCGAAGACCGAGAGCGTCAGGCCCCCGCGCGCCTGAGCTCTGCCCAGACCACCACCGGAAGGATTCGACGTGACCACCAACCAGGAACGACTGACGCTCCAGCAGGGTGCGCCGCCGGACGCGGAGGCCCTGCTCGCGTCGATGCTGCGGATCCGGCTGTTCGAAGACGAGATCATGGGCCTGTTCACCAAGCAGCTCGTCCGCGGCAGCACCCATCTGTGCCAAGGGCAGGAGGCGGTGACGGTCGGCGTTGCCTCGAGCCTGCGCGACGGCGACACCGTTGTGTGCACCTACCGCGGTCACGGTGCGGTCCTCGCCATGGGTGCTGAGCTGGACGCCAGCTTCGGGGAGATCATGGGTCGCAGCGGGGGGCTCTGCAAGGGGCGCGGCGGATCGATGCACCTCACTGATGTCGCCCGCGGCGTCCTCGGCTCGAACGCGATCGTCGGCGCGCACCTGCCGATCGCCGTCGGCGCGGCCCTGTCGGCCCAGCACCTGGGCACCGGCGCGGTCAGCGTCGCGTTCTTCGGCGACGGAGCCACGAACATCGGTGCCTTCCACGAGAGTCTCAACATGGCCGGGATCTGGAAGCTGCCGGTGCTGTTCGTCATCGAGAACAACCAGTACGGGGAATACAGCCCGATCGCGTCGACCACGCCGATCGCACGGCTCGCCGACCGCGCCGCGTCCTACGGGATGCCCGGGGTGCAGGTCGACGGCAACGACGTCGTGGCCGTGCGCGAGGCCGCTCGCGAGGCGGTGGACAGGGCCACGGGCGGGGAGGGCCCGACGCTGCTCGAAGCACTGACCTACCGGCACGGCGGCCACTCCCGCGCCGATCCCGGCGCCTACCGGCCGCCGGGCGAGCTGGACAGCTGGTTGGAGCGCGACCCGATCACGGCGCTGGAGCGGGCGATGCGAGCCGGTGGAGGAGCCGCCGAGACGCGCATCGAGCAGGTGCGTGAGGCCGTCCGGACCGACGTGGCCCAGGCCCTCGAACGGGCGCTGAGCTGGCCGGAACCCGACGCCGAAGAACGCTTCGAGGACGTGTACGCATGAGCGAAAAGATCAACTACCGGCAGGTCATCGCGCGCGCGCTCGCCGACGCGATGGACGAGGACCCGACCGTCCTGCTCCTCGGTGAGGACGTGGGTGCCGCAGGCGGCGCGTTCAAGACGACGGCAGGTCTGTTCGAACGGTTCGGCCCGACCCGGGTCCGTGACACGCCCATCTCCGAGCAGGCGATCGTCGGTGCGGCGCTGGGCGCCGCCATGACGGGACTGCGACCGGTCGCCGACATCATGTTCGCCGACTTCGCGGGCGTCTGCTTCGACCAGATCGTCAACCAGGTGGCCAAGCAGCGCTACATGTCCGCCGGGCAGGTCACCGTCCCGCTGGTGATCCGGATGGCCAACGGGGCGGGGGCAGGTTTCGCGGCCCAGCACTCGCAGGCCACGGAAAACTGGTTCCTCAACGTGCCCGGACTCAAGGTGGTCGTCCCCGGCACCGTGGAAGACCTCTACGGTCTGCTCCGCTCGGCGGTCCGGGACGACAACCCGGTGATCGTCTGTGAGCACAAGAACCTGTTTGCGCTCAAGGGCGTCGTTCCCACGGGCGACGCGGCGTTCGTCCCGATCGGGAAGGCGAGCGTCGTACGCCGGGGCAAGGACCTGACGATCGTCGCCACGCAGCAGATGCGGCACCGTGCGGTGGAGGCCGCCGAGATGCTCGCGGAGGAGGGGATCGAGGCGACCGTGATCGACCCACGCACGCTGATCCCGTTCGACGACGCCACCGTGGTCGCGAGCCTCTCGGAGACCTCTCGTCTGCTGGTGGTGCAGGAGTCCCCGCCCGGCGGCAGCTGGGGCGCGAGCCTGGTCTCACGCATGGTCACGGAGCACTTCGAGGTGTTCGACGCGCCCCCCGCCCTGCTCAGCGCCGACGAGACGCCGGTGCCGTACGCCGCCGTCCAGGAGGCCGCTTGGCTGCCCACCGCAGAACGCATCGCCGACCAGGCGCGCCGGCTGGTCGCCTACTGACGGGGTGATCTCTGAGGTCCGGCGCCCCGGTCATGATCAACAGGGACTGGGCGTCGTGACACGCCGGCGAGTCGTGACGACTCTTTCCTGTTGATCTCCGCGGGGGTCACTCTTTCCTGTTGATCTCCGCGGGGGTCAGTAGCCGCCCATCGCCGGTGCGTTCTGGCCGCCGTCCACGACGACCTCGGTGCCGTTGACCCAGGAGGCCCTCGGGCTGAGCAGGAAGGCAGCGACGTCGGCCACCTCGTCCGACCGGCCGAGCCGGCCCATCGGCAGCTCGGCGTCGAGGAACGCCTGGAAGGACTCCGGGTCGTCCTGCTGGCGCCGGGCCCAGCTGCCACCCTCGAAGAGCGTGGACCCGGGCGACAGCGCGTTGACCCGGATGCCGTCGGGTCCGAGCTCACGACCCAGCGAACGCGCGATCGAGATCTGCGCAGCCTTGGCTGCGGCGTACTGCGCCTTGGGCTGCGGACGAGAGCCCGAGACCGAAGCGATGATCAGCGCGGCGGCGTGCTCGGAACGGCGCAGGTGGGGGAGCGCGGCGGTGACCAGGGTCGCGGCGTGCGTCGCGTTCAGGTCGAAGGTCTCGCGCCAGTCGTGCGCCGAGGTCTCTGCGAGCGCCGCGGCGCCGTGCCCTCCGCCGGCGTTGGCGACGACCAGGTCCAGCCCGCCGAGCGCCCCGGCGGCGGCCCCGACGAACAGCGCCAGGTCGCTCGCTCTCGTCACGTCCACCGCGTCGCCGTACGTCGTGACGCCGGCCGCCCTCAGCTCGACCAGCCGCTGCTGCACCGCCTCGGGGTCACGGGCACAGAACGCGACCGCACAGCCCTGCTCGGCGAGGCGGTCGACGATCGCCGCGCCGATGCCCCGGGTGCCGCCGGTGACCAGGGCCCGGAGGCCGGTGAGCTGGAGGTCCATGCAGCGCCCGTGCCCCACCTGGGACACTGCACACCGTGACGACCACTGCGGGCCCCGTTCCTGACGACTTCCACGTCTACGACACCACGCTGCGCGACGGCTCACAGGGTGAAGGGTTGTCGCTGTCGGTCAACGACAAGCTGTCGATCGCCCGCCACCTCGACAGCCTCGGCGTCGGCTTCATCGAGGGCGGCTGGCCGGGCGCCAACCCGAAGGACACCGAGTTCTTCCGTCGGGCACGCACCGAGCTGAGCCTCTCGACCGCGCAGCTCGCCGCGTTCGGCTCGACCCGTCGGCCCGGGGGAGATGTCGCTCATGATCTCGCACCGCTGCGAGAATCGGGTGCCGGAGTTGTGACCCTGGTCGCCAAGAGCGACGTCCGCCACGTCGAGCGGGCCCTGCGCACGACCCCAGCGGAGAACCTCGCGATGATCGCCGACAGCGTCGCGCACCTGCGTGCCAACGGGCAGCGGGTCTTCCTCGACGCGGAGCACTTCTTCGACGGCTACCGCGCCGACCCGGCCTATGCGATGGAGGTCCTGCGCACGGCTGCGGAATCGGGCGCCGACGTGCTGGTGCTGTGCGACACCAACGGCGGCATGCTCCCGACCCGGCTCCAGGACGTGGTCGGCGAGGTGGCCGCGACGGGGCTTCGGGTCGGCATCCACGCGCACGACGACACCGCGTGCGCGGTCGCCAACTCGCTCGCTGCGATCGAGGCAGGCGCGACTCACGTGCAGGGCACGGCGAACGGCTACGGGGAGCGCAGCGGCAACGCCGACCTGTTCGGGGTGGTCGCAGCGCTGGAGGTCAAGCTCGGTCGCACGGTGCTGCCGCCGGGCAGGCTCGCCGAGCTGACCCGGGTGGCGCACGCCGTGGCTGAGGTCGCCAACGTGACCCCTTCTCCCGGGCAGGCCTGGGTCGGGTCCAGCGCGTTCGCGCACAAGGCAGGCCTGCACGTCAGCGCCATCAAGGCCGACCCCGACCTCTATCAGCACTGCGACCCCGCGGTGGTCGGCAACGACATGCGCCTCTTGGTCTCCGAGCTGGCCGGCCGAGCCACCATCGAGCTGAAGGGGCAGGCGCTGGGGCTCTCGCCCGACCGCGACACCGTCGCGCGGGTGCTCGAGCGCATCAAGACCCTGGAGAGCGTCGGGTGGTCGTTCGAAGCGGCCGAGGCGAGCTTCGAGCTGCTGCTGCGCGAGGAGATGGGGGAGCGGCCAGTGCTGTTCGACCTGGAGTCCTGGCGGGTCATCGTCGAGCAACGGGGCGCCGAGGTGGTCAGCGAGGCGACCGTCAAGCTGCGCGCCCGGGGGGAGACGGGACCGGGTGAGCGGCTCGTCGCGACGGGCGAGGGCAACGGCCCGGTCAACGCGCTCGACAACGCGCTCCGCGGGGCGCTCGGACAGCTTCACCCGGGGCTCGCGGGGCTCGAGCTGGTCGACTACAAGGTGCGGATCGTGGCCGGCGCGCACGGCACCGACGCCGTCACGCGGGTGCTGGTCGAGACCTCTGACGGGGTCACCGAGTGGGGGACCGTCGGGGTCCACGAGAACGTCATCGCTGCCTCCTGGCAGGCGCTGGAGGACGCTTATACGGCGGGGCTCTCCCGGACGCCGTCGCAGCAGGGGCCCCGGTAGGTTCGCGTCCATGCGTCTGGCTCGTTACGTCCTGCCCACCGGCGAGGTCACCTTCGGGGCGGTCGAGGGCCCCGCGGGTGCCTCTCCCGACTCCCCGGAGCTCGTCGTCGCCGCGATCTCCGGCCATCCCTTCGAGGCGTTCGCCTTCACCGGCGACCGGCACCCGCTGGCTTCCGTCCGGCTCCTCGCGACGATCGTGCCCATGAAGGTCGTCTGCATCGGGAAGAACTATGCCGACCACGTGGCGGAGATGGGTGGCCCCTCGTCCGGTGACCAGCTTCCTGCCGACCCGGTGATGTTCCTCAAGCCGTCGACCTCGGTGATCGGCCCTGGCGACGCGATCCGGCTCCCGGCCGACAGCGACCGGGTCGACCACGAGGCTGAGCTGGCCGTCGTGATCGGCAAGACCTGTCGCGACGTGAGCCCTGAGCGCGCGCTCGAGCACGTGCTCGGCTGGACGATCGCCAACGACGTCACGGCGCGCGACCAGCAGAAGGCCGACGGACAGTGGACCCGGGGCAAGGGGCACGACACGTTCTGCCCGGTCGGACCGTGGATCGAGACCGACCTGGACGTACGCGACCTCCGCGTCTCGTGCGAGGTGAACGGCGAGGTGCGCCAGGACGGCCGTACGTCGCAGCTGCTGCACGACGTGCCCGCGATCCTTGCGTGGATCAGCCGCTGCATGACCTTGCTGCCCGGTGACCTGATCCTGACCGGGACGCCCGCCGGGGTCGGTCCGCTCGCGCACGGGGACGTGGTGTCCTGCGCGGTCGAGGGGATCGGCACGCTGACGAACCCGGTCGTGTCACGATGACCGTCCGCCTTCGGGTCGCCCCGAGCCCGACCGGCGACCCGCACGTCGGTACGGCCTACATGGCGCTGTTCAACCTTGCCTTCGTCCGACAGCAGGGCGGGGCGTTCGTGCTCCGCGTCGAGGACACCGACCGGGCGCGCTTCCAGGCCGACAGCGAGCAGCAGGTGAAAGACATGCTGCACTGGCTCGGGCTCGACTGGGACGAGGGGCCGGACATCGGCGGCCCGTACGCGCCCTACCGGCAGTCTGAGCGGCTCGACACCTACCGACCGTACGTCGAGCAGCTGGTCGCTTCCGGGAACGCGTACGAGTGCTGGTGCAGCAGCGAGCGGCTCGCCCAGATGCGGGCGCAGCAGCAGGCAGCCAAGCTGCCGACCGGATACGACCGACGTTGTCTCGGGCTGACCCGGGAGCAGCGCGCTGAGCTGGACGGTTTCACCGAGACCCCGGTCGTGCGTCTGCTGGTGCCCGAGGACCCGCCGCTGCACTTCGCCGACCTGATCCGCGGCGAGGTGAACGCCCCGCGTCCCGACGACCAGGTGCTCCTGAAGGCGGACGGCTTCCCGACCTACCACCTGGCGGTCGTCGTCGACGACCACCTGATGGGGATCACCCACGTCGTCCGGGGGGAAGAGTGGATCTCCTCCACCCCGAAGCACCTGCTGGTCTACGACGCGCTCGGTTGGGACCGTCCTGCGTACGCGCACATGCCTCTGCTCAGGAACACCGACAAGAGCAAGATCTCCAAGCGCAAGAACCCGGCGGCCCGCCTGACCTGGTTCGGCGAGCAGGGCTACCTGCCGGAGGCACTGGTCAACTTCCTCGGGCTGCTCGGCTACAGCCAGCCCGACGGGACCGAGGTGTTCGACTTTGCGCAGATGTCGCGAGACTTCGACTGGTCGCGGGTCAGCACGGTCGGGCCGGTCTTCGACCTCGAGAAGCTCGGCTGGCTCAACGGGGAGTACGTACGGGCGTTGGCCCCAGACGACTTCGCTGCGCGCGGGATGCCGTTCCTGCAGTCGGCGGGCCTGGTCGCCGATCCGGCCTCAGACGACGAGCGGGCCACGCTCGACGCCCTGGTGCCGCTCGTGCAGACCCGGGTGGCGTTGCTCACCGAGCTGCCGGCGCTGGTGCGCTGCTTCTTCGTGCCGGAGGAGGCGTTCTCGATCGAGGAGGCTGCAGCGGCCAAGGTCACCGGGTCAGGGACGGTGCTGACAGCCGCCGCGGACGCCTTGGAGACCCTGACAGACTGGAGCACCGAGACCGTCCAGGCGGCGATGGACGCCGCTCTGATCGACGGTCTGGGTCTCAAGCGAGGCAAGGCGTACGCGCCGGTGCGGGTAGCGGTCTGCGGCGCGTCGGTGGCACCGCCGCTGCCGGAGTCGATGGCGGTGCTCGGCAAGGAGCGGGTGCTGCGTCGCCTGCGGGTGGCGGCGACGACACTGGGCTGAACCCGGTTTCTGGGCCGGGCCGACGTCCGCTAGAGTGCTCTCCGGCGCACGGCCCGGCCAGACCGGTGACGTGACCCTTGGGGTATGGGGTAATTGGCAGCCCGACGGTTTCTGGTTCCGTTAGTCTTGGTTCGAGTCCAGGTACCCC
Source organism: Mycobacteriales bacterium (assembly GCA_038235705.1). Lineage (GTDB taxonomy): Bacteria > Actinomycetota > Actinomycetes > Mycobacteriales > SCTD01 > CANKBT01. The sequence continues at coordinate 78,921 of JBBSTR010000001.1, forward strand.
AGCGCACGACATTCCGATATACGTTGTCGGGAACACTTGAAAAGTGCGGCCCCGTCATCTAGCGGCCAAGGATACCGCCCTCTCACGGCGGGTACGGGGGTTCGAATCCCCTCGGGGCTACATCAAGCGGACAGGCGAGAAAGATGCCGTCCTAGATAAAAATTCTTAGCGCAGAGCACGTTCTCTCGTCGTACGGCACGAGAAGCTCGCCGGCGAAGGCCAGCTTGTCGGCCATTCGCTGTCCTTTCGGCTGAGCGGTCGACCACAGTTCGAGGTTGTCAAGCCGGTCACCGTTGCGGTGGTAGCCGTAGCTGAGCGAGCCCTGGACGGGCGCCTGGGTCCGGGCGCCGCCGCCGGCCTGCGCGTCCCCGTACTTCTGGACCCGTCGTGCATGGCTGCGACACCACCCCGAGGACTGTGCGCCGCGCCGGAGCAGTTGTCGGTAGTGGCGTTCGCAGGGGTGTCGGGCGTAGACGGACCGGTCGCAGCCGGGGGCTTCGCAGAGGGTCGGGATGGGCGTCGGTGTGGCTGTCATGGGGCTCATCCTGCCCCCGACCTCTGACATTCTCGGGCGAGAAATACCCTTCTGAACAGGACTTTCTAGTGGGATCCTAGGGCTGCGGCGGCGGCCAGAACGGCGGCGGCGTGCAGACGCCCCGGCGCCCGGCCGAGGCGCTCCAGCGGACCCGAGACGCTGATCGCGGCGACCACCCCGCCGCCGGTCGCACGGACCGGCGCGGAGACCGACACCACGCCTGCCTCCCGCTCAGCGACCGACTGCGCCCAGCCGCGTCGGCGCACCTCGGCGAGCACCCGCGGGCCGAAGGCGGCCGAGGCCGCGAGCGGGTCGTGCGGGGCCCAGGCGAGCAGCACCTGCGCCGCCGAGCCTGCGGTCATCGGCAGGGCGGAGCCGACCGGCACGGTGTCACGCAGCCCGCTGCGTCGCTCGGACGCGGCGACGCAGATGCGTGCCGCACCTCGGCGCCGGTAGAGCTGCGCGCTCTCGCCGGTGTCGTCCCGCAGGCGGGCGAGCACCGGGCCGGCGGCTTGGACGAGCGGGTCGGTCGCCGCGAGCCCGGCCAGCTCGGCCGGGCGCGGTCCGACCTGCCAGCGGCCGGAGGTGTCACGGGTCAGGAGCCGGTGCACCTCCAACGCGACGGCCAGGCGGTGGGTGGTGGCACGGGAGAGCCCGGTCCGGTCGGTGAGCTCCTGCAGCGTCGAGGCGCCCCCCTGGACCGCCTCGAGCACGAGGACGGCCTTGTCAAGCACGCCCACTCCGCTAACCTGTTCCATGAGGTGATACTTGCATCTCAGCATCTGAGAAACAAGGAGACGGGCATGGGGCGCACGCTGACCGAGAAGGTGTGGGACGCGCACGTGGTGCGCCGGGCCGAGGGAGAGCCCGACCTGCTCTACATCGACCTGCACCTCGTCCACGAGGTGACGAGTCCGCAGGCCTTCGACGGCCTCCGCCTCGCCGACCGACCCGTGCGCCGCCCGGACCTGACGCTGGCCACCGAGGACCACAACGTCCCCACCGACGCGCTGATCATCGTCGACCCGGTCAGCCGCACCCAGGTCGAGACGCTGCGACGCAACTGCGCGGACTTCGGCGTGCGGCTGCTCCCCATGGGTGACGCCGGTCAGGGGATCGTGCACGTGATCGGCCCGCAGCTGGGGGTCACCCAGCCCGGCACGACGATCGTGTGCGGTGACAGCCACACCAGCACGCACGGCGCGTTCGGGGCCCTGGCGTTCGGGATCGGCACCAGCGAGGTCGAGCACGTCCTCGCCACGCAGACCCTGCCGCTCGCCCGGCCGCAGACCATGGCCGTCACGGTCGAGGGGGCGTTGGAGCCGGGCGTCACCGCGAAGGACCTCGTCCTCGCACTGATCGCCCAGGTCGGCACCGGCGGCGGCCAGGGCCACGTCGTGGAATACCGCGGTGAGGCGATCCGGGCGCTGTCCATGGAGGGCCGCATGACGGTCTGCAACATGAGCATCGAGTGGGGTGCCCGCGCCGGCCTGATCGCCCCGGACGAGACGACGTACGCCTACCTGCGCGGCCGTGCGCACGCCCCCGAGGACTGGGACGCGGCCGTCGCGCACTGGAAGACGCTGCGCACCGACGACGACGCCACGTTCGACAAGGAGGTCGTCCTCGACGCCTCCGCCGTCACCCCCTTCGTCACCTGGGGCACCAACCCGGGTCAGGGCGTGCCGCTCGGCGACGCCGTCCCGGACCCCGAGGCGCTGCCGGCCGGCAACGAGCGCGACGCCGCACGACGAGCGCTCGACTACATGGGGCTGGTCGCCGGGACGCCGATGCGTGAGGTCACCGTCGACACGGTCTTCCTGGGGTCGTGCACCAACGGACGGATGGAAGACCTGCGGGCCGCCGCGGACGTCCTGCGTGGACGCACCGTCAAGCCTGGTCTTCGCGCCCTGGTCGTCCCGGGCTCGGCGGCCGTCAAGCTTGCGGCCGAGGCAGAAGGCCTGCACGAGGTCTTCACCGCGGCGGGCTTCGAGTGGCGCAACGCCGGCTGCTCGATGTGCCTCGGCATGAACCCCGACACGCTCTCGCAGGGGGAGCGATGCGCCTCCACGTCCAACCGCAACTTCGAGGGGCGTCAGGGCCGTGGCGGGCGTACGCACCTCGTCTCACCCCAGGTCGCCGCGGCCACCGCTGTGCTCGGCCGGCTCGCCTCACCCGCCGACCTCCCCAAGACTCAGGAGCGCTAGATGGATGCCTTCACCACCCACACCGGCACGGCTGTCCCGCTCCGCAGGAGCGACGTCGACACCGATCAGATCATCCCGAGCGACTGGCTCAAGCGGGTCGAGCGCACCGGCTTCGGCGCCGGTCTGTTCAGCCAGTGGCGCGAAGACCCGGACTTCGTGCTCCACCGCTACCCGGGCGCCAGTGTGCTGCTCGCCGGCGAGAACTTCGGGACCGGGTCCTCGCGCGAGCACGCGGTCTGGGCGCTGCAGGACTTCGGGTTCCGCGCGGTCGTGAGCAGCCGGTTCGCCGACATCTTCCGCGGCAACAGCCTCAAGGGCGGGCTGCTGCCCGTACAGCTGCCCGCGGACACCGTCGCCGCGCTCATGGACGCGGTAGAGGCCGACCCGGCCACCCTGATCACCGTGGACCTGGAGGCTCGCGAGGTGCGCTGCGGTGACCTGACGGCGTCCTTCGCGCTGGACGACTTCACCCGCTGGCGTCTCCTGGAAGGTCTCGACGACATCGGCCTGACCCTGCGCCACGAGCCGGACATCACGGCGTTCGAGCAGAGGCGCCCGGGCTTCCTGCCGGTCGCCCGGTGACCGAGCAGCAGGAGGCCGACCGGCTGGCCGACCGGCTACTGGAGGCCCACCGACGGGTACGGACGGCGGAGCTGGAGCCCGAGGACAAGGCCAGGGTCAGCCGACGGCTGATCGCGCTCACCGACGCCAGCAAGCACGACGTGGCCCGCGCGGCAACCCGGCTCGACGCCCTGCTGGCCGATCTCGACGCCGGTCGGGTCAGCCCCGACTGAGGGTACGAGCCACCGCGGGTGGCGGCCTCAAATCGGCTGCCACCAGCACGCCGTCCTTGATCGTGAGCACCCAGGTGGCCGCTTTGCGCAGGTGCGCGTCTTTGACGTGAAGACCGCCGTCGCTGCGACCGAGCGCATCGACCAGCCGAGGGACTGCCCCGCCCTGGCTGCACACGAACAGCGCTCCGGGCACTCCTTCGCCCTCGTATGCGAGCTCGAGCAGGCGCGTCGTCGAGAGCGCCTCGTCGTAGCCGTCGTCCCCGAGCAGCGGCTCCAGATCGAGCTGCAGACCGGCGGTCTCGGCCAGCGGCAGGGCCGTGGCGCGACAACGCAGCGGGGGCGCGCTCACGACCCGACGGGGGGCGTACGGCGCGAGCAGCTCGCACAGCGCGAGGGCCTGCACCACCCCCCGCTCGTCGAGGGGCCGTTCCGTGTCCGACCCCTTCCAGCGCGAACGGCTGCCCGCGCTCGCGTGTCGCACCAGGACGACCGTGGTGCTCCCGACCAGGTCGAGCGCGGCGCGCAGGGGTGCCCGGTCACGCCCGGCGGTGACCAGCCGCTCGGCCTCGTCGGGGGAGCACCAGCGCAGCGCATCGACCTCGCTGTCGGCCTCGAAGGCGCCCCCTACGTGTTGCATCGACCACCAGGTGACGCGCTTGGGCACCGCGACGCCGTCCTGCGGGACGTCGTAGCGGCTGGTGCCCACCATCGCTCCTGGGACGGCCTGGCTGCCGGTCTCCTCCCGGACCTCGCGCAGGGCGCCGGCGAGCGCGTCCTCACCGGGGTCGAGCTTGCCCTTGGGCAGCGACCAGTCGTCGTAGCGGGGACGGTGCACGAGGGCGACCTCGGTGCCGTCCGGCCCGTGACGCCACAGGACGCCGCCGGCCGCTTCCACCCGGGTCGCCCCCATCAGCCCCGCTCGCCGGCGCGCACCATGAGCTCGGCCTGCACGTCGCGGCCGCGGCCGTCCTCGGGGAACTGGCTCCAGCACCCGTCGCTGCCGAGCTGCCACCGGCGCACGTCCGGCGCGAGCATCCGGTCGAACAGCGCGTCCAGCTGGGTCGAGACGTGCGGGTGCTTGACACGGACCAGGGTCTCCACCCGCCGGTCGAGGTTTCGGTGCATGAGGTCCGCGCTGCCCATCCAGTGCTCGGTGGCGCCGTCGGCCACGCTGCGGTCCGGATGGCCGAACACGAACACCCGGCTGTGCTCGAGGAACCGTCCCACGATGCTCGAGACGGTGATCGTCTCCGACATCCCCGGCACCCCTGGCCGTAGCGCGCAGATCCCGCGCACGACCAGCTCGACCGGGACGCCGTCGCGACTGGCCCGGTAGAGGGCGTCGATGATCTGCTCGTCCACGATCGAGTTGGCCTTCATCCGCACCCGTGCCGGCCGGCCGGCACGGGCGTGCGCCGCCTCGGCCTCGATGCGCTCCACGATCCCGGTACGCACCCCGTTCGGCGCGACCATGAGCGTGCGGTAGTCCTTCTGCCGGCTGTATCCGGTCAGCGCGTTGAACAGGTCGGTCAGGTCGGCGCCGACCTCCGGGTCGGCGGTGAGCAGCCCGAAGTCCTCGTACAGCCGGGCGGTCTTCGGGTTGTAGTTGCCGGTGCCGAGGTGGGCGTAGCGCCGCAGGTGACCCTGCTCCTGGCGTACGACCAGGCAGGTCTTGCAGTGCGTCTTGAGCCCGACCAGCCCGTAGACGACGTGGCAGCCGGCCTTCTCCAGCGCACGTGCCCACCGGATGTTGGCGGTCTCGTCGAAGCGGGCGGTGATCTCGACGAGCACCACGACCTGCTTGCCGGCCTGCGCCGCGTCGATGAGCGCGTCGACGATCGGGGAGTCGCCGGAGGTGCGGTAGAGGGTCTGCTTGATCGCCAGCACCTGCGGGTCGGCCGCTGCCTGCTCGACGAACCGCTGCACGGAGGTGGCGAACGAGTCGTACGGATGGTGCACCAGCACGTCCCCCTCGCGCAGGGCCGCGAAGACGTCTGCGGCCTTCTCGCCCTCGGCGAGCCGCGGGTGCGTCGACGGTACGAACGCCTCGTCCTTCAGCTCGAGGCGGTCGAGCGCGTAGAGCTGCCACAGCGAGGACAGGTCGAGCAGACCCGGGACCTCGACCACGTCGGCGTCGGTGATCTCCAGCTCGCGCACGAGCAGGTCGAGCACGTGCGGGTCCATGCTGGAGCCGACCTCCAGGCGTACGGCAGGGCCGAACCGTCGTCGGGCGAGCTCGCGCTCGAGCGCCTGCAGCAGGTCCTCGTCGCGGTCCTCCTCGACCTCCACGTCAGCGTTGCGGGTGACCCGGAAGGCGTGGTGCGACGTCACCTCGAGCCCCGGGAACAGCTGCTGCAGGTGTGCCCCGATCAGCTCCTCGAGAGGGAGGAAGGTGCTGTCGGTGCCCACCTGCACGAACCGGTCGACGTTGTCGGGCACCTTGACCCGGGCGAAGTGCTCGGTGTCCACCACCGGGTCGCGCACGATCACCGCGAGATTGAGCGAGAGCCCGGAGATGTAGGGGAAGGGGTGGGCCGGGTCCACGGCGAGCGGGGTGAGCACCGGGAACAGCCGGCTGCGGAAGTAGTCGCGCAGCCCCACCCGTTGCTCCTCGGCCAGGTCGGCCCACAGCACGATCCGGATCCCTTCGCGCTGCAGCGCGGGCCGCACGTCGCGCAGGAACAGCTCGGCGTGCTCGCGCGAGAGAGCGGCGGACTTCTCCGCGATCAGCGCCAGCTGACGACGGGTGCTGAGCCCGTCGGCGCTGCGCACCCCGAGGCCGGTGCTCTGCCGGCGCTTGAGCCCGGCGACGCGGACCATGAAGAACTCGTCCAGGTTGCTGGCGAAGATCGCGAGAAACTTGGCCCGTTCCAGCAACGGCGTCTTGGGGTCGCGGGCCAGCGCGAGGACGCGAGCGTTGAAGTCGAGCCAGGACACCTCCCGGTTGAGGAAGCGGTCTGCGCCGAGGCCGTCGTCGGTCTCCCCCCCGGGCACGGACGGAGGAGCGACGACCTCGAGCGTGGATCCCTCCTCGGCGTCGTTCGCTGAGCTGGGTCCGGGGGCGAGAGGAGCGGGGTCGGTCAGGCTGCCGGTCATGCGGTCATCCTCTCGCATCATGGTGAACGGCCGTGATGCCGGCGACGACGGCGACGGTCCGCCGCCCGACGCCGAGGCCGAGCGCCTCCTGCAGGTCTTCCCACGTGTCGACGTCGCGGGCCAGCGTGGCGGGGGCCGACAGGCGTACCGCGCCGGAGGCTTCGTGGCGGGACGCGGACCCGGGGCCGAACGCCGGCAGCAGCGCTCGCCCGGCGGCGGCGGCCAGCAGCGTCGTGCCGGTACCAGGGGTGTCGGCGACGAAGGCCCGGTCGTGCACCTGACCCAGCGCTGCCGTGAGGTCACCGGGCCGGAGGCACGGGAGGTCGGCGGTCACGGCCGCGACGGCCAGCGTCGGCGACATCTGCGCCGCGCCGTGGACGAAGGCTGCGTCCAGGCCGCCGCCCGGGTCTGCGACGACCAGGACCCCGTCCTGGGCCAGCGTGGCAGCCGCGTGCGGATCGCTGGTGACCAGCACGACCCGGGAGACGACCGGGCAGTCGAGCGCGGCGTCGAGGGCGTCGGCGGCGAACGCGAGCGCCAGGTCGGCGCGCACCAGGTCGGTCAGCGGCCGCAGTCGCGACTTCGCGAGCGGTAGCAGCTTCACGGCAAGCACCACCCCCCACCCCTGAGCCCCGGGCGGGAGTCCTGGCTCCGGCGCGAGGAGTCCGTGCTCGGCTGCCACGTCGACCAGTCTGAGGCCCGGCGGCGGGGCGGCTCGACACCGGGCCGTGACGCAGGCGACACTCGAGCCCCGGGACGACCGTCGTCGACCGGCTCGGTCCGTGGTGGGAGGTCGTCGTGCGTGAGCCGGGAAGTGCCGAGCGTCCCGAGGCTTCCCGTCCCGAGGACCCGCGTCCCGAGGCCTCGCGTGCGCAGCCGCCGCGTCGGCGTGGACCCTTCGGGCCGTGGTTCACGTTCGCCTGCGGCGTTCTCAAGCCGGCCGTGACCCTGACCAGCCGGACCACGTGGACCGGGCTCGACAACGTCCCCGCCGAGGGCGGCATCATCGTCGCGGCCAACCACACCAGCCTGGTCGACCCGGTCCTGCTCGCCGACCTGGTCGTCTACGGGATGGGGGCGCTGCCGCGCTTCCTGGCCAAGGACGCCATGTTCCGTGGGAACGGTCTGGTCGCCAGGGTGATGCGGGGCGCCCAGCAGATCCCGGTCAACCGCGGGGCTGCGGACGCCAGCGCAGCTCTCGGAGCGGCCGTGGAGGCGCTCCGGCAGGGCGAGTGCGTCGTCATCTACCCGGAGGGCACGACGACCCGCGACCCTGAGCTGTGGCCGATGCAGGCCCGCACGGGGGTGGCCCGGCTCGCGCTGCTGTCCGGGGCTCCCGTCCTGCCGGTGGCCCAGTGGGGTGCTCACCGCATCCACCGACGGGGCTCGCGCCGGGTGCACGTCCTGCCCCGCAGCCCGGTCCTGCTCCGGGTCGGCCCGCCGGTGGACCTCTCAGCCTGGCAGGGGCGTCCGCTGGACGCGCAGGTGCTGCGCGAGGCGACCGCCGCCGTCATGTCCGCGGTGACCGACGAGCTGGAGCGCCTGCGCGCCGAGCAGCGACCTTCCGAGGTGTACGTGCACCTGAGGTCGGTGTGACCAGGGCTGCGGTCCTGGGGACCGGCTCCTGGGGCACCGCCTTCGCCAAGGTGCTGGCCGACGCGGGCAACGACGTGACCCTCTGGGCGCGCCGGGAGGAGGTCGCCCGGGCGGTGCGCGAGCAGCGCGAGAACCCGGACTACCTGCCGGGTATCCGGCTGCCGGACCGGGTCACCGCCACGACCGACGCAGCCGAGGCGGTGGCCGGTGCACAGCTCGTCGTGCTGGCGGTCCCGTCCCAGACGCTCCGGGCGAACCTCTGCGAGCTGGCCCCCCGGCTGGCACCCGACGCCGTTCTCGTGAGCTTGCTCAAAGGGGTCGAGGTCGGCACCTGCCAGCGGATGAGCGAGGTGGTTCGCGAGGTGACCGGCGCCGACGCCGACCGGGTCGCGGTGGTGAGCGGGCCCAACCTCGCGAAGGAGATCGCGCTCGGTCAGCCGGCGGCCACGGTCGTGGCCTGCACCGACCCGGACACGGTCCGGTGGTTGCAGAAGGTCACCATGACGTCGTACTTCCGGCCGTACACCAACCACGACGTGATCGGGTGCGAGCTCGGCGGAGCCGTGAAGAACGTCATCGCGCTGGCGACCGGCATCGCGGAGGGGTTGGGCTACGGCGACAACACCAAGGCCTCGATCATCACGCGCGGGCTCGCCGAGACCGCCCGGCTCGGGATCGCGCTCGGCGCCGACCCGATGACCTTCGCGGGCCTGGCGGGCATGGGCGACCTGGTCGCGACCTGCAGCTCACCGCTCTCGCGCAACCGGACGTTCGGCGAGCGGCTCGGCCGTGGCGAGACGCTCGCCGAGATCGAGGCGCAGCCCCATCAGACCGCCGAGGGGGTCAAGAGCTGCTGGTCCGTGCTGGAGCTGGCCCGCCGGCACGGCGTGGAGATGCCGATCACCGAGCAGGTCTCGGCGGTCTGCCACGACGGGCAGCCCCCGTCCGGGGTCGTCGGTGCCCTGATGGCGCGCGACGCCTGCGCGGAGTGACCGACCTCGTTCCGATCGACCTTGCCCGGGTCGCGCGCACGCTCCTTGCGCACTACGGCGAAGAGCCCTGGTGGATGCCACGCCTCGTCCCGGAGATCAGCGTGCACGACGAGCTGCTGCTCGGCATCGTCCTCTGCCAGCAGAGCCGGTGGGAGCGGGTCGAGCAGGTGCTGCTCCGACTGCGTGAGGCCGACCTGGTCTCGTGGCACGCGCTCGCCGGGGCCGACCCTGACCTGCTCGCCCCGCTGTTGCGCGGCGCGGCCTACCCGGCCGTGCGTTCCCGGCGCCTGCCGGTCCTCGCCGCCGCCGTGCGGGACGCCGGTGGGTTGGCGGCGTTGCTGGCCGGACCCGACCCGCGGCGTGCCCTGCTGGCCCTGCCCCAGGTCGGTCCGGAGACCGCCGACACGATGCTCGCCCTCACCGGCACGAGCGTGCCCGTGGTGGACGCGTACCTGCGACGGGTCCTCGGGCGACTCGGTCTCGTCGACCCCGCGGCGTCCTACGCCACCCTGCGGGGCCGCCTTGCGGCGCAGGACACCGGTGGCGTGCCGTGGGGGGTGCTGCACGCCCTGATCGTCGAGCACGGGCTGCACCACTGCCTCACCGGACGGCCGCGTTGCGCGGGGCCCGCCGCGCCGCGTCGCGACTACGCCGAGCCCCGCAAGTGCGCCAGCCACTGCCCGCCGTGCGGCGGCTGCCCCTTCGTGACGGTCTGCCCTTCCTCGCAGGTGTAGTGCGACCGGTCTCGGCAAGGAGACGCTCATGACCTCACCTGACCCCGAGGAACGCTTCGACGTCGTCGTGCTCGGCGCCGGCTCGGCCGGTGAGAACGTGGCCACCGCACTGGCCGACGCCGGGCGCTCGGTGGCGCTCGTCGAGCAGCACCGGGTCGGCGGCGAGTGCGCCTACGTCGCGTGCATCCCGAGCAAGGCGATGCTCCGCTCGGCCCAGGTCCGCCACGAGTCCACCGAGCGACGGCGGCTCGGGGCGAGCAGCACCGAGGCCGAGCTCGACGAGGACGACGTCGCGTTCGCGCAGGCGGCGCGGCGGCGCGACGAGATCTCCCAGCAACGGAACGACCGGGCGTCGGCCGACGACGTCCAGCAACGGGGGGTGACGCTGGTCCGCGGCCACGGTGAGATCACCGCGCCGGGGCTCGTCACGGTGCACGGTCGTGGGCTCGGATGCTCCGATCTCGTGGTCGCGACCGGTTCGACGCCACAGGTCCCGCCGATCGACGGCCTCGACGGTGCGCCGACCTGGACGAGCGACGAGGCCCTGTCGGCCCCGGACCGCCCGTCGTCCCTGCTGGTCCTGGGCGGCGGCGCGGTCGGGTGCGAGCAGGCGCAGACGTTCGCCCGGTTCGGCGTACGGGTGGTGCTCGTCGAGCCGGCCGACCAGCTGCTTGGCGCGGAGGAGCCGTCGGTGGCCGCGTACCTTGCCGAGGTGCTGCGGGCGGACGGCGTCGACGTGCGGCTCGGGGTGGAGCCGGAGCGGGCCGACGGTGGCTCCGTACGGCTGTCGGACGGCAGCACGGTGACGGTCGAGCGGATCCTCGTCGCCACCGGGCGCACGCCGTCCACCGAGGGGATCGGGCTCGAGGTCCTGGGGCTCCCGGTCGACCAGCCGCTCGAGGTCGACAAGCACTGCCGGGTGGTCAGGGACGGCGAGCCGCTCCCGCACGTGTGGGGGGCCGGTGACGTGACCGGGGACGCGCCGTACACGCACACCGCCAGCTATCGCGCGCGCGTCATCGTCGCGAACCTGCTCGGTGAGGACCGGGTCGCCGACCTGCGGGCGATCCCGCGGGTGGTCTACACCGAGCCGCCGGTCGCGAGCGTCGGGCTCGACGCCGACCATGCCCGCGAGCAGGGGCTCGACCCGGTCACCGCGACCGTGGACCTCGCGGAAGTCCCGCGCGCCAAGACCGAGGGTGCGCGGGGCGGGCGCCTCGTGCTGACGCTGGACCGCGCGACGCGTGTGCTTCTCGGCGCCTCCGCGGTCGGCCCGATGGCCGACCACTGGCTCGGCGAGGCCGTGCTGGCGGTCCGGGCGCAGCTGCCGCTGTCGGTCCTGCTGGACACCGTGCACGCCTTCCCGACGTTCAGCACCGCTTACGAGCAGGGTCTGCAAGACCTCGCCGGCCAGCTCCGGTGAGCCTGGACCCGACGGGTCCGGGGCACGCCCCGCCGATCTCCGCGCACCGGTTGCTGGGGGACGGGCAGTCGACCGCGCTACTCCGGCCCGGCGGCGAGGTGGACTGGTGGTGCGCCCCGAGCATGGACTCCCCGCCCCTGCTCTGGTCTCTGCTCGACGCTTCGGGTGCGGCTTCGCGCTGGCTCGGCGTGCGCGCGATGGTCGGATCGGGGCGCGCCGCCGGGTCCGCGCTCACGACGGTGCTGCAGACCGGACGGGGCCGGGTCGAGTGCCTGGACGGCCTGCTGCGCGACGGTGACGACCACAGCTCGCTCGTACGCCTGGTGCGTGCGCTCGACGACGACCTGGACCTCGGGCACGAGCTGGCGCTCGGTGGCTTCGACCAGCCGTGGGCGGACTGGGACGGTCAGGAGGCCAGCGTGGCAGGGCTGCGGCTGCGGCTCCTGGGGGCCACCGGCCGTACCGAGGACGGCTGGTGGCGCGGTCGCGTGCGGGCCCCTCGGCACACCTGGGCCGGCCTGTGCGTCACCCTGGACCCGGGAGCGGCCGGCGGCCCAGAGGACTGGCTGGCCGCCTGCCAGGTCAATGTGCGCGAGGACGACGAGTTCCTCGAAGGGGCACGGATGCCGTCCTGGGGCCGGCACCGGGTCGAGGACGCTCTGCGGGTGCTGCGGCAGTGCACGTTCACCCAGACCGGCGCCGTGGTCGCCTCGCCCACCACCTCGCTGCCGGAGGCTCCGGGCCACGACCGGCAGTTCGACTACCGCTACACCTGGCTGCGCGATGCCTCGTTGGCGGTGTCGGTGGCCGCGCTCCTGGGCCGGTCGGACATGGCGGCCCGCTACCTGGGCTTCGTGGTCGACCAGACCTCCTCGCGCCAGATGCCGAGCGGACCGATGACCGACCTGCGCGGGCAGCAGGTGCCGGAGGAGCGGGAGGTGCCCGGCGTCGCCGGCTGGGGTGGTTCGCTGCCGGTGCGGGTGGGCAACGGAGCGTCCGACCAGAAGCAGTACGACGCCTTCGGACTGCTGCTGGAGTCCGTCGCGGTCTACCTGCAGCAGGGCGGCTCGCTGACCCGACCGGTCTGGACCCTGGTGAAGGACGTCGCCGACGACCTCGCCGACGACGGTCTGTCCCGAAGCACCTCCGGCATCTGGGAGCTGCGCGACCCGGCTGACCTGGTCTCGGCCGACATCGGCGTGTGGATCGCCCTGGACCGCGCGATCGGCATCGCGCGGTGGCGGCGACCCCTCACCCGTACCGGAGGATGGAAGCGCGCGCGGGCCCGCGCCAAGGACCGCGTCGTCGGTGCGCTGCAGGAGGACGGCGGACTCCCGCAGGCCCACGGTGACGGTGCGCGCAGCGCCGACGCCAGCGCTCTGATGGCGGTGATCTTCCGCCTGTTCGAGGGTGACGACCCGCGAGCCTCGCGACTGGTCGACGCGACCCTGGCCCGGCTGGACGTGGCGCCGTTCCTCTACCGCTACGAGCCGGCCGGCCCGGTGCCCGCGCTGCGCGACGACGGGTTCACCGGGACCGAGGGGGCGTTCCTGCCGACCTCGTGGTGGGTGGTCTCCGCCCTCGCCGCCTGCGGCCGCGTCGACGAGGCGCGGACCCGGGCCGTGGCCCTGGACGCGGCCCTCCCGGCCCTTCTCGCCGAGGAGATCGACCCGGAGAGCAGGCAGGGTCTTGGCAACACCCCGCTGGTCTGGTCGCACATGGAGGCAGCCCGTGCGATGTACCTGCTGGACGCGGCCGCCCTGCGTGAGCGCCGCGGGAGCCTCGTGCTGGGCCTGCGCAGGGTCCTGCACTGGGCGCAGTCGCGACGCAGCCGGCTCGCCCGCGCCCGCGCGGCCGGATGACCGCGTCGCTCGACCGATCGCGACGCCGGTGTGGCTGGCCGGACCTGAGACCGGCGGCCACTAGGGTCGCGCCGTGACGCGCACCCGGCTGGTCCTGCTGTTCGGCGGCCGCAGCACCGAGCACGCGATCTCCTGCCTGTCGGCCGGCAGCGTCCTGGCGACGCTGGACCCCGCGCGCTACGACGTGGTCGCGGTGGGCATCACCCCCGAGGGGCGCTGGGTGCTCGGCCCGACCGATCCCCGGTCGCTCCGGCTGCAGGGCCGCAGGCTCCCCACGATCACCGACGGCACCCCGGCCGTGCTCGCCGGCGACCCGAGCTCCGGGGGCCTGCGGGTCCGGGAGGGTGCCAGAGAGGTCCTGCACAGCGCCGACGTCGTCTGGCCGCTGCTGCACGGTCCTTACGGCGAGGACGGAACCGTCCAGGGCCTGCTCGAGCTGGCCGACGTCCCGTACGTGGGCAGCGGGGTGCTCGCCAGCGCCGCGGCGATGGACAAGGCGATCGCCAAGGTGCTGCTGCGCGACGCCGGGCTGCCGGTCGCCGATGCCGTCGTGCTGCGCCGCGGCGACGACCTGACCGTGGTCGAACGGCTGGGCATGCCGGTGTTCGTCAAGCCGGCCCGGGGTGGGTCGAGCATCGGCATCACGCGGGTGGACGAGACCGGCGCGCTGGTGGCCGCGCTCGAGACCGCCTGGGCAGCCGACCCGAAGGCGCTCGTCGAGTCCTCGGTGGTCGGCCGCGAGATCGAGTGCGGCGTGCTGGACGGGCCGGCCGGGCCCGAGGCCTCGCTGCCCGCCGAGATCCACCCCCCGCCCGGCGGCTTCTACGACTTCGACACCAAGTACCTCGACGGGGCGCGCCTCGACGTGCCTGCGGACCTGCCCGAGGCGACCGTGCACCAGGTGCAGAAGATGGCGGTCGCGGCCTTTCGCGCCCTCGGGTGCGAGGGGCTTGCACGGGTCGACTTCTTCGTGCCGCAGCAGGGCCTGCCAACCGTCAACGAGGTCAACACGATGCCCGGGTTCACCCCCACGTCGATGTTCCCGCGGATGTGGGCCGCGTCCGGCCTCGCGTACGAGGACCTGGTGGACCGGCTCGTGCAGACGGCGCTGACCCGTCCCGTCGGGCTGCGCTGACCTGCCTCCTCGGGCAGTGCTAACCGGGTGCAGGAGCTTTCGGCAGGGTGTCCAGCAAGGGGACGAGGAAGCGCTGGATGACGGTGGCGTCGTCGCCGTCGGGCACCAGGACCGAGACGGTGACGGCGGTCCCGCGGCTCGTGAACAGCGTGGCTGCCCCGAGGTCGTCCTGCTCGAAGCCGAGCAGCCGGTCGTCGTTCGGTGGCCCGAGGACGAACGGCTCCCCGTTCTGCCCGGCCGGCCCCGCGGCAGGGACACCGCAGGTGAGGACCACGGCCGGGTCGCCCCAGGCCGCCACCCTGGTCGGGTCGGCCGTGACCGCCCGTCGTCCGAGCTTCCCGCCGAGCGTCTGCGGGAGCAGCGGCGCGAGCCGGGCGCAGACCGCTGCGCCGGCGGCGTCGACCGGGGGCGGGGTGACACTGACGGGACCGGGGGCCGGCTGGTCGCTGCCGGAGCAGCCGCTGAGGACGAGCGCGGCCAGCAGCAGGAGCGCCGTCAGAGGTTGATGACCGGGCACGTCACGGTCCGGGTGATGCCCTCGACGGCCTGGATGCCCTCGGCCACGAGCCGGCCGAGCTCGTCGACATCGGTCGCGGACACCTTCGTGATGACGTCATAGCCGCCGGTGAGCACCTCGGAGCTGTCGACCCCGGGCAGTGCCGCCGTCTCGCGGGCCACCTCGGCTGACCGACCGATCTCGGTCTGGATGAGGATGTACGCCTGCACCGCGATGGTCGCGCTCCGCTCGGGTCCGCCCCCATCGGGTAGGGGGCTGTCGTGACCACGCTAGGGCAAGACGACGACCCAGGGGATGCCCGGACGCTCGGTGAGGCAGGGGAGCCGGACGTCGTGAGGCGGGTGACTGCGCGGTTGCTCCGCCCTGGTAGCCGGGCCGAGGTCGGGCCCGGCGACGACGCTGCTGTTGTGCCGGCACCGGACGGCCGGGTGGTCGCTACGACGGACGTGCTGGTCGAGGGCGTCCACTTTCGGCAAGACTGGTCGAGCCCGCGGGACGTCGGGCACAAGGCTGCTGCGGCCAACCTCGCGGACGTCGCGGCGATGGGTGCCACCCCGACCGCTCTGCTCGTCGGTCTCGCGGCGCCGGCCGGCCTGACCCTGGACTGGGCGCTCGAGCTGGCCGAGGGGCTGGCCGCCGAGGCGGCCCTGGTCGGGGCGGAGGTGGTCGGTGGCGACACCGTCAGCTCCGGCCACTACGGGAGTGACACCGACGGCTCGCACGCCGTCGGCCCCGTGATGGTGTCGGTGACCGCGCTCGGAGACCTCGACGGTCGCCGTCCCGTGCTGCGCAGCGGGGCCCGACCGGGAGACCTGCTCGTCCACGCCGGCCTGCTCGGCTGGTCCGCGGCCGGACTGGCCGCCCTGCGAGCCGGTCGCCGGTCCGGGCCGACCGTGGACGCGCACCGCAGGCCGGCTCCGCCGTACGCCTTGGGGGTGGTCCTTGCCCGGCTCGGGGCCACGGCGATGATGGACGTCAGCGACGGGCTGGTGCAGGACCTCGCGAGGCTCGCCACCGCCTCCGAGGTCGGGATCGAGCTGGACACCGCGCTGCTGCCCGAGGACGAGGAGGTCGACGTGCAGGACCAGCTGACCGGGGGCGAGGATCACGGCCTGGTCGCCACCGTGCCCTCGGGGGTCGTCCTGCCCGACGGTGTGCGGCTGCTCGGGACGGTCACGCCGCCCGGCCGGCACGGACCTGGCCTGCGGATCCTCGGGACGCAGCCGCAGGGTCAAGGCTGGACGCACTGGTGAAGCGTGTCCTCACGATCGCCGGGTCCGACTCCGGTGGGGGCGCCGGCATCCAGGCCGACCTCAAGACGATGCTGGCCCTCGGCGTGCACGGCATGAGCGTCATCACGGCGGTGACGGCCCAGAACACCCTGGGTGTCCAGGGGGCGTGGCAGCTGTCGGTCGAGGCGGTACGCGCCCAGCTCGCGAGCGTGCTCGACGACATCGGCGTGGACGCCGTGAAGACCGGCATGCTGTCCGGGGCCGAGGTCGTCGTCACCGTCGCCGACGGCCTCGCGCAGGTTACGGCGCCGATCGTGGTCGACCCCGTCTGCGTGAGCACCCACGGCGACGTCCTGCTCGCCCCGGTGGCCCTCGAGGTGATGATCGACCGGCTGCTCCCGCTGGCGACGGTCGTCACGCCCAACCTGCCCGAGCTGGCGCTGCTCACCGGCGTTCAGGTGCAGACCGAGCACGACCTGCGGCGCGGCGCGGACGCGCTGCTGACGCTGGGCCCGACCTGGGCGCTCGTGAAGGGCGGCCACCTCGCCGGCGACGCCGTGGACCTGCTCACCGACGGCACCACCGAGCTGCTCCTGCGGGGACCGCGACTGTCCCGCAGGCACACGCACGGGACGGGCTGCACGCTGGCGAGCGCGCTCGCCAGCCGCCTCGCGCGGGGAGACGACGTGCCGGCCGCCGCTCGGGAGGCCAAGGCCTACGTCACAGGGGCCATCGACGCCGGCTTCGCGCTCGGGTCAGGGACCGGGCCGGTCCATCACGGGTGGCGGCTACCTGCGGGATGATGCAGCGCAGGCACCCGGGTCACACAGCTCAGGCGTTGTCGAGACGGTCGCGCTCGTCCTCGGCCGCGGTGCGCTCGGCCGCCAGCTCGAGCGCCCGCTCGGCCTGCTCCCGGGTGTCGTACGGACCCAGCCGGTCCTTCGGGACGGTCGGCCCGGAGTCGTCCTCGGCCTGGTTCCTGGTCAACGACCACCACCACGCCATGCCGACCTCCGGTTCTTGCTGCCTCGCTGGGCTCAGGCCCGGGCGACCTTGCCGGCCTTGATGCAGGACGTGCAGACGTCGAGCTTCATCGGCTGCTTGCCGGACTTGCCGGACAGCGCCCGAACCGTCTGGATGTTCGGGTTCCAGCGCCGGGGGGTGCGGCGGTGGGAGTGGCTGACCGACATCCCGAAGCCGGGTCCCTTGCCGCAGACGTCGCAGTGGGCAGACACGGGGAGCTCCTCGATCGAACGGTCAGGGGGGCCGCACGCCGACAGCGGCAGGCACAGCGGATGACGTTAGCAGCACGGCTACGGTCAACCGCACCACCGCCGCCTCGCGGACCAGGGACCGACAGGGAGACCGACGTGCCGTCCGCCGCCCCGACGCCTGCGGGCCTTGAGATGACCGCGCCCCTGACCGACGCGCTCGGGAGCAAGACGGCGAAGGTGCTGGGGGAGGGCCTCGGTCTGCGGACGGTCGCCGACCTCGTCCACCACTGGCCTCGGCGTTACGCCGAGCGGGGCGCACTCACCCCGCTGTCGGACCTGGTGGAAGGTGAGCACGTGACGGTCCGGGCCCGGGTCGCGAGCACGTCGGTCCGCAGCGTTCACGGCCGCGGCAAGAGCGCGCAGGTCCGGATGGCGGAGGTCGTCATCACCGACGGCCGCAGCCGGCTGACCCTGGTCTGGTTCCGGCAGGGCGACTACCACGCGGGTCGGCTGCCAGAGGGCACCGAGGGGCTGTTCGCCGGCAAGGTCAGCCGGTTCGGTCAGAAGCTGCAGCTGATGCACCCGGAGGCGCAGCTCGACGAGGAGCTGGACGCGGCCGGCTTCGCGGGCCGCCTCGTGCCGCTCTACCCGGCTACGGCGAAGATGCCGACCTGGAACATCGCGAAGGCCGTCGGCACGGTCCTCGACATCCTGGACGTCGGTCCGGACCCGCTCCCGGTCCGCGTCCGAGAGCAGCACGCCCTCCTGGACCTCCGCGAGGCGCTCGAGGGCATCCACCGGCCGGTCGACCCCGCGCAGCGCGACCAGGCCCGCCGGCGCTTGGTCTGGGACGAGGCGACCGTGCTCCAGGTGGTGCTCGCCCAGCGCCGCGCGGCAGCCCGCGCCGAGCCGGGCCGTCCCAGGCCCGGTCGCAAGCAGGGGCTCCTGGCCGCGTTCGACGCGGCGAGCCCCTTCACGCTCACCGACGGCCAGCGGACGGTCGGCGAGACGCTGGCGGCCGAGCTGACCCGCCCCGAGCCGATGCACCGGCTGCTGCAGGGTGAGGTCGGGTCGGGCAAGACCCTCGTCGCCCTGCGGGCGATGCTTCAGGTCGTCGACAGTGGCGGCCAGGCGGCGCTGCTCGCCCCGACCGAGGTGCTCGCCCAGCAGCACGCCCGGTCGCTGCGTGCGCTGCTCGGGCCGGCAGGTCGCGCGGGCGAGCTGGACGCGGCGGAGACCGCGACCTCGGTGGCGCTGCTCACCGGCTCCTTGACCTCGGTGGCTCGGCGCGATGCCCGGGCCGCCGTCGCGGACGGCTCGGCGGGCATCGTCGTCGGCACCCACGCCCTGCTCAGCGAGGGCGTCGACTTCGCCGACCTCGGTCTCGTCGTGGTCGACGAGCAGCACCGGTTCGGCGTCGAGCAGCGCGAGGTGCTGCGAGCCAAGGGCGCCGCCCCGCACGTGCTCGTGATGACCGCGACCCCGATCCCGCGGACGGTCGCGATGACCGTGTACGGCGACCTCGAGGCACTCACCCTGACCGGGCTCCCGGCCGGGCGGCAACCTCTGGTCACGCACGTGGTCCCGCTGGCCGAGCACCGCGACTGGATGGCTCGCACCTGGGCCCGGGTGCAGGAAGCGGTGGCGCAAGGCCACCAGGCGTTCGTCGTGTGCCCCCAGGTCGACCCGGCCGACGAGCCTGCCGAACGCGGCGGCCGTCACCCGGCCGCGGCGCTGGAGGTCGCCCCCCGCCTGTCCGCCCGCGAGCTGGCCGGGCTCCGGGTCGAGGTGCTCCACGGCCGGATGCGCCCCGACGACAAGGAGGACGTGATGGCCCGCTTCACCGGTGGCGTCACGGAGGTGCTCGTCGCGACGACCGTCATCGAGGTCGGCGTCGACGTGCCGAACGCCACCGTGATGGTGGTCCTGGACGCCGACCGGTTCGGCGTCAGCCAGCTGCACCAGCTGCGCGGCCGGGTCGGCCGGGGCTCGGCCGCAAGCCTCTGCCTGCTGGTCACGGAGGCACCGGCCGGCAGCACGGCGCGCGCCCGGGTCGAGGCGGTCGCGGCCACGTCCGACGGCTTCGCGCTCGCCCGTGTCGACCTCGAGCAGCGACGCGAGGGCAACGTCCTCGGCACCGAGCAGTCCGGGGGGCGTACGTCGGTCAAGCTGCTGCGCCTGCTCGAGGACGAGGACGTCATCGTGGCCGCCCGGGTCCTGGCCGAGCGGGTCGTCGCGGACGACCCGACGCTCGCGGCCCACCCGGGCCTCGCGGTCGCGGTCGCCGCCGTGCTGCGCCCCGACGACGCGGCTTACCTGGAACGCGGATGACGACCCTGTCGGGCCGGGGGGAACGCGGATGACCCGGATCATCGCCGGTGCGCACCGGGGCAGGCGGCTCCAGGTGCCCCCCGGGGACGGGACCCGACCGACGTCCGACCGTGCGCGGGAGGGCCTGTTCAGCTCGCTGCAGAGCCTGCTGGACCTGGACGGCGCGAGCGTCCTCGAGCTGTACGCAGGCTCCGGAGCGCTCGGGCTCGAGGCGCGCTCCCGCGGCGCCGGACCGGTGACCCTGGTCGAGCGAGACCCGGCGGCGCTGGCAGCGCTGCGGGCCAACGCGGCGCTGCTCGGCGAGCCGGTCCTGGTCGTCGCGGCCGACGTGGACACCTTTCTCGCGAGGCCGTCCCAGCCGTACGACCTGGTGCTCGCCGACCCCCCGTACGCCCTGGACGTGGACGAGGTGCTCGCCGCGGTCCGGGACCGGGTGTGCCCCGGCGGCGTGGTCGTGCTGGAACGAGCGACCCGCGGGCCGGCGCCGACCTGGCCCCCGGGGCTCGTGCCGGTCCGGTCCCGTCGGTACGGCGAAGCCACGCTGCACTACGCCCTGCGAGACGACGCCGAGAGGCCCGGGACGGACGCACGTGGAGGAGCGACCCCGGTCGAGCGTCTAGGCTCCGCGGCCATGACGGGTACCCCAGTCCCAGCGGGTGAGATCGCATGAGGAAGGCGGTCTGCCCCGGCTCCTTCGACCCGGTGACCCTCGGCCACCTGGACATCGTCGGTCGCGCCAGCGCGATCTACGACGAGGTCACCGTCGCGGTGCTGGTGAACCAGAAGAAGAGCTCGCTGTTCACCGTCGAGGAGCGCATCGCGATGCTGCGCGAGGTGACCGCTGACTACGGCAACGTGGTCGTGAGCAGCTTCCGTGGACTGCTCGTCGACTGGTGCCGCGCGAACGACGTGCCGGTCATCGTCAAGGGGCTGCGGGCGATCAGCGACTTCGACTACGAGCTGCAGATGGCGCAGATGAACCACGGGCTCGCCGGCGTCGAGACGCTGTTCATGACGACCAACCCGCTGTTCTCCTTCCTGTCCAGCAGCCTCGTCAAGGAGGTCGCGACGTACGGCGGCAACGTCGAGAACCTGGTCCCCGACCTGGTGCGGCGTCGGCTGACGGACCGGCTGTCCGAGCAGGCGGGGTAGTCAGGTCTCATGGCTGAGCCGAGCACGGACCCCGAGACGACCCCTGACGGGGACGCAATCCTCACCGGCGAGGCGGGTGGCGAGCTGGACCGGGTGCAGGACACCCTGCTGCGCCTCACCCAGCTGGTCGAGGGCGCACGTTCGATGCCGCTGTCCGCCTCGTGCGTGCTCAACCGCAGCGAGGTGCTGGGGCTGCTCGACGAGCTGAGGGTCGGTCTGCCCAGCGCGATCGGCGAGGCACGCGAGCTGCTCGGCGACCGCGTCGGGGTGGTGGCGGCCGGACGTCGTCAGGCCGGTGAGCTGCTCGAGCAGGCGCGCGCCGAGCGGGAGCGCCTCGTGTCGGAGGCGACGGTGCTTGATGAGGCCGAGCAGCGGGCGGAGCAGCTGCTCGAGGTCAGCCACGAGCAGGCCGAGGCGATGCGGCGCGAGGTCGAGGACTACGTGGACGGCAAGCTCGCGACGTTCGAGGTCGTGCTGACCAAGACCCTGGAGGCGGTGCACCGTGGCCGGTCCCAGCTCGACGGGTCGAGCAGCATGACGTCGCTGGCCCCCGAGGTGCCCGCAAGAAGCCTGGGGGAGACCGACTACCCGGAGGACGCCCCTCGCACCGGCTCGGAGCGTGAGGACGAGGACGACCGCGAGGATCCCGCGGACAGCAGCCGCTAGGGTTGTCGACGGTCTGCCCGCAGCGGCCCCTACCCCTCGGCACAGAATGGACAGGAACCAGACGCCCCGCCTCGATCCCCGACGACCTCTCGTGCTCGACACGCGTGAGCTGGGCCGTCGCCCCGGATCGATGCGGGAGACCCGTCTCAGCGCCCCGGCCCCCGAGGGCTTCGGGATCGCCGACATCATCGGCGTCCCGACCGGCGCCTCGCTCGACCTGGCGCTCCGGCTGGAGAGCGTCATGGAGGGCGTGCTCGTCACCGGTGAGGTCACCGCCCCGGTCAGCGGGCAGTGCGGCCGTTGCCTGGAGCCGATCAGCGACACCGTGACGGTGGGGTTCCAGGAGCTGTACGTCTACCCCGAGGCCGGCAGCGGCACGGACGACGACGCCGACGAGAGCCACGTGGTCGGTGATCTGCTCGACCTGGAGCCGGCGCTGCGCGACGCGGTGGTCCTCACACTGCCCCTGACCCCCCTGTGCGAGCCCGGCTGCGAAGGCCTCTGCGTCACGTGCGGAGAGCGCTGGGCCGTGCTGCCGGACGAGCACACCCACGACGTCGTCGACCCCCGGTGGTCGGCGTTGCAGGACCTGATGCCCGCTCACGGGCAGCAGGCGACCGGAACCGAGGAGAACTGACGATGGCCGTCCCGAAGCGCAAGATGTCCCGCAGCAACACCCGCTCGCGTCGCTCGCAGTGGAAGACCTCCCTCCCCGTGCTGGTCACCTGCGACCGCGGGCACACCACCCGGCCGCACACGGTCTGCCCGGAGTGCGGTCGCTACGACAAGCGCACCGTCGTCGTCGTCTGAGCCACCCCGCTGCCATGCCCGACGCGGACGACCTGCTGGCGATCCTCCAGCAGGCCTGCGCGCTCGTGCTGGGGGTCGACCCCTCCTCGGTGACCTGCAGCTCCCGGTTCGCCGAGGACCTGGGGGCCGACAGCCTCGCCCTGGTCGAGATCGTGGAGATCGTCGAAGCGCGGCTCGCCGTCCTGCACGGCCCGGGGCTGCGGATCGAGGACGAGCAGCTCGACGGGCTGCGTACGGTCGACGAGGCGGTCGGGCTCGCCGCCGAGCTGCTGGAGCGGCGAGGGTGAGCTCCTACACCTGGCTGGAAGCCTCGCTCGGGGTCGGTCTTCCGGCCTCCTCCTGGGAGCAGGCGCTGACGCATCGGTCCTATGCGTACGAGAACGGGGGACTGCCCACCAACGAGCGGCTGGAGTTCCTCGGCGACGCCGTCCTGGGGTTGGTCGTCACCGACGCGATCTACCGCGCCTACCCCGAGCTGGCCGAGGGCCAGCTCGCCAAGATGCGCGCTGCGGTCGTCAGCACGCGCGCGCTCGCCGGGATCGCTCGCACGCTCGGGCTGGGCCGGTGGCTGCGTCTGGGCAAGGGCGAGGACAGCAGCGGTGGACGCGACAAGGACTCGATCCTCGCCGACACGACCGAGGCCCTGCTCGGTGCGATCTTCCTGGAGCGGGGGCTGTCCGGCGCCGAGGCTGTGGTCATGCGCCTGGTCGGGCCGTTGCTCGCTGGTGCGGGTGCAGGCACCACCCAGGCCGACTGGAAGACGACGCTGCAGGAGGCCACGGCGGCCGCCGGGCTAGGCGTCCCGGAGTACGTGCTGCACGGCTCCGGACCGGACCACGCCCGGCACTTCGAGGCCGAGGTGACGGTTGCCGGACGTCCGCTCGGCGCCGGGTCGGGAGCCACCAAGAAGGCGGCCGAGCAGGTCGCGGCGGAGCTGGCGTGCGGGGTGCTGGCCCTCGACCTGCCCTGCGCCGACCCGGCGCCCGTGGCCGAGCCCGTGGTGACAGTGCCCACGGTGGAGGGGAGCGGCTGAGTGCCGGAGCTGCCCGAGGTCGAGGTCGTCCGGCTCGGTCTCGAGCGGGGGGTGGTCGGACGCACGATCGCCTCGGCGACGGTGTCGCACCCTCGCGCCGTACGACGGCACGAGGCGGGGGCCCGTGACTTTGCAGCGCTCCTGGCCGGACGAACCGTGCTGGCCGCTCGTCGTCGCGGCAAGTATCTGTGGCTGCCGCTGGACAGCGGGGACGCGCTGACCGGGCACCTCGGGATGAGCGGGCAGCTGCTCGTCGTCCCGCCGGACAAGCCCGACGAGGTGCACCTGCGGATCCGGTTCGCCTTCACCGACGGTCGCCGCGAGCTGC
This sequence comes from Mycobacteriales bacterium, assembly GCA_038235705.1. Taxonomy (GTDB): domain Bacteria; phylum Actinomycetota; class Actinomycetes; order Mycobacteriales; family SCTD01; genus CANKBT01. Next base: position 102,578 of record JBBSTR010000001.1, read on the forward strand.
GGTTCGTCGACCAGCGCACCTTCGGCGGGATGGCGGTGTCGGCCGGCGGGGCCGAGCTGCCGGGGGCCTACGCGCACGTCGCCCGCGATCCGCTGGACCCCGGGTTCGACGACGACGCGTTCGTCCGCGGGCTGCGGGCCAAGCGCACCGGGGTGAAGCGAGCGCTGCTGGACCAGACGCTGGTCAGCGGGATCGGCAACATCTACGCGGACGAGTCGCTGTGGCGGGCACAGCTGCACGGCGGGCGGGCGACCGAGGTGGTGACGAGGCCTAAGGCCCGTGCGCTGCTCGGGCACGTCCGGGAGGTGCTGATCGCGTCGCTGGCTGCCGGCGGGACCAGCTTCGACGCGCTGTACGTGTCGACCGAGGGAGTGAGCGGGCTGTTCGCGCGCGAGCTGTCCGCGTACGGGCGCGAGGGCTTGCCGTGCCTTCGGTGCGGCACGCAGATCCGCCGGGAGACGTTCATGAACCGCAGCTCGTTCAGCTGCCCGGCCTGTCAGCCTCGTCCCCGCTACCCGCGATGATCCCTGGCGCGAACGTGCGGCTGACGGCTCGGGTCGAGGGTCGCGTGCAAGGGGTGGGGTTCCGCTGGTGGACCCGCTCCCGGGCACTGGAGCTGGGCCTGGTCGGCAGCGCCACGAACCTGCCCGGCGGCCGCGTCGAGGTGGTGGCGGAGGGTTCCCGCGATGTCTGCGAGGCGTTGCTGGCCCTGCTGACGGACGGTCCTGGCCGGGTCGACCGGGTCGGCCACTGGTGGAGCGACCCGCGCGGGGACGTGAGCGGCTTCGCGGAGCGCTGATGCGCAGGCTCCTTGACCGATCCGTGACCTCCGTGTCATCCTCGGAGGGTCGAGATGGTGACGAGAGCCCTGCCGCCCCCCTGGGTGCGTGAGGGAGTTCCGCCCTCCGGTCTCGCCCCGTCCCGGTGCAGCCGTCGCTGCGCCTCCTCAGCGTGGAGGAACATTCTCATGGCCAAGGCCCTTCTCGGACACGTCGGCAACGGAGTCGACCTGCGACTCGTCGCAGAGGTGCGTCGGCTGCGGGCCCGGGTCGTCGAGCTGGAGGCCGACCTCACCCTTGCGCACGAGCAGCTCGCCGCGTCCGTCACCGTCGAGGACGACCTGAGCACGCTGCACGCGCCCGTCTTCAGCTAGACCTGCGGCGTCTCTCCCACCGGGAGGGGCGCCGTTCTCCTTGACCGCGAGTTACTCGGTATGCATACTCAGGACACCTACCGAGTAAGGGGTTCACGATGTCCGTACGCCACGGGTTGCTTGCGCTGCTCGCCGAGACGCCACGCCACGGCTACGAGCTGAAGAGCGAGTTCGAACGTCGGACCGGCGCCACTCTCAACGTCGGGCAGGTCTACACGACGCTGGCCCGGCTCGAGCGTGACGGTGCGGTCGTCGCGGGGGAGCCCGACGTGCACGGCCGCAGCGTTCACGCGATCACGGTCGAGGGGCTGGACGAGCTGCGACGGTGGTTCTCCACCCCGGTCCGTCGGGAGGACCGGCCGCGCGACGAGCTGGCGATCAAGCTGGCGCTCGCGGTCGACGCACCGGACGTCGACGTCCCGGCCGTGCTGCAGACCCAGCGCACCGACAGCCTGCGGGCGCTGCAGGACTACACGAGGCTGCGTCAGCGCGCCGACGAGTCCGGCGACCTGGCCTGGCTGCTGGTGCTGGACCTGATGATGTTCCAGACCGAGGCCGAGGTGCGGTGGCTGGACCACTGCGAGGCGCGGCTCGTCCGCGCCCGTCACGCCGCCGCCCCGGGCCCCGCCGTCACGCCGGCCCGTACGCAGGTGCGGTCATGACCGCTGTCCTCGAGCTGCGGGGCGTCTCCCGCTCGCACGGGTCGGGCGAGACCGCCGTGCGGGCCCTGGCCACCGTCTCCCTGCAGATCCGGGCCGGTGAGCTGGTGGCGGTGATGGGCCCGAGCGGATCGGGCAAGTCCACCCTGCTGCACCTGGCCGGTGGGCTCGACACCCCTTCTGCGGGCGAGGTGCTCGTCGAGGGCACCGCGCTGGGCGGGCTGTCCCGCAAGCAGCTTGCTCAGCTGCGTCGCCGCAGCGTCGGTTACGTCTTCCAGGACCTGAACCTGGTGCCCGCCCTGACCGCCGCCGAGAACGTCGCGCTGCCACGCGAGCTCGACGGCGTGCGTGCCCGTGCCGCCCGCAAGGAGGCGTTCGTCGCGTTGGAGGAGGTCGGCATCGGTGAGCTGGCGGACCGGTTCCCCGACGACATGAGCGGTGGGCAGCAGCAGCGGGTCGCGATCGCCCGTGCCCTGGTCGGCGAGCGACGCCTGGTGCTGGCCGACGAGCCGACCGGCGCTCTGGACTCGACCACCGGTGAGTCGGTGATGGCGCTGCTCCGCGCTCGCTGCGACGCCGGCGCGGCCGGGATGCTCGTCACGCACGACGCCCGGCACGCCGCCTGGGCCGACCGGATCGTCTTCCTGCGCGACGGTCACGTGGTCGACGAGTCCGTCTACGTCTCGCCGGAGGCAGCCCTGTCGGACACCCCCCGATGAGTTCTCGAGGCGCAACCCTGCGGATCGCCCGCCGGGGTGCCCTGCGTCACAAGGGCCGCAGCGCGCTGGTGATCGCCATGATCGGGCTGCCGGTGCTCGGGGTGACCGCCATCGACGTGACCGCCCGGACCTACCAGCTCGACGACCAGCAGAAGGCTGAGCGTTCGATCGGGCAGGCTGATGCCGCGCTGTCGGACTCCGGCTCCACGGCGATCACGCAGAACAACGCCGGCTATTACGACGTCAAGGACGGGGTCGGCTACGACCAGGCCCGTCGGATCGACCTCGCGGCCGGTCTGCCCGCCGGCAGCCGCACGCTGACCGACCGGAGGGCAGCGGCGAAGGTGCGCAGCGGTGACCGGACCGTGTCCGTGCAGGGCCGCGAGCTGGCGTACAGCGACCCGCTGGCCCGTGGGATCTACGTTCAGGCAGACGGTCGGGCGCCTCGCGGCCCGGACGAGACCGCCCTGACGGTCACGCTCGCCGACCGCCTCGGCGTGCGGCCCGGGGACCGGGTGGCCCTCGACGACCGTGACGTCACGGTCGTCGGGACGGTGGACAGCCGCACGTCCTACGACGCGGAGGACGCCCTGGTCGGTCCCGGCGGTCTGTCCGCCCAGAAGAACGTCTCCGAGCGGCTGCTGGTGGACCTGCCGGGCACGGCGGATCTCGCCTTCGTGCAGAGCGAGAACGCACGTGGCGTTCAGGTCAGGCCCGCCGTCCCGGTGGTCGGGCTGCCCGACCCCGTCGGCGGCAGCGGCGGCTCCGACACCACCGTCATCGCCGCGCTGGTGCTCGTCGTCGGGATGGCGCTGCTGGAGGTGGTCCTGCTCGCCGGTCCGGCGTTCGCCGTCGGCGCCAAGCGTCAGGCTCGTCAGCTCGCCCTGCTGGCGGCCACCGGCGCCGAGCGCAAGGACGTACGTCGCACCGTGCTCGGCGAGGGACTCATCCTCGGCGCGGTAGGCGGTGTGGTCGGCCTCGCCGGCGGCATCGGGCTCGGTGCGCTCGCTCCGACCCTGCTCCGGCGGTTCGACGGCAGCGTGCCGGGCCCGCTCGACCTGCGGCCGGAGCTGCTGCTGATCGTCGCGCTCGGCGTCGTCACTGCCCTGCTCGCCGCGATCCTGCCCGCCCGCGCCGCCGCCCGTCAGGACGTGGTGGCCGCGCTGACCGGGCGTCGCGGCACGACCCGCGGCAGCCGGGTCTTGCCGGTGGTCGGCCTGGTCATGGCGGCTGCCGGGACGGCGATCGCCCTGCTCGGCGCGAGCAGCTCCGAGGCGACGGTGATCCTGGCCGGTTCGGTCGTCGCCGAGCTGGGGCTGGTCGCCACGACCCCGTTCCTGGTCGGCGTGGCCGGCCGCCTCGGCCCCCGGCTGCCGCTGGCTCCGCGACTGGCTCTGCGGGACGCCAGCCGCAACCGGTCGAGAACCGCGCCGGCCGTGGCCGCCATCCTCGCTGCCGTTGCCGGGTCGGTGGCGATCGGGACCTACGTCGCGAGCACCAGCGCTCACGACCGGGCGACGTACACCGCGCAGGCCGTCCCGGGGACCGCCATTGTGCTCCTTCCGCAGGAGACGGACGAGGCCGGGGTGGGACGGGCTGCCCGGACGCTGACGGACCTCCCGGTCCAGGAATCCGTCCCGCTGCGGGGCATGGCCTATGAAGGCAACCACCTGGAGGTCGTCCCGCCCGGGACGTGCACCGTGGACTGCGACGTCGAACGATCGTTCGGGGGTGGCTACGTGAGCGGTCCCGTGGAAGACGGTCCTGGTGTCCTGGCCGCGGCCACCGGTGCCGACGACCCTGCCCTGCACAGAGTGCTCGACGCGGGCGGCGCGGTGGTCCCGGTCGACGGTCTGAGCCCCGACGGCACGGTGACGCTGCGGACCGTCGACCAGAACGGCAACCCGGTCGGACCCGCCCGGACGGTGCCGGGGGCGGGGCTGCCCCCTGACGCGCGGCAGGTCGTCGTGCTGGCCCCCCAGCTACTCGTGGAGGAGGGGGTGCAGACCCGGCTCGAGGCGTTGGCGTTGCGGCTGACGCGGCTGCCCACGAGCGACGAGTCCGACCGTGCGCAGTCCGCTCTGGCTGACGCCGGGTTCGACCAGAGCACCACGCTCTACGTCGAGCGCGGCTACGTCGACAACTATCAGATCGGGCTGCTCGCGCTGGTCGGTGGCAGCGCGCTGCTGGTGCTCGGGGCCTCCAGCATCGCGACCGGCCTGGCCGCTGCCGACGGGGTCGCCGACCTCGCCACCCTCGCCGCGGTCGGCGCGACCCCCGGGCTGCGGCGCGTGCTGGCCGCCTTCCAGTCGTACGTGACCGCGATCCTCGGCACGGTGCTGGGCGCGCTGGCAGGGCTCGTGCCCGCGGTGGCGCTGATCCGGGCGACCCAGACCGGGCAAGGCGCCGGCCTGCCGCTCACCCTGCCGTGGACCAACCTCCTGATCACCATCGTGGCCGTCCCGATCGTCGCGGCGTTGGCCGCGGCCGCCGTGACGCGCAGCCGGCTCCCGCTCGTCAGGCGGGCGGCGTGAGTCCCGATCTCGCCCGTCGTGCCCGCCGGCGCACTCTGATCATCCGGTCCCAGCGGGAGACCGTCGAGCGTCACCAAGGTCAGGATAGCGAGGCGCCGTCGTCGAACCGGGCACGGCGCGCGGCGCGGCGTAGCGCGAGCAGCACCGGACGACCGGCCAGGACGATCGCCAGCGCGGTGGTGATCGCCCGGCCGGTGTCGAAGCCCATCGCGGTCACCAGGTGGTAGCCGAGGAAGTTCTCCAGCTGGCCGACGACGCCGGCGCCGGGCTCCGGGCCCAGGGTCGTGCCCGTGGAGATGAACGGCCAGAACCACAAGTCCATGACGAGGCCGTACAACAGCGCGGCGACCACGCCGTACGCCGCGAGCAGCCACCGTTCCCGGTTGCCGGAGGCGCGCGGCAGGCAGCCGGCGCCGAAGCCCACCCAGCCGGCCGCGAGCATCTGGAACGGGAGCCACGGCCCGACGCCGCCGGTCACCAGCGCGCTGACCAGCAGCGTAAGCATCCCGAGCGCCATCCCGAAGCCGCGCCCGAGCACGCGGCCGGCGGGGATGAGCAGGAACCAGACCAGCTCGACCCCGGCCACCCCGAGGCTCGCCAGCCGCAGCGCCGAACCGACGGCGGCGAGCACCCCGAGCAGCGCCACGGCCCGGGTGTCGAGCCGCCCGCCACCCAGCTCGGCGCCGACGACGGCGAGCAGCAGGGGCAGCAGCAGGAGCAGGAGCCACGGGGCGTCACCGACGTGTGCCGTGCCGCGCGCGGCTGCCGCCGGGGGAAGCACGAGCGGCCAGATGAACGCCGCCAGCCCGACCAGGCTCACCACCGAGAGCACCAGCGCAGGCCGACCACGCAGCGGTACGGCCAGTGAGTTCGCGGTCATGGTGCGACTGCTTCCACGGCCGTGCCGTCCATCGACAAGATCAGCGGAACTCTCGGCAGCCTTGGACCTCGACATTCGGGCACGTGGCCGGGCAGAACTTCCAGTGATCTTGTCGCCGGGCCCGGCAGGCGGGCCGCGAAGAGCGGACCTTCCGGTGATCTTGTGGCAGGAGTCGCGGGGGTCGGCGGGGGTCGAGGGGTCGGCGGGGGCCGCGGGGTTGCTGGGATTCCCGGACAAGGTCATCCGACACCGCCCGGCACCAGGTCGAGCGCGGCGGTGATCTCGGCGACGGTCATCCACGGCTCTGGCGAGAGCACCTTGGACACCTGCGGCGCGAAGCCGGGGGACTGGTGGACCACCTCGCGGGTCGGGCCGTCGGCGACGACCTCGCCGTCCCCGAGCACGACGGTGCGGTCGGCCAGCTCGGCCGCCAGCTCGACGTCGTGGGTGGCGACCAGGACGGCGTGCCCGTCGACCGCGAGACCGCGGAGCACCTCCACGAGGCGTTCCTTGCCGGGGTAGTCGAGCCCACGGGTGGGCTCGTCGAGCAGCACGACGCGTGGGGCCGCGGCGAGCACGACCCCGAGCGCGAGCCCGAGCCGCTGGCCCTCGGACAGGTCGCGGGGGTGACGATCCTCCGGCAGCCCGGGCACGACCCGCGCCACCGAGGCCGCGGTGGTGCCGGTGGACAGCCCACCCTCATGATCGGCGGTGGCGCACTCGTGGGCGACGCTCTCCCCGTACAGCAGCAGCCCCGGGTCCTGCGGCACGAGGGCCACGTCGCGGACCCGGTCGACCGGCTTGCGCGAGGTCGGCTCCGCCCCGCACACCGACAGGCGCCCGCCGTCGGGGCGGCGCAGCCCGGCCAGCAGCGCGAGCAGGGTGGACTTGCCGGCACCGTTGCGCCCCATCAGCGCAGTCACCTCGCCGGCGTACAGAGTCAGGTCGACGCCGTCCAGCACGGCCCGGCCGCCGAGGACGCGACGCAGCCCGCGGGCGACGACCAGCGGTTCGCCGGGGAGCACCGTCCGCGCGGCGGGCGTCCGGTCGGCGAGCCGCTCGCGCAGGGGGCCGGAGAGCCGGCGTGCCTCACGGACCGACATCGGCAGAGGTTCCCAGCCGAACGTACGACCGAGCGCGACGATCGGCGGGACGACCGGGGACGTGCCCAGCAGCACCGCAGGCGGACCGACCCGTGGGGTGGCTCCGCCGCCGTCCAGCACGATCACCCGGTCGGCGTGGTGCACGACCCGCTCCAGCCGGTGCTCGGCCAGCACGACGGTCAGGCCGACGTCCGACACCAGCCGGGCGAGGCTGGACAGCACCTCCTCGGCCGCCACCGGGTCCAGCGCCGACGTCGGCTCGTCGAGCACGAGCAGCCGCGGGTGGGCGGTGAGCACGGCGGCGACCGCGACCCGTTGCGCCTGGCCGCCGGACAGCGTGCCCACTGCCCGGGACCGGAGGTCGGCGAGGCCCAGCAGGTCCAGGGCGTCCTCGACCCGGCGACGCAGCGCGACCGGCGGAACCGCCAGGTTCTCTGCGGCTGCCGCGATCTCGTCCTCGACCACGTCGGCGACGAACGCGCCTGCCGGGTCCTGCGGCACGAACCCGACCAGGTCGGCCAGCTCGCGCGGCGGGTGCGTGCGGGTGCTGCGGCCGCAGACGGTGACCCGACCGTGCAGCGTGCCGCCGCTCGCGTGCGGGACCAGGCCGTTCAAGGTCCGGAGCAGGGTCGACTTGCCGGACCCGGTGGGCCCGACCACCAGCACCATCTCGCCCTCGTCCAGCGTGAGGTCGAGCCCCGACCAGACGGGGGCCTCGGCGCCCTCGTAGCTCACGCCGACGCCGTCGAGCCGTACCAGCGGCCCGTTCACGAGACCTCGACGAGCGGTCGTGCGACGGGGGTGGCCGGGGTCGTCGGGCTGGACAGGCTGGGCGGCGGCGCGACCACGGCCGGGAGCGCGGCGGCCAGGACCGCGAGCAGCAGCACGGCGGCCGATCCGGTCGGTCCGAGCAGGTGCGACGGTCCGATCCCGAGCGCGTCCGACCCGATCAGGACGCTGAGGACGCCGGCGAGGACGCCGGTAGCGGCGGTCACCGACTCGGGGACGCGCCACGGGTCGGGGCGGTGCCGGGTGCGCACGACGCTGCGCCCGGAGATCCGCAGCGACAGCACGGCCGCGAGACCGGCCACCAGGGCGGCCACCACCCCGTACGGCGCCCCGCCGAGCAGCCCGTACGCGGCGGCCCCCGAGGCGACCAGCGCCGTCAGCAGCGCGGCGGACCCGAGGGCGTGGACCCGGGGCGGTACGTCACCGCGCCGGCCGTAGCCGCGGGAGTCCAGCGACTCCGCGAGACGCAACGACCGCTCCAGCGCGCCTTCCAGCACCGGGGTCGCCAGCCCGCGCAGCCCGGCGATGCCCGAGGACGGTCGACCGCGCAGCGCTCGCGCCTCACGGATCGCGGACGCGGTGCGGACGGCCTCCGGCACGAACGTGACCGCGACCGTCACGGCGACGCCGACCTCGTGGAGCGCGGCCGGCAGGCACCGCACCGTCCGGTAGGGCGAGGCGAGCGAGCTGGCCGCTGCGACGCACAGCACCAGCACGGCGAGCTGCCCGCCGGACAGCAACGCCCGGCCGACCGCGACGTCGGTCACCGGCCCGCCGACCTGGACGCCCGCCGCCCAGTCCGGAAGCGGGATCTGGGGGATCCGCAGCAGCACCGAACCCTCGCCCGTGCGGGCGCCGAACAGGGCAGCGACCACGACCCGCAGCGCGATCAGCGCCAGGGCCAGCGGTACGAGGGCGCTGAACGAGCGGGACCACGGGGCGTCGGGCCGGCGCAGGGTCACGACCACGCCGAGCACGGCCGCGAGCAGGATCAGCACGGCGGGGGAGCGGGTGGTGCTCGCCGCGACGGCAAGCCCCAGCGACCAGGCCCACCAGGCACCAGGGTGCAACGGCCGGGCTGCTCTCGGGGCGATCACAGCAGGCCGTCGTCCGGTCCGGACGAGCGGCGGCGACGGGTGACGATGGCAGCAACGCCGAGCAGCGCGGCGCCGACCGCGACCCCGAGGACGGCCAGGAGCGTGCTCGCCCCGCCGGCCTGGCCCGGCTCGGATCGAGCCCCGGAGGTGTCCGTTGCCAGAGCCGCTGCGGGTGCGTCACCCGACGCCGTCGAGCTGGATGTCGGGGTCCTGCCTGCCGGGGTCGGTGCCGCTGTGGGCGACGGAGGTGCTGCCGGGGTGGTGGTCACGGCGCCGGCCGAAGGTTCGCCGGGGCTGACCGGTGTCACGGTGACCGGCGGCCCGGCGACCGGCGGCCCGGTGACCGGCGGCCCGGTGACCGGCGGCCCGGTGAAGGGCGGCGCGGTGACTGGCGGCGCAGGGCGGGTGGGCAGCGGGGACGCCGGGCGGGTCGGCCGGGTGGTCGCAGGTGCCCGGGTGGGTGCTTCGGTCGGCGCAGGCGGCGCCGTGCTGGCCCCGCCGGCGGACGCCTCGGGAGGGCACGTCGTGGCGTACGGGACGACGGTCGGACGTACCTCGTTCTTGCCGGACCCGTCGTTCCACGACCACCCTTCCGCCTGCTTCCCGGTCGTCGCGACCGGGTGCGCACCCGGGCCGCGGTTGGCGAAGCGCCAGGCCCCGTCGTCGGTACGCCACCAGTAGGACCAGTAGGCGTAGGCGCCTGTGGTCGCGTCGCCGCAGCCGGTGGCCGGTCGTCCGTCGATGGCGCAGATCAGCCCGGACTGGTCGAAGCGCAGGCTGTGGCCGCCGGTCCGCAGGACGTCCAGACCGTTGGCGCCGTCCTTGACGGTGATGCAGGCTGAGCTCGTGGCGCCCCCGAGGGCGCCGGGGCTGATCACGAGCTGGACACAGGTCGTGCCCTGGTCGGCCGCGGCGGCAGGCGGGCTCGCGCCCGGACCCAGGACCAGCAGTCCTGTGAACGCCGCCGCCGCGACCGACCGGGTGATCACGCGCCGACCGGGCCCGTCCGACGCTGCGCCTCGAGGACGACCTCGAGCGCCCGCGCGAGGAACGCCGCGGACTCCTGACGGGTCACGGAGGCCTGCTCGTCGTACGTCCCGACGCTCTTGCCGGTAGCGATGCCGGCGCGTGCGAGGGCGTTGATGTTGGCCGCGTGCACCGAGTCGTTGTCGTCGGTGAACGCGTCGATGCCGGGCAGCAGGATCGGGGTGACGCCCTTCTTGCGGGCCTTCTCGACGGCACGGGCCAGGAAGCTGGCCTCCTGGCCGCGGCTCACGGTCGCAGCCGGGGAGAAGGTCGAGGCCGAGGTGCCGCGGACGACACCGAGGTTGCTGAGCGCGCTGACGGCGTCACGGGCCTCGGCGGTCTGGTCGCCGAGGTCGGTGAAGCCCGCCGGCGCCGTGTCGAGCGTCACGCCGAGCGCCGTGAGCGACCGGGCGAGCAGCACCGCGGTCTGGGCCCGGGTGACGTTGCCGGTCGGGTTGAAGGTCGTGGCCGTCGTCCCGCGGACGAGGTTGCCCTCGGCCAGGCAGTCGATCGCCAGGGAGAACGTGCTGCCGGCCGGGACATCGGTGAACCCGGCGGGGGTGATCGTGCCGTCCGGGCAGGCAGCCGTGGTCAGGTCGACCGGCGTGAGGGCCCCACAGCTGACGACCGGGGTGTCCGTGCCCGCCGACCCGGGACCGGCGACCACGGGCAGACTCGCTCCGGAGAGCCCGGCGAGCACCGCCGAGGTCGCGAAGACGTCAGCCTTGCCGGAGAAACCCAGGAAGGCGCCGCGATCGGCCACCGGGACGCTGCAGCCGAGCTCGCTGCCGACGAGGGCGCTGACCGGGTTGCCGCCGGTCGCGGTCGTCCAGCGGGCGTCGTACGGGGACTGGTCGGCGGACACGATCGCCTGCAGCCCGAGCGCGGTGCTGGTCGGGTCGGCGTCGCCGTCGGTTCCTGCCTCGGGCGGGCTGAAGGGAAAGCCCCCGCTCGTGGTCTGGGCCTGGTCGAGGAAGTCGAGCGCCTGGGTGACGGCACCGCTGGTCGGGGTGCCGGCCAGTGCCTGCACGGCGTACGCGGTGCTGTTGGTGTCGGGGCCCGCACAAGGCTTGACGGGCTTGCCGTCCGTACCGGTCGCCCGTGCTTCGAACTCGAAGCCACCGTTTGCGCACTGCTGAGTGATCAGCCAGGTGCGCACGGCCGGGGTCTCTGCGCCCGCCGCCCTGAGCGCGAGCAGCCCCAGGGACTGGGTGAACGCGCCTGCGGAGTCGAAGCCGTCGACGATGCTGTCGTTGAGCCGGCCGGCGTCGGGCCCTGTCTTCGTGGCGGTCGAGAGCAGGTCGGCGACAAGGTTCTTCCCGCCGACCTTGGTGGCGTCGCGGCCACCGGCGGTCAGGGCGAGCACCAGCTTGGACAGCGGCCCGGGGAGCGGGGTGCCCGCCTTGTCGTACCCCGCGGTGGGGGCTGCCTTCTCGAGCGCGTCGAGGGCAGAGACCAGACGGGGGCCGCCGATGCCGGCGCCGACCAGGCCGAGGACGGTGTCGGTGGTGGGGCCGACGCTGCCGATCAGGCCGGTCTCGGCCTGGGCCCGCAGCAGGAACCCGGCCGAGGCCTGGGCGGGGTCGAGCGTCGGGACGTCGGCAGCGGCTGCGGCGCCGGGCAGCAGACCGAGGCAGAGCGGGGCAGCGACGGCGCCGGCCAGCAGGGCGCGACGGCGGTGGGTGCTGAGGATGCGTGCGGTGATGGCGAGACCTCCGGGTGGGGTGCGGCCACGGATGCCTCGACCCCTGTGCAGAGGGGTCTGTCGGGCTCCACCCGTGGCCTCGACGGGTGTGCAGGAGCCGCACCCCCGACGGGCATTCCGACTTGTCGTCCCGGCCGGGGCCGCGACGACCCACGGCTGCGGGACAGTGCCGGAGTCTCACCGGCTTCCCCCGCGCGGGGGCGTGCAGCCACAGGACACCACGGCCCCTCTGCGCCGTCAAACGTCACCTGCGCCGGTGATCTTCGCCGGTGTTTCGCGCCCAAGATCACCAACGCACGGGACGTGACCCCCACCGATACCCTGCCCTGGTGCACCTGCAGAGCCTGACGCTGAAGGGCTTCAAGTCCTTCGCGTCCCCGACGACGTTCGTCTTCGAGCCCGGCATCACCTGCGTCGTCGGCCCGAACGGCTCGGGCAAGAGCAACGTCGTCGACGCGATCGCGTGGGTGCTCGGCGAGCAGGGGGCGAAGGCGCTGCGCGGCGGCAAGATGGAGGACGTCGTGTTCGCCGGGACGCCCACCCGTCCGGCGCTGGGTCGCGCCGAGGTGACGCTGACCATCGACAACACCGACGGGGCGCTGCCGATCGACTACGCCGAGGTCTCCGTACGCCGTCTGATGTTCCGCTCGGGGGAGAGCGAGTACAGCATCAACGGCGACCGCTGTCGGCTGGTGGACGTCCAGGAGCTGATGAGCGACAGCGGCATCGGCCGCGAGCTGCACGTGGTGGTCGGGCAAGGCCAGCTCGACGCGGTGCTCTCGGCCCGGCCCGAGGACCGGCGTGCGTTCATCGAGGAGGCGGCCGGCGTCCTGAAGCACAAGAAGCGCAAGGAACGCGCGCTGCGCAAGCTCGACGCGATGGGCGCGAACCTCGCCCGGGTCACCGACCTGACCGCCGAGCTGCAGCGCCAGCTCAAGCCGCTCGGCAGGCAGGCCGACGTCGCTCGGCGGGCCGCCACCGTGCAGGCCGACCTGCGCGACGCGCGGCTGCGCCTGCTGGCGGACGACCTGGTGACCGTCCGCACCACGCTCGAGGCCGAGGTCGCCGACGAGACGGCCGCCCGGGCCCGGCGTGAGCTGGTCGAGCGTGAGCTCGCCGCCGGGCAGCAGCAGGAGAGCACGCTCGAGCAGCAGCTCGCCGAGCAGAGCCCGCGCCTGGCCGAGGCGCAGGAGACCTGGTACGCGCTCTCGGCCCTCCAAGAGCGGCTTCGCGGTACCGCGACGCTGGCCGCCGAACGTCGACGGCACCTGTCGGCCGTGCTCGCCGAGCAGCGGACCGGGCGCGACCCCGCAGAGCTGGAGCGCGAGGCCGCGGCAGCGCGGGCGCAGGAGCAGGCGCTGCTCGAGCAGGCCTCGCGTGACACCGAGCGTCTGCAGGACGCGGTGACCCGGCGCACCGGGGCCGAGGCGGCGTTGGCGACCGAGGAGAAGGCGCTCGTGCTGGCGCGCCGTGCGGTCGCCGACCGGCGGGAGGGCCTGGCGCGACTGACCGGGCAGGTGGGCGCCCTGCGTTCGCGGGCGTCCGCGGCCGAGGCAGAGCTGGGCCGGCTCGCCAGCGCACGCCAGGAGTCCGGCCTGCGGGTCGAGCACGCCCGCCGCGAGCTGGCGCAGCTGCAGACCCGGGCCGGCGGGATGGATGCCGGCGAGGTCGACCTCGACACCCGGCACGAGCAGGCCGAGCAGACGCTCGCCTCGGTCGTCGCCGACCTGGAAGGCCTGCGCGACCAGGAACGGTCGCTGGAACGTGAGCGCTCGACCTGGGCGGCCCGCCGGGACGCGCTCGCGACGACGCTGACCCGTAAGGACGGCTCCGGCGCGCTGCTCTCTGCCGGTCTGGGCGGAGTGCTCGGCCCGGTGTCGGCGCTGGTCCAGGTCGAGGCGGGCGCGGAGAGCGCGGTCGCGGCTGCCCTGGGGGCCGTGGCCGACGCGGTCGCCGTCGCCGGTCCGTCGGCCGCCGCTGACGCGCTGAACTGGCTCAAGAGCGACGACGCGGGTCGAGCGGGACTGCTCGTCGGGTCTGCGGACGCGGGGCTCGAGGTGCAGCCGGTCGCTGCGCGGGACGACGTCCTGCCCCAGGGCGCCCGGTGGGCGGTCGGCCTGGTCCGTGCTCCCCGCACCCTCGGGCCTGCGCTGTGCCGTGCGCTGCAGGACGTCGTGCTCGTCGAGGACCTCGCGACGGCGGCGACGCTTGCCGGGCAGGGGCTGCGCGCGGTCACGCCGGACGGTGACCTCCTCGGCCCGGACTGGGCGGTCGGCGGGTCGCAGAGCCTGCCCAGCCTGCTCGAGGTGCAGGCTTCGGTGGACGAGGCCGGCGAGCGCCACGACGCGGCGGCCACGGCGCACGAGCAGGCCACCTTCGCGGTCGCCGCCGCGAGGGCAGAGCTGGGCACCGCCGAGGACGAGGTAGCGGCAGCACTCGCAGACCTGCACGCCAGCGACGCGAAGATGGCCGCCACCGCCGAGCAGCTCGGCCTGCTCAGCTCGACGGTGGCCGGCGCGGAGGCCGAGGCGGGACGGCTCGAGCAGTCCGTCGTCCTCGCCGAGCAGGCCCGTGACGAGGGCCTCGCCGGTCTCGCCGGGCTGGAGTCGCGGCGCGCCGCGGCCGAGGCTGCCCCTGAGGAGGTCGAGCCGTCGACCGCCGCCCGTGACCGGCTGGCCGCCGAGCTGACGTCGCTGCGCGCCGCTGAGGTCGAGGCCCGTCTGACCCTGCGTACGGGAGAAGAGCGCACCCGGGCGCTCACCGGCCGCGCCCAGTCCCTGGAACGCGCGGCTCAACGCGAGCGGCAGGAACGCGAACGGCTCGTGGCGGTGCGTGAGGAGCGTTCGCGCGGGTCGGTGCTGGCCGGGCAGGTCGCCGACGGGGCAGCCCTGGCGCTCAGCGCCGTCGCGGCGTCGCTGGTGACGGCCGCCGCGGGGCGCGAGCAGGCCCAGGTCGCGCGTACGCAGACCGAGGTCTTGCTGGCCACTGCCCGGGCTGCCGTGCGCGAGCTGGCCGCCGAGCTGGACCGGCTCACCGACGTGGTGCACCGCGACGAGGTCGCCCGCGCCGAGCAGCGTCTGCGCGTGGAGGCGCTCGAGCAGAAGGCCGAACAAGAGTGGTCGGTGCCGGTCGCGGAGCTGGTGGCGTCCTACGGTCCGGACGTGCCGGTGCCCGGCGAGGAGACGGCCACGGCGTACGACCGGGGTGAGCAGGCCAAGCGCGCCGCCACCGCCGAACGGGCGCTGGCGCTGCTCGGCCGGGTCAACCCGCTCGCGCTGGAGGAGTACGCCGCGCTGCAGGAGCGGGCTGCGTTCCTGTCCACCCAGCTCGCGGACCTCAAGGCCACCCGGCGGGACCTGCTGACCGTGGTCAAGGACGTGGACGCCCGCATCCACGACGTCTTCGCCGAGGCCTTCGCCGACACCGCACGCGAGTTCGTCGGCGTGTTCGCCACGCTCTTTCCCGGCGGGGAGGGCCGCCTCGAGCTGACCGCGCCCGACGACATGCTCACCACCGGCATCGAGGTGCTGGCCCGACCGGCCGGCAAGAAGGTCTCCCGCCTGTCGCTGCTGTCCGGCGGTGAACGCTCCCTGACCGCGATCGCGCTGCTCGTCGCGATCTTTCGCGCGCGGCCGTCCCCGTTCTACGTGATGGACGAGGTCGAGGCGGCGCTGGACGACCGCAACCTCAGTCGGCTGCTAGAACTTTTCGCAGGGTTGCGTGAAGCCAGTCAGCTGATCGTCATCACGCACCAGAAGCGGACGATGGAGATCGCCGACGCGCTGTACGGCGTGACGATGCGTGGCGACGGCGTCTCGACCGTGATCAGCCAGCGCCTGCGCGAGCCCGGCACGGACACCGTATTTCACGGAGGCGCCGCGGCGCAGTAGGAGGCACGCAGGCCGGGCAGCAGGGAGTCACCGTCGACCGACACCTCCCGTACGCCAGACGGGGTCCCCACCAGCACCACCGTCGGTGCCGGCCTGCCGACGCAGAGCACCTCGCCGTACGCGAGGGCGAAGCTGGTCCCGCCCGGACCCGCCCGGCCGGAGACAGCGGCCGGTGGCACCTGCACGAACCCGGCTCCGCGCAGCTGCAGGCTGATCACCTGGACTGCCGGGTCCGCTGCCAGCGTCACCGAGACGAGCCGTTCCTGCGAGCTGCCCGAGGCCGGGGAGAGCGTCGCCGTGAGCGGCGCACCGGAGCCGCCGCACGCCGTCAGGACCACGAGCACGGCCAGGCCAGGGTAGGAACGTCGCGTGGAATACCTGTTCATCGCCCTCGCCGTCCTCATCCTCGCCATCATCACCGCTGTCGGCCTCGTGGTCGGTCGACGGGGGGTCGAGGCGCCGCCGCCACGGCCGGGCGTCGACTACCGCCCCGGGACCGGGGACGACGCCGAGATCCCCCGCGACACCGCGAAGCGGCCGGTCGACACGCTCGCCCTGCCGGACGGCCCGGTGCTCGACACCCCGGCCCCGACCGCCGGCCGGCTGGCACGGCTTCGCACCCGGCTCTCCAAGAGCCAGGGCACCCTCGGCCGCGGGCTGTTCGCGCTGCTGTCGCGCGACGTGCTCGACGAGGACACCTGGGAGGAGATCGAGGACACCCTGCTCACCGCCGACATGGGGGTGGCGGCGAGCACCGAGCTGGTGGCGCGGCTCCGCACCCGCGTACGGGTCGAAGCCATCCGAACGCCCGCCGAGCTGCGGCCGGTGCTGCGCGAGGAGCTGGTGACCCTGATCGGCCGCGACACCGACCGGTCGCTGCGGACCCTGCCGCACGAGGACGGTCGCCCCGCGGTGGTGCTCGTCGTCGGCGTCAACGGGACCGGCAAGACCACCACCTGCGGCAAGCTGGCTCGCGTCCTGGTCGCCGACGGGCGCTCGGTGCTGCTCGGCGCCGCCGACACCTTCCGTGCGGCGGCGGCGGACCAGCTCACCACCTGGGGCGAGCGGGTCGGGGCCGACACCGTGCGCGGACCGGAGGGCGGCGACCCCGCCAGCGTCGCCTTCGACGCGGTCAGGCAGGGCCGCGAGCGCGGCGTGGACACCGTGCTGGTCGACACCGCCGGCCGGCTGCACACCAAGTCCGGACTGATGGACGAGCTGGGCAAGATCAAGCGGGTCGTGGAGAAGCACGGGCCCGTCGACGAGACGCTGCTCGTGCTCGACGCGACGACCGGTCAGAACGGGGTCGTGCAGGCCCGGGTGTTCCTGGAGGCCGTCACGATCACCGGGATCGTGCTCACCAAGCTCGACGGGTCGGCCAAGGGCGGCATCGTCATCTCGGTGCAGCGCGAGCTCGGGGTGCCGGTCAAGCTGATCGGGCTGGGGGAGGGCCCGGACGACCTCGCGCCCTTCGAGGCCGAGGCCTTCGCCGACGCGCTGCTGGGTGACGAGGCGGCCCTTTAACGCTGGTCCACGGCGACGCACCAGGCGGACTCCTCGGTCAGCGGGTCTCCCGACCAGGTCGCGTACCGGCCCAGGGGCGTCAGCCCTGACACCCAGGTGTCGTAGGTCGCCACGCTCGCCGACGGTGCGTCGTCGTCGGCCTCCCGCCGGGTGCACCAGCCGCTGACCATCAGCCCGCCCGGTCTCAGGAGCGTGGCCAGCCGGGTGAGCACCGGCTGCTCGGTGCCGGGTGCCAGGTAGACGACGACGTTGCCGGCGAGCAGCACGAGGTCGAACGGTTCCGGGTCCTCGAGCTCGAGCAGGTCCGCCAGCCGCCAGTCCGGCCCCGGGTGGCTGCGGGCGACGTCCAGCATCGAGGCGTCGCTGTCGACCCCGACGACCCGGTGCCCTCGGCGGTGCAGCTCGACCGCGACCCGCCCGGTTCCGCACCCGGCGTCGAGCACCCGCGAGCCGGGTGCCAGCAGCGCGCCCGTGAAGGCCGCCTCGCCGTGCACGTCCACCCCGGCGCGCGCCAGCTCCGCGAACGCGTCGTCGTAGGACGCGCCACGCGTCCCGCCCGTCTGCTCCAGCCACCTGCTCATGTGCCACGCCCTCTGTCGGTCGGTCGGCGCAAGCCTCGGAAGGGTTCACGTCGAGGTAACACGGTGCCCGAAGCCGTCACGAGCGCGAAACACCGGTGGAACCACGAGCGAAACACTTCGCCAGCAGGCTCCCCTCGACACCCCGTCCCGAACGAGGAGAAGCATGGACATCGACACCGGCAACACCGCCTGGATCCTGGCCTCATCGGCCCTGGTCCTGCTCATGACCCCCGGTCTGGCGTTCTTCTACGGCGGCATGAGCCGCAGCAAGAGCGTCCTGAACATGATGATGATGAGCTTCGTCTCGATCGGCATCGTGAGCGTCCTCTGGGTGCTGTACGGCTATGCGCTCGCCTTTGGCGACGACAAGGGCGGCCTGGTCGGCTTCACCAGCGGGTTCCTCGGGCTCAGGAGCCTCACGTCCCAGCTTGCTGCCGGTGCGACCGACGCCGCCTACCCGGCGACCGCCGGGCTGCCCGACCTGGTCTTCTCCAGCTTCCAGATGATGTTCGCCGTGATCACGGTCGCGCTCATCTCCGGGGCGGTCGCCGACCGCATGAAGTTCGGTGCCTGGGTCGCGTTCTCGGTGGTCTGGGCCAGCGTCGTGTACTTCCCGGTCGCGCACTGGGTCTTCTACTTCGGCAGCGACACCGACAAGGCCGGCTGGATCGTGCGGTTCGGGACGCTGGACTTCGCCGGTGGTACGGCGGTGCACATCAACGCCGGTGCCGCGGCGCTGGCGCTGGCGCTGGCGCTCGGCAAGCGCAAGGGCTTTGGCAAGGACGCGATGCGCCCGCACAACATCACCCTGGTGATGCTCGGCTCCGGTCTGCTGTGGTTCGGGTGGTTCGGCTTCAACGCCGGCTCGGCCCTGGCCGCCAACGGTCTTGCCGGGCTCGCGTTCCTCAACACCCAGGTCGCTACGGCGGCAGCCCTGGTCGCGTGGATCGGCACCGAGAAGCTGCGGGACGGTCACGCCACCAGCCTCGGGGCTGCTTCCGGCGCGGTCGCGGGCCTCGTCGCGATCACCCCGGCGTGCGCGTTCGTCGACCCGCTGGGCGCCGTCCTGATCGGCCTGGTCGCCGGTGGCGCCTGCGCCCTCGCGGTGCCGCTGAAGTACAAGCTCGGCTACGACGACTCGCTCGACGTGGTCGGCGTGCACCTCGTCGGCGGCATCCTGGGGACCCTGATGATCGGTCTCGTCGGCTCCAACGCCGCTGGCGGGAACGGTCTGTTCTACGGCAACGGGTTCGCTCAGCTCGGCAAGCAGGCGGTCGGTGCCGGCGCCGTCCTCGCGTACTCCTTCGTGCTCGCGACGGTCATCGCGTACGCGGTCAAGGCCGTGATGGGTCTGCGGGTGTCGGAGGAGGAAGAGGTCACCGGCATCGACCAGGTGACGCACGCTGAGACGGCGTACGAGCTGACCAGCGGCTTCGGCGGCGGCGGCTCGTCCGTCACCGGGAGCGGCCTGGGCGCCCCGTCCTCGAGGGTCGACGCATGAGGCTGGTGACCGCCGTCGTCAAGCCGTTCAAGCTCGACGACGTCAAGGTTGCGCTGGAGACCTTCGGGGTGCAGGGTCTGACGGTCAGCGAGGTGCAGGGCTTTGGACGTCAGCGCGGGCACACCGAGGTCTACCGCGGCGCCGAATACACGGTGTCGTTCGTCCCGAAGATCAAGATCGAGGTGCTGGTGGACGACGCCGACGCCGTGGACGTGGTCGAGGTGCTCGCCAAGGCGGCGCACACCGGCAGCATCGGGGACGGCAAGGTGTGGGTCACCGGGGTCGACGAGATCGTGCGGGTCCGGACCGGCGAACGAGGGGTGGAAGCGCTATGAGGCTCGTGACCGCGGTCATCAAGCCGTTCAAGCTCGACGACGTCAAGTCTGCGCTGGAGGCGGCCGGCGTGCAGGGGCTGACCGTCAGCGAGGTGCAGGGCTTCGGCCGTCAGCGCGGGCACACCGAGGTCTACCGCGGCGCCGAGTACACCGTGTCGTTCGTGCCCAAGGTGCGCGTCGAGGTGGTGCTGGACGACGCCGACGCGGCGCGCATCGTCGACGTGATCGTCGCGGCGGCGTCCACCGGCTCGATCGGGGACGGCAAGGTGTGGACGACGGTCGTCGAGGACGTCGTACGGGTGCGTACGGGCGAGCGGGGCCCCGAGGCGCTCTGACCGGGCCGGGCCGCGGGGCGGCGGACCAGACACGAGGAGGTGGGCGTGAAAGACAGACGTGAGCGGATCCTCGCCGACCCCTCACTGGTCGGGGCCCCGCTGCGCTCGGCCCTGGTCGAGGCGGCCGACACGTTCCTGGCCGGCCTGCTGAGCGAGCCCGGTTTCGCGCTGGTCGCGGTCGGCGGCTACGGACGCGGCGAGCTCAGCCCCGGCAGCGACCTCGACGTGCTCCTGCTGCACGACCGTTCCCCGTCGTCGGGCGTCCAGGCGGTGGCGGACCGCATCTGGTACCCGGTGTGGGACTCCGGCGTCGCTCTGGACCACTCCGTCCGGACCGTCGGTCAGGCGGTTGACCTGGCGGCCGGCGACCTGAAGGTCGCGCTGGGCCTGCACGACGCCCGACACGTCGCCGGCGACGAGGCGCTCACGACCGACCTGGTCGCCCGGGTCCGTGAGGCGTGGCGGCGCTCGGCCCCCCGTCGGCTGCCGGAGCTGCACCAGGCGGGCCTGTCCCGGGCGGGGGAGTTCGGCGAGGTCGCCTTCCTGCTCGAGCCGGACCTCAAGCACGCCCGTGGCGGCCTGCGCGACGCCCACGCGCTGCGGGCCCTGGCGGTCGCCCAGGTGGCCGACCCGCCGCGTCCGCAGGCCGTCCAGGCCCTCACGCTGCTCCTGGACGTCCGCGGCGAGCTGCACCGTCGCACGATCGGCGC
>JBBSTR010000002.1:0-85129 GCA_038235705.1 Mycobacteriales bacterium
CGGGTGGTCGGGGGTTCGATCCCCTCCGCGCCCACCACCGGCACGGCGCGGCAGACTGTCGTGATGCTGCTCCGGGACGTGGTCCGTGCTCTCGAGGCCGACTGGCCGACCGTGCTGGCCGAGGACTGGGACGCCGTCGGGTTGGTGTGCGGCGACCCGGACGAAGCGGTCGAGCACGTGCACCTCGCGGTCGACTCGACCGAGGAGGTCGTCGCTGAGGCTTTGCGCGCAGGTGCGCAGCTGTTGGTCACCCACCACCCCCTCTACCTTCGCGGCACGACCACGGTCGCGGCGACGACGCCGAAGGGTCGCGCGCTGCACGCCCTGGTCCGTGGCGGCTGCGGGCTGCTCGTCGCGCACACCAACGCCGACCGTGCCGAGGGCGGGGTCAACGACGCGCTGGCCGACCTGTTCGACCTGCGCGACCGCGTGCCGCTCGAGCCGGCAGCCGCCCTCCGGTTGGACCGGCTCGGTGTCTACGTCCCGCTGGCCGACGTGGACCGGGTGCGGGACGCGATGCACGAGGCCGGCGCGGGAGCGATCGGTGCGTATGACCGCTGCTCCTGGCAGAGCGTCGGTGAGGGCCGGTTCCGTCCGCTGCCCGGCGCCCGTCCGTCGCTCGGTGAGGTGGGCCGTCTCGAGGTGGTGCCGGAGGTCCGGCTGGAGGTGGTCCTGCCCACCGGCTCACGCGCCGGGGTGCTGGCGGCGATGCGCGCGGCGCACCCCTACGAGGAGGTGGCGCACGACGTGGTCGAGCTGGTGGGTGAGCCCGGATCGCTCGGCCTCGGTCGGGTCGGTGCCCTGCCCTCGCCGATGACGTTCCGGGCCTTGGTCGAGCGCGCCGCGCAGGTGCTGCCCCGCACGGCCTGGGGCGTACGCGGCAGTGGCGACCCCGACCGGCTGGTGTCGCGGCTCGCGGTCTGCGGCGGCGCAGGGGACAGCCTGTTGCGGTGCGCTGCGGAGGCCGGCGCCGAGGTGTTTCTCACCAGCGACCTGCGGCACCACCCGGCCCAGGAAGCGCCGGAGGGCCTGTCGTTGATCGACGCGGCGCACTGGGCCACCGAGTCGCCCTGGCTGGCGGTCGCGGCCGACCGGCTGAGCGCACGGACCGGGGTGGTGACCTCCGTCTCTAGGCTGGTCACCGACCCCTTCGGACTGCACGCGAGAGGACCTGAGTGAAGGCCGACCCGTTCGCCCAGCTGCGGCTGCTGGACCTGCAGGCGCTCGACACCGCGCTGGCCCAGCTGGCGCACCGTCGTCGTACGCTCCCGGAGCTCACCGAGATCGACCGGCTCGAGGCCCTGGTCGCCGGAAGTCGTGACGAGGTGACGCGGCTGGAGACCGAGGCGAGCGACCTGGCGCGGCAGACAGCCAAGCTCGAGGACGAGATCGCGCAGGTCCGCGCGCGCAAGCAGCGCAACGACGACCGGCTCGCGTCCGGGAGCGTGGCGGCCAAGCAGATGACCGATCTCGAGCACGAGAACGTGTCGCTGGTGCGGCGCCAGGGTGATCTGGAGGACCAGGAGCTCGAGCTCATGGAGCAGGCGGAGAGGGTCCAGGGTGGGCTCGACGTGCTGGTCGAGGAGCGCGAGGGCCGGCGTCGTGAGCAGGACGAGGCTGGGGTCGCGCGCGACACCCGCTACGCGGAGATCGACGCAGACGTCGAGGCACGTCAGGACGAACGCACCGTCCTGGTCACCGAGCTGCCGGAGGACCTCGTCGCCCTGTACGAGAAGATCCGTGCGGCCGAGGGCGGCCTCGGCGCCGGGGAGGTCGCCCGCGGTCGCTGCGGCGCCTGTCGGCTGGAGCTGATGAGCAACGAGAGGGCCGAGCTGCGGGCGGCTGAGCCGGACGACGTGCTCCGGCACGAGGAGTGCCGCCGGATCATGGTGCGGACCGCGGAGTCCGGACTGTGAGCACTGTGCGGACCGCGGAGTCCGGACTGTGAGCACTGTGTGGACCGCGGAGTCCGGACTGTGAGCCTTCTCGCAGTCCCGCGCAGATGACGGGACGGGTGATCGTCGAGGCTGACGGAGGCTCGCGCGGCAACCCCGGTCCTTCGGGCTGGGGCGCCGTCGTCCTGGACGGGCAGACCGGGGAGGTCCTGGCCGAGCGCGCCGCCGGGATCGGTCGGGCGACCAACAACGTCGCCGAGTACGGCGGGCTGATCGCCGGCCTCACCGCCGCCCTGGAGCTGGAGCCGTCCCTGGTCGACGTACGGATGGACAGCAAGCTCGTCGTCGAGCAGATGAGCGGCCGGTGGCAGGTCAAGCACCCGGACATGAAGCCGCTGGCCCGAGAAGCGGCAGCCCTGGTGGCCAGGTTCCCGTCGGTGCGCTTCACCTGGATCCCCCGGGCTCAGAACAGTCACGCCGACCGGCTCGCCAACGAGGCGATGGACGCTCAGGCCAAGGGCCTGGTCTGGCGGCCCGGGGGCGGCCCTGCCGACCCGGCTGACGCCTTCCTGGCCCTCGCGGAGAAACCCGCCTTGGCGTGGCGACCCCCGTCGACGACCCCCACGACGATGCTGCTGCTGCGGCACGGGCAGACCGCGCTGTCGGTGGACAAGCGGTTCTCGGGCATCGGCGACCCCGAGCTGACCGAGCTGGGCCGGGAGCAGGCCGACGCCGCCGGTCGACGTCTCGCGACGGCGGGCGTCGAGGTCATCGTCAGCTCACCGCTGCAGCGGGCCCGCGCGACCGCCGACGCCGTGTCCCGCGCGACCGGGCTCGAGGTGCAGGTCGAGCAGGGTCTGCGCGAGACCGACTTCGGCGACTGGGAGGGCTACACGTTTGCGGAGGTGCACGCAAGATGGCCGACGGAGATGGCCGCCTGGCTGGCCAGCACCGCCGTCGCCCCGCCGTCCGGGGAGAGCTTCGACGCCACCGCCACGCGCGTCCGCAAGGCGCGGGACCGGGTGCTCGCGAGCTGTGGAGGCAAGACCGTCGTCGTCGTCAGCCATGTGACGCCGATCAAGACGCTGCTGCGCATGGCGCTCGACGCGCCGCCGTCGGCGCTCTACCGGATGCACCTGGACCTCGCCTGCCTGTCGGAGATCGCCTGGTGGAGCGACGGCCCGGCCGTCGTGCGCAGCCTCAACGACACTGCCCATCTGCGGTGATCGCGCTGCGCGAGCTGGCGCCGGGGATCCTCACCTCGCTCGGGCTCGGCGCGGGCGGCCTGACGCTGCCACCCGCACGGCGCGTCTGCCTGCTGCTCGTCGACGGGCTCGGAGACCTGCTGCTCGCCGAGCACGCGGCCCTCGCACCGACCCTGACCGGGCTGCGGCACGCCACGGTCCAGGTGCCGTTCCCGTCGTCGACCCCGACGTCGCTCGCCACCCTGTCCACCGGGGAGGACCCGGGCGGGCACGGCGTCGTCGGGGTCACCACGCTGGTCGACGGGGAGCCGCTCACCACGCTGACCTGGCAGTCCGGCGACGAGCCCGCGAGCGCGGCGCCGACCGCGCTCCAGGCGCGACCGACCCTGTTCGAGCGTGTGACCGCCGCGGGCCTGCCCGCCGTGCAGGTCACGCTGCGGGCGTTCGAGGGCAGCGGCTTCACCGAGGCGATCTGGCGGGGCAGCGACTTTCGCGGCCTACGGCGAGGGGACCGGCTGGCCGACTCTGTCCTGGACGCCGTGGCGCCGATGGAGGCCGGGTTCGTCTTGGGTTACACCCCGGCGCTGGACAGCGTCGGTCACCGCTACGGGGCGGGCTCCGGCCCCTGGTGCGAGCAGCTCGAGGAGGTGGACGCACTGGTCCGAGACGTGCGCGACCGGCTCCCGACCGGCACCCTGCTGCTGGTGACAGGTGACCACGGGATGCTCACGCCGACCGACCGGCTCGACCTGGACGTGCGGACCGATCTGCTGCGCGACGTCGACGTGGTCACCGGTGAGCCGCGTGCCGTGCACCTGCACAGCGCACGGCCGGAAGCGGTTGCCGACCGTTGGCGCGCAGAGCTCGCCGGTCGAGCGACGGTGGCGCTGCGCAACGAGGCGCTCGCTCAGCAGTGGTTCGGGCCGGTGCGTCCGGAGCTGGTCGCGCGCCTGGGCGACGTCATCGTGCGCTGCGGACCCGATCTGGCTGTCGTCCGTACGCGCACCGAACCACTGCTCGCCGCGCTCGTCGGGATGCACGGCGGGGTCACCGATGCCGAGGCGTACGTGCCGCTGCTCCTGCACGCGGGGTGACGAGCTACGCAGCCATCGTGAGTCGTCGTCGCTGGGTGCTGCTCAGGGCGGCGAGGAAGGCCAGCCGCGGGGCGTCCTCCGTGAGCCCGGTGGCCACCGGGACGGCCGGTGCCCCCCGCTCGTAGGACAGCACCGAGGACAGCACCTCGCCGAGCGGTCCGCGGTGCTGGAGGACCGCCTCCTGCGTGACGAGCGACAGCGGGAGCGCGTCGAGCAGCGCGCTGTCGGACAGGCCCAGCAGACTGCCCAGGCTCGAGACGAGCCCCACCACGAAGGCTTCGTCCTGCGCGCCGGTGCCGGCAGCGAGGTGCTCGCACATGCTGGCGCGGACCAACGCGGCCTCGACCCCGGCGCCCGCCTCGGGCGGCAGGTCGGCGACCATGAGCAACAGGGTCCACCGGCGGAGCTCGGTCAGGCCGAGCACGAGCAGCGCGTCGACGATGCTGCTCACCTTGCTCGCCCGCCCGGTGCCGGCGCTGTTGGCCGCGCGCAGGATCCGGTAGGTCAGGCCCGGATCGGTGCGGACGATCTTCGCGACGGTGGACAGCGAGACGTCCGGGGCTTCCAACGCCTGCAGCAGCTGCAGGCACGCCGTCTGCCCTGACGACAGCGAGCGACCTTGCAGCACCTCGGGGCGCTCCAGCAGATAGCCCTGGTAGTAGCTCACCCCGAGCCGGCGGCAGGTCGTGAGCTGCGCCTCGGTCTCGACCTTTTCCGCAAGCACCTGTCGTCCGGCCGCCTGGCACGCCCGGACGACCGACTCGAGCTCGTCCCCGTGCTGGAGCACGTCGAGCTTGACGAGGTCCACCTCGGCGAGCAGCGGCGCGGTCTCGGGGGTAAGCACGAAGTCGTCGAGCGCCAGGCGGTAGCCCTGCTCGTGAAGCCGGCGCACACCGCTCAACAGCTCGGGGTCGTGCCCGACGTCCTCGAGCACCTCCAGCACGAGCCGGCTCTTGTCGGTGGGCAGCGGCAGCTCGCCCGTCAGGAAGGGCCGAGGCAGGTTGACGAAGGCCAGCTTGTCACCGACCAGCTGCCCCAGCCCGATGTCGAGGAAGGACGCGAGCAGCACCTGGGCGGTCGCGGCCACGGCAGAGGTCCCCGGACTACCGACCCGGGCGTACGCGACGTCGCTGTCCCGGAACAGAAGCTCATAGCCGACCACGAGCCCGGCTTCGTCGAACACGGCTTGCCGTCCGATGTGGACGTCCATGCTCGCTCCTCGGCCTCGACGGGTGAAGGGCCGCGTCCCACCTGTCGTCGGCGCACTGCGGGTGCACCTGAACCGACAGCGGGCGAGCGACTTCCCGCCTGCCGGGGCCTATGCTCGCCGCGGGACGAGTCGGTCGGACGGCCGCGGCTTCTTAACGGAGGTCGAGGAAAGTCCGGACTCCACAGGGCAGGGTGGTCGTTAACAGCGACCCGGGGTGACCCGCGGGAAAGTGCCACAGAAAACAGACCGCCGGCGCAAGCCGGTAAGGGTGAAACGGTGCGGCAAGAGCGCACCAGCGCCCGGGGTGACCCGGGCGGCTCGGCAAACCCCACCCGGAGCAAGGTCGAGAGGGAGACCCAGACACATCGGGGCTCCTGCGCAGGCGGACGGCCCGTCCGATGCCTGCGGGTGGACCGCACGAGGTCGTTGGCAACAGCGGCCCTAGATGGATGGTCGTCACCAGCCCTCGGGCTGGCACAGGATCCGGCTTACAGACCGGCTCGTCCCCCTTCAGGCACCGAGGCTGACCTGCTCGTCGAGGTCGTCGAGCGGTAGGTCGCCGTCCACCGTCGCCTGCACCTCCATGGTCTCCAGCTCGACCAGCCCGCCCCAGCTGGACAGGAACGCGGTGTCGGCCGCGTCGCGCCCGGTGGCGATGCGCACCAAGCTCTGCCGGGGCGCGAGCAGGGTCGCGTCCACGACCCGCCACACGCCGTCGACCAAGGCCTCGACGACGGCGTGAAAGTCCATCGGGTCCAGCCCGGGTGCATACACCGACGCCAGCCGCGCCGGTACGTCCCTCGCCCGGAGCAGCGCGACCGCGAGGTGCGCGTAGTCGCGACAGACCCCGCGCCGGGCCAGCAGCGTGTCGACGGCGCCGTCGGTTCCGCTGCTGCTGCCCGGCACGTAGATCAGGTGGGTGCCGACCCACAGCGCCACGGCACGGAGCAGCTCCCCGGGGTCGTCGAGCCCGCCGAACTCGGCCAGCCCCGTGGCGAGCAGGCGGTCGCTCTCGGCGTACCGGCTGGGCCGCAGGTAGCGGCTGGCGTCCAGCGGACCGGTGGTCGGCGCGACCGCCTCCCCGACGCTGGCTCGGTAGTCGACCTGCAGCCGTCCTGCGTCGACCTGGAGCAGGTGCAGCCGGCCACCGTGGTCGGACGTGTGCTCGGTCAGAGCGACCGGTTCGCCGTCCAGGGTCACGGTGAGCTGCTCGTCGACCGGGTGCGACACGGCGATCTGCAGCTCCAGCGAGGCGGGGTCGTGGACGATGCAGGCGAGGTGGGAGGCGACGTGACGCAGCGGCAGGGGCACCGGGCAAGACTCGCCCATGTCGCCACCGGCTTGTCGTGCGGGCGTCACACAGGTGAAACACGAAGCCTGCAGGCTGAGCTGGTGAGCACCGGTTATCGCCTCGAGCAGCGCTTCCGCTACACCTACGACGCTCCCGCGCACGACCTGGTGCACCGGCTCGTCGTGCTCCCTCCGACCTTGATCGGCGACCAGCGGCTGCTGCACGGTGACGTCAAGGTTTCCGACCCTAGGGCCCGGGTCTCCTGGGACCTGCGCCGTCCCGAGGCGCAGGCCTGCATCGTCCGGCTCACCGAGGTGCCGCCGGTGCTCGAGCTGACGGTCACTGCCGAGCTGCAGCGAGGTGAGCCGGAGCAGGTGCTCCCGGCGGGTCTGCTGTGGTCTGCAGAGGCCCGTCGTACGACGGCGCTCACCCGGCCCGACCGAGCGCTCCGCGAGCTCGCCCGCAGCCTCGGCTGCGGCGACCCGCTGACGCTCGCCGAGCGGGCGTGCAGCGCGGTGCACCAGCGCGTGACGTACACCCCCGGGGTCACCGGCGTGCGGACGACCGCCGCCGAGGCGCTCGCGCTCGGGGCGGGGGTCTGTCAGGACCAGGCGCACGTGATGCTGACGCTGTGCCGTCTGCTGGACGTGCCGAGCAGGTACGTCAGCGGGCACCTGGTAGGCCAGGGGGGCACGCACGCCTGGGTGCAGGTGCTCGTCCCGGGTGTCGGCGGCGCGCGGGCGGTGGCGCTGGACCCGTGCCACGACCGGCCGGCCGACGACGGCTACGTGACCGTCGCGGTGGGCGCCGACTACGCGGACGTACGACCGACCGCGGGCTGGTACCGCGGGAGTGCACGCAGCCGTCTGTCCAGCACGCGTGCGGTGTCGAGCTGGCGGCTGGTCAGCCCTGGGCGACGCACGGCGGCTTCTTCGGCATGATCTTCACGGCGACCGGCTGGACGCCGTTGCTGCCCCCGCTGAACGTGATGTCCACGCACGTGCCGACCTTGACGTCTTTCAGCTGCTGATCGGTCGCCACGAAGCAGAGTCCCGCCGTCGTGGCCGTCTTCACGCACAACCGGCTGTCGGCGACCTCGCTCACCTGGCCGTCGACGGTGTCGCCGCTGCCGCACCCGGCCACGGTGAGAACCAGCAGGACGAGGGCCAGGCAGAGACGACGCACCCGGTCACTGCACCACACCGTGCACCGGGGCGCCTGCTCCTAGGGTGCTGTCGTGCCCGCTCCGCTCGCTTCCGGTCTCGCCGCGGGGATCGCGCTCGACGCGCTGCTCGGCGACCCGCGGACCGCGCACCCGGTCGCGGCCTTCGGAGCCCTCGCGGCCGCCCTCGAGCGTCGCTGCTGGGTGGACAGCAAGACGATCGGGGCGGTCTACGCGGGGACGCTCGTCGTCGGCTGCGTCGGGCTCGGGGCGCTCGCCGAGCGGCTGCACCCCTCGGTCGCCGTCGCGGTGTGCACCTGGGCGGTGCTCGGCGGCACCACGCTCGGGCGCGAGGCCGACGCGATGGCGACGCTGCTGGCCGCCGACGACCTGGCCGGGGCGCGTCAGCGGGTGACGCACCTGTGCGGTCGCGACCCGGCGCGGCTGGACGCCGCGGGCCTCGCCCGAGCGACGGTGGAGTCGGTGGCGGAGAACACCTCCGACGCGGTGGTCGCCCCGCTGTTCTGGGGTGCCGTCCTCGGGGCGCCCGGGCTGCTCGGCTACCGCGCGGTCAACACCCTGGACGCGATGGTCGGGCACCGGTCGTCGCGGTACGCCCGCTTCGGCTGGGCGGCGGCCCGTGCGGACGACGTCGTCAACCTGGTGCCTGCTCGGCTGACCGCCTCCCTGGCCGTGCTGCTCGCGCCGGTCGTCGGTGGTCGGCCCCGGGGTGCGCACCGGGCCTGGCTCCGGGACGGGCACAAGCACCCGAGCCCCAACGCCGGCCCGGTCGAAGCGGCGTTCGCGGGGGCGCTGTCGCGCACCCTCGGCGGACGCCTGGCGTACGCCGGCCGGGTCGAAGACCGTCCTCTGCTCGGCGACGGTCCGGCCCCGTCGGTGCACGACGTCGTGCGGGCCGCCCGGCTCGCACGAGCCGTCAGCCTCGCCGCAGCAGGCCTGGCCGTCGCCGTCGCCGCCGTGCGCCCCGAGCGGGCCTGGACCGGGTCGAGCGCCTGCGCGAGGATGCGCGGGTGGACACCTCCTGCACCACCGCACACGGCGACCGCGCCGAGACCGGCTCCCGACGGCTCGTCGTCGTCTTCGAGGGCGGCGTGGCGACCGAGCTGGCGCACCTCGCGGAGCGGGCCGGCTGGACGGTCGCTCTGCACGACCCGGTGAGCGCCCCCGGGCTGCCGCTCGACGAGCGGACCGACGTCGTGGTCTGCGACCACCACCGTCCCGAGCTCGGTGAGGTGCTCCAGGCCGTCCTTGCGGAGAAGGTCCGGTGGGTCGGCGTGATGGGCACCCCGCGCCACGTCGGTCCGCACGTCGAGGCGTTGCGCGCGCTCGGCGTGGCCGAGGACGACATCGCACGGGTGCACCGACCGATCGGGCTCGACATCGGCTCGAGGACACCGGTCGAGATCGCGGTCTCGGCCTTCGCCGGTCTGCTCGCTGATCGCAACGGCAGGAGCGGCGGCGCCTACGCCTGAGGGAACGTCACGACGTGCCCGACGCGCGGACCCACTCCGTCCAGGACCGCCTTCCAGGACGACTCCAGGGCGCCGGGACCTTCGCCCGGGACGACGTCGATCTGCGGCGCCACCCAGGACGCGAACGCCCCCCACACCTCGCTGAACTTCTGGTCGACCCCGCCGGGCCCCCAGTCCTGCCCGCGCTTCGCGATCTGGTCCGGGGCGAAGAACATCGTCGGCCGGGCACCCTCGAGCGGGCCGGGGTCTCCTCCTGGCTGACCCTGCGCGATGCCGACGACCACGTCGCGCACGACGTCGTCGCCGAGCCGTGCGTGCACCGCCCGGCGCAGCGGCACGCTGCCGGCCACGTCGACGTAGGCGGTGCTCGCCTCGGTGAGCTTCGGGACGTCCTCGTAGGCAAGCACCTCGTCGTAGACACCGAGCCCGGTGGTGAACGCGACGTTGCCGGCCGAGGTGAGCCCGACGACCCGTGCGCCGGTGCCCCGCAGGGCGAAGGCGGTGCCGTACGCGGTCTTGCTGGACGCCGAGCTCAGCACCACCTGCTCGGCCGCCGGCCCGGCGTCCGCGAGCCAGTCGGCGAGCATGAACGAGGTCATGAACAGCGGACGGAACAGCACCTGCAGGTCGTCAAGCCCCCGCTGGGCCGGCACGTAGGAGTTGTAGACCGCGGCGAGGGGCGCCCGGTGCTCGGCGGTGTCCCGGAAGCCGCCCTGGCGCACCGTGCTCGGGGTGACCAGCAGGTGGCTCGCGGTCGGCAGGTAGCCGTAGACCCGGTCGCCCTCGGCGAGCCCGTCGGCGCGTGAGGCGCTGACCTGCGCGAATCCCCAGAGCGGCACGTGACCCTGCCCCTCCGCAGCGGGGAAGAACTCCCAGTAGCGCATCACGTCGCCCAGCAGCGCGTAGGTGACGTTGTTGGCCGTCAGCCCGACGTGCTCGGTGCGCAGCACCGCCTGCCCCGGCCCCGGCTCCAGCGAAGCGGTGCTCGCGAGCCGCGTCACCGACGGGTCGGTGCGGTCCATGGTCAGGTCCCAGGTGTCGTCCATCCGCTGACCCTAGGCCCAGCCCCGTGCCAGGCTGACAGGGTGATCGACGACCAGCACGCCGTGCTCACCCTGTCCTGCCCCGATCGGGTCGGGATCGTCCTCGCGGTGGCGCGCACGCTCGCCGACGCCGGGTGGAACATCGTCGACAGCCAGCAGTACGGCGACCCGGACACCTGCGTGTTCTTCATGCGGGTGCACGTCTCCGGGGTCGACCTCCCGGGCCTGCGCGAGGCCGTCGCCCCGGTCGCCGCAACGCACGCGATGACCTGGCGGCTGGACGACCTGGCGCACCGGGGGCGCGTGCTGGTGCTGGTGTCCCAGCACGGGCACTGCCTCAACGACCT
Organism: Mycobacteriales bacterium; assembly: GCA_038235705.1. Taxonomy (GTDB): domain Bacteria; phylum Actinomycetota; class Actinomycetes; order Mycobacteriales; family SCTD01; genus CANKBT01. The sequence goes on from JBBSTR010000002.1 coordinate 10,741, forward strand.
GCTCTACCGGCACAGCACCGGGGCACTGCCCGCCGACGTGCGGGGGGTGGTCAGCAACCACGAGGACTTCCGGTCGCTCGTGGAGCAGCACGGCATCGCGTTCCACCACGTGCCCGTCACCCGCGAGACCAGGCCCGAGGCCGAGGCGAGGGTCCTGCAGCTCGTGCGGGACGAGGAGATCGAGCTCGTCGTGCTCGCCCGCTACATGCAGGTGCTGTCGGACGGGCTGTGCGCAGCGCTGCCGGACACGATCAACATCCACCACTCGTTCCTGCCGAGCTTCAAGGGCGGGCGTCCCTACCACCAGGCGCACGACCGTGGCGTCAAGCTGATCGGGGCGACCGCGCACTACGTGACGGCCGACCTGGACGAGGGGCCGATCATCGAGCAGGAGGTCGCTCGGGTCGACCACGCGGCCACCCCGGACGACCTCGCCGCGACCGGCCGTGACCTGGAGTCGATCGCGCTGGCCCGAGCCGTGCGCTGGCACCTGCAGCACCGGGTGCTGCGCAACGGCGGGCGCACGGTCGTCTTCCGCTGAGGCCCCGATACTGGTCGGGTGCAGGCACAGGCGGGCGGCGTTCACCGCGACATGGCACCCGGGTGAACCCTCTCGACCTTCGACACCACGGTGACGCCGAGCTGGCGCCCGGGCTGCTCGACCTGGCGGTCAACGTGCGGGCGGCGTCACCCCCGCCGTGGCTGCGTGCCGCGCTGATCGCGAGCCTGACCGACCTGGGTCGCTACCCGGACCCTCGCCAGGCGACCGCCGCGGTCGCTGCGCGGCACGGCCGTGACCCCGACGAGGTGCTCCTGACCGTCGGAGCGGCAGAGGCGTTCGTGCTGCTCGCCCGGGTGCTTCGCCCCGCGTTCGCCGTCTGCGTCCACCCGTCCTTCACCGAGCCGGAGGCGGCGCTGCGCGCGGCCGGCGTGGCTGTGCACCGCCACGTCCTACCGCCGCCGTACGTGCTGACGGACGTGCCCGAGCAGGCCGACCTGGTCGTGGTCGGCAACCCGACCAACCCGACCGGTGTGCTGCACCCCGACCTGGCCGCGCTGTGCCGGCCGGGGCGGACCGTGGTCGTCGACGAGGCCTTTCTCGAGGGCATCCCGGGCGCGCCCGGTTCGCTCGCGACCCGGGCGGACCTTCCCGGGCTGGTCGTGGTCCGCAGCCTGACCAAGACCTGGTCGCTCGCCGGGCTCCGGGTCGGCTACCTGCTCGCGGCGGCACCCCTGGTGCGCGCGTTGCGGGACGCGCAGCCCCTGTGGGCGGTCTCGACGCCCGCGCTGACTGCGGCCCGGCTGTGCAGCAGCCCCGAGGCGGTCGCTGAGGCGTCGGTGGCGGGCCGACACACAGCCCTGGAGCGCGCACGGCTGGAGCGGCTCCTCCTCGGCCTCGGGGTCGAGGTCAGCCCGGGCTCGGTCGCGCCTTACCTGCTGTGCGCTGCGCCAGGCCACGGCGACCTCCACGGGCGGCTGCGGGGGGTCGGGATCGCCGTGCGACGCGGTGACACCTTCCCTGGACTGACGACCGACCACTGGCGCACGGCAGTGCGTGACCGGCCGGCTTCGGACCGGCTGGTCGGTGCGCTGTGGGCCCTGCTGGCGGCTGGCTGAGCCGACCGCAGGACTGCCCGTCGGCGCGACCGCGAGACTGGGTGCGTGACACGTGCTCGGGGGGAGCAGACGGGTCCGCTCGGTCGGGTGGTCCTGGGGCTGGGCTGGCTGGTCGCCGTCGGGCTCGCCGTCCTGGTCCTCGCCCGGCTGGTCGGGCTCGAGCGCGGGCCGGTGTGGTCGCTGGGGATGGGGCTGCTGCCGTACGTCCTGATGCTCGCCTTCCCGCTGCTGCTCGGCGCGGTCCTGCACCGCCGTCAGGCGCTGGCGAGCGTCGCCCTGCTGCTCGGGCTCGCCCAGGTCCTGGTCGCGGCCCCGTCCACCGGCGGCCGTCCGGGCCCCTGCGTCGGCACGCCGCTGCGGGTGGTCGGGTCCAACCTGCTCTACACCAACCAAGACCTCCCGGCGGCGGCGCGTGCCCTCGCCGGCGTCCGGCCCGACCTGGTCGTGCTCCCCGAGCTGACCGACGGTGCCCTCGCCAGCCTTGCGCCGCTGCTGGCGACCTTGCCGGAGCAGGCGATCGCCATCCGTCGGGGGGCCACCTCTCCGGGTCTCGCCACGCGTCTGCCGCTGACGGACGTCGTCGAGGTGCCGCGCGAGGAACGGCTCTGGCCCGAGGCGACGATCGAGGTGGCCGCCCCGGGCGGGCCGATCGCCGTACGCGTCCTCGGCGTGCACACCCAGCCGCCGCTGCTCGGGGGCGGCAGGACGTGGGTGAGTGACCTCGAGCATGTCGGTGAGCGGCTGGTGGCGAGCGACGGCCCGGTGATCGCGCTCGGCGACTTCAACGCCAGTCGCGACCACGCGAGCTTCCGGGCACTGCTGACCGGAGGGGTGCGCGACGCCCACGAGCAGCTCGGCGAGGGTCTGGACCGGACGTGGCCGGCCCGGTTGACGCTGCTGCACCTGGACCACGTGCTGGTCAAGGACGGCGGTGGCGTCGGGATCGACGTGTGCGCGGTCCACCAGCTGCGGGTGCCGGGGAGCGACCACCTGGCGGTCGTCGCGGACCTCGCCGTGCACCGGACCTCGTGAGGCGCGGCGTCCCGTCCCGACCTGGCAGGATCGGCCCATGGTGAGCATCGTGATCGTCGGCAGCGGTTTCGGCGGGGTGGGGATGGCCGCCCGACTGCTCCAGGACGGTCACACCGACGTCGTGCTGCTCGAGCGCGGCGACGACGTCGGTGGGGTGTGGCGCGACAACACCTACCCCGGAGCCGCCTGCGACGTGCCGAGCCACCTCTACTCGTTCAGCTTCGCCCCCGAGAGCGGCTGGTCCCGACGGTTCGCCCCCCAGGCTGAGATACACGCCTATCTCCGCCGGGTCGCCGACGAGTTCGGGGTCACGCCGAGGGTGCAGCTCCGGACCGAGGTGCTGAGCGCCACGTGGGACGACGAGGGCGGGGCCTGGGACCTCGCGCTCAGCGGTGGTCGCACGCGTCGGTGCGACGTCCTGATCGCCGCCTGCGGCCAGCTCAGTCGTCCGGCGGACCCACGCCTGCCCGGGCTCGAGGACTTCACCGGCACGGTGTTCCACTCGGCGCACTGGGACCACGACCACGACGTCACCGGCCGTCGGGTGGCCGTCGTCGGCACCGGGGCCAGCGCGATCCAGTTCGTGCCGGAGCTCGTCGACCGCGCCGAGCACGTCACGGTGTTCCAGCGCTCCGCGCCGTACGTCATCAGCAAGCCCGACCGTGAGTACGGGCCCCGGACGCACGCCGCTCTGAAGCGCGTCCCCGGCCTGCTCAAGGCCGACCGGCTGCGCACGTTCGTCACCAACGAGCTGCGCAGCCTGGGCTTCAACACCGAGCCGAGGCTGCTCGTCGGCCACCAGAAGCGGTTTGCGCACCATCTCGCCAAGCAGGTGCAGGACCCGGTGCTGCGCGCGCGGCTGACGCCGGACTACACGATCGGCTGCAAGCGCATCCTGCAGAGCAACGACTGGTATCCCGCGCTGACCCGGCCGGACGTCGACGTGGTCACCGACGCCGTCACCCGGGTCGACCCGACCGGGCTGACGGACGCGTCGGGCGTCCGGCACGAGGTCGACACGATCGTGCTCGGCACCGGGTTCGCGGCGACCGAGCTGCTCGTGCCGATGGTGGTCACCGGTCGCGGGGGCCGCACGCTCGGCGAGGCGTGGAGCAACGGTGCCGAGGCCTACCTCGGCACCCTGGTCAGCGGCTTCCCGAACCTGTTCCTGCTGTACGGCCCGAACACCAACCTCGGCCACAACTCGATCATCCTGATGCTCGAGGGGCAGTACGCGCTGATCCGAGACGGCCTGCGGCAGCTTGCCACCGGGCTCGCGAGCATCGACGTGCGCAGCGACGCCATGCGGGACTTCAACGACTGGTTGCGGCACCGGCTGGACGGCACCGTGTTCGCGGAGGGCTGCACCAGCTGGTACCTGACGGCCGACGGCCGCAACACCCAGAACTGGCCGGGCACCACGATCGACTTCCGTCGCCGCACCCGCAGGCTCGACCCCGCGGTGCTCGAGCCGACCCGCTCCCGGGCGCACGCATGAGCCTGGCTGCCTCGGTGCTCACCGGCACCAACCGAGCGCTGGTCCACCCGCTGCTCTGGCGGCTGGCGATCCCGACCCAGCGTCGGCTGCTCGCGCTGGCGACCCGCGGGCTCCCGACGCCGCGCGGCACCGAGATCCACAGCGTCCGACTGGGAGACCGCCCCGCCGACCGGGTCAGCGCACCCGGCGTCGACCAGAGCCGTGCGGTCCTGCACCTGCACGGCGGCGCCTGGATCACGATGTCCGCACGCACGCACCGGGCGTTCGCGGCGCACCTGTCCGCCGCGTCCGGGCACCCGGTCTTCGTGCTCGACCAGCGGCTCGCCCCCGAGCACCCGCACCCGGCCGACGTCGAGGACGCCGTGGCCGCCTTCGATGCGCTCGACGTCCCGACCGCGCTATGCGGGGACTCGGCCGGGGGCGCGCTCGCCCTGCAGGCCGCGCTGGCGCTCCGTGACCGTGGGGGCACCCAGCCGAGCGCCGTCGCGCTCGTGTCACCCTGCACGGACTTCACCCAGAGCCTTGCCCGCGCTTACGACGGCCCCGACCCGCTGCTCAACCTGGCTTGGCTCCGTACGGGCCGCGACGCCTACCTCGGCACCCGCGACCCGCGAAAGCTGTCCCCGCTGCGGCGCGACCTGTCCGGGCTCCCGCCCATGCTGGTCCAGTGGGTGACGCACGAGCGACTGGCGCCGGAGTCGGCAGCCCTCGTCCGGGCGGTCCGGGGGGCCGGCGGGCAGGCTCAGGGCGACCCGATGCCGGGCCTGTTCCACGACGTGCAGCTCTACGCCGGGATCGTGCCCGAGGCGACCGCGGCCGTGCACAGGCTGGGAAGATTTCTCAGCGACCCGTACGCTTCGGCGTGACCCGCGGGAGCCTCACGCCGAGGCCGAGAGGGCGGCAGGACCGGCCGTCGACCGTTCGCACCTGATCCGGTTCGCACCGGCGTAGGGAGGAGCCGTCATGACGGCGCTCGACGAGACCCCCACCACGACCGAGTCGACAGGGGTAGGCACGCCTTTCCCGGGCTCGCGCAAGACCTACCTTCCGGGCAGCCGAGCCGACCTCCGGGTGCCCATGCGCGAGGTGGTGCTGAGCACCGGCGACAGCGTCGTCCTGTACGACACCTCCGGGCCCTACACCGACACCGCCCTGCGCACCGACATCCGGCTCGGCCTGCCTCGGCTGCGCGAGGCCTGGATCGCGGAGCGCGGCGACACCGAGCCCTACGACGGCCGTCCGGTGCAGCCGGTGGACAACGGGCTGAAGGCCCACGACACCAGGAACCTCGACAGCGTGTTCGCCGGCACCGCGCAGCCGCGCCGGGGGACGGGCACGGTGACCCAGCTGGCGTACGCCAAGCAGGGAGCGATCACGCCGGAGATGGAGTTCGTCGCGCTGCGCGAGGGCTGCACGCCCGAGCACGTGCGTGACGAGGTGGCCCGCGGTCGCGCCGTGATCCCGCTCAACGTCAACCACCCGGAGAGCGAGCCGATGATCATCGGACGTAACTTCCTGGTCAAGATCAACGCCAACATCGGCAACAGCGCGGTGGCCTCCTCGATCGAGGAGGAGGTGGAGAAGATGACCTGGTCCACCCGCTGGGGCGCCGACACCGTCATGGACCTGTCGACCGGGCGCAACATCCACACCACCCGTGAGTGGATCATCCGCAACAGCGCCGTCCCGATCGGCACCGTGCCGCTCTACCAGGCGCTCGAGAAGGTCAACGGCAAGGCCGAGGACCTGTCGTGGGAGGTCTACCGCGACACGCTCGTGGAGCAGTTCGAGCAGGGCGTCGACTACATCACCGTGCACGCCGGCGTGCTGCTGCGCTACGTGCCGCTCGCGGCCACCCGCAAGACCGGCATCGTGTCGCGGGGCGGTTCGATCATGGCCGCCTGGTGTCTTGCGCACCATCGCGAGAACTTTCTTTACACGCACTTCCGCGAGATCTGCGAGCTGATGGCTCGGTACGACGTGACGTTCAGCCTCGGCGACGGGCTGCGTCCCGGTTGCATCGCCGACGCCAACGACGAGGCGCAGTTCAGCGAGCTGCGCACCCTCGGCGAGCTGACCAAGATCGCCTGGGAGCACGACGTGCAGGTGATGGTCGAGGGCCCCGGCCACGTGCCGATGAACAAGATCAAGGAGAACATGGACCTGCAGCTCGAGGTCTGTGACGAAGCGCCGTTCTACACCCTCGGCCCGCTCACCACCGACATCGCGCCGGGCTACGACCACATCACCAGCGCGATCGGCGCGGCGATGATCGGCTGGTACGGCACGGCGATGCTCTGCTACGTCACCCCGAAGGAGCACCTGGGGCTGCCCAACCGGGACGACGTGAAGGACGGCGTGATCACGTACAAGATCGCGGCGCACGCCGCCGACCTCGCGAAGGGTCACCCGGGCGCGCAGGCGTGGGACGACGCGCTCTCCGACGCCCGCTTCGAGTTCCGGTGGGCCGACCAGTTCAACCTCTCGCTCGACCCGACCCGGGCGGAGAGCTTTCACGACGAGACGATGCCGGCCTCGGCGGCCAAGACGGCGCACTTCTGCTCGATGTGCGGACCGCACTTCTGCTCGATGAAGATCTCCCAGGACGTCCGGAAGTACGCCGCCGAGCGAGGTCTCACCCCGGAGGCGGCGATCGGCGAGGGGATGGCCGAGAAGTCGGAGGAGTTCCTCGAGGAGGGCGCACGGGTCTACCTGCCCGTCGTCGGATGACCGTTCGGCGATCGACCGACCTCGCGGATCACGTGTCATGGTCGGGACCATGACCCGGGTCAGGTTGGACGCCGGCGCGGGCGATTTCGCGGACCTGCGCGACGAGCTCGGCATCTCGGACGCCTTCCCGCCGGAGGTGCTCGCCGAGGTCTCGGCCTTGACGCCGGACCTGGCGGGGCACACGGACGCCACCGACGTGCCGTTCGTCACGATCGACCCGGAGGGCAGCCGAGACCTCGACCAGGCGGTCCACCTCGCCAGGGAGGGCAGGGGCTTCCGGGTGCGTTACGCCATCGCTGACGTCGGAGCCTTCGTCCGGCTCGGCGGGGCGATCGACACCGAGGCCCGGCAGCGAGGACAGACCCTCTACCTGCCGGACGAACGGGTGCCGCTGCACCCACCGACGTTGTCGGAGGGCGCCGCGAGCCTGCTGCCCGACCAGGACACCCCGGCCGTGCTGTGGGACCTGCACCTGTCCGCCGACGGCGAGATCACCGACCGGGCGGTCACCCGCGCGATCGTGCGGTCCCGCGCGCAGCTGACCTACGACGGGGTGCAGGCCGAGCTCGACGGCGGTGCGGCCGGAGAGCAGACGCTTCTGCTGCGCGAGGTGGGTCGGCTGCGCGAGCAGCGGGCGGCCGAGCGCGGCGCTGTCGATCTTCCGTCGCTGGAGCAGCGGGTGGACACCGTGGACGGCACGCCCGTGCTCACCTACCGTGCGCCGTCGCCGACCGAGGGCTGGAACGCCCAGATCAGCCTGCTGACCGGTGGGGTCGCGGCCCAGCTCATGCTGGACGGCAAGGTCGGGGTGCTCCGCACCATGCCCGACGTCCCGGACGCGGCGGTCGCCTCGCTGCGGCGGGGATTGCTGGCGCTCGGGGTGGCCTGGCCGCAGGGTGCCTCGTACGGGAAGGTGGTGTCCGGCCTGGACCCGTACGACAGCGCCGACGCGGCCGCGCTCGTGCTCGCCACCCGGTTGCTGCGGGGGGCCGGTTACACCGCCTTCGACGGTGCGCTGCCGGAGCTGACGACGCACAGCGCGGTCGGGGGCCCGTACGCCCACGCCACCGCTCCGCTGCGACGACTCGTGGACCGGTTCGTCTCGCTGACCTGTCTGTCCCTGTACGCCGGGCAGGCCGTCGGGGACGGTGTGCGCGAAGCGCTGCCGTTGCTGCCCGACCTGATGGAGGCGAGCGACCGTCGGGCCGGCGAGGTGGAGCGGGAGGCGGTGAACCTGGCCGAGTCGCTGGTGCTCGCCCCCCGGGTTGGGGAGGTCTTCGACGCGGTCGTCGTCGACACCGGGCCCAAGCGGTCCACGGTGCAGCTGCGCGACCCGGCCGTGCGGGCACGCTGCTCGACCCCGGACCTGCCGCTGGGCGAGCCGGTGCGGGTGCGGCTGACAGCGGCCGACCCGGCCACCAGGACCGTCGACTTCGTGCTGGCTTGACTCATCCGGCTGCGCGGGCCGAACACCTGGGACACTCGTCGGCATGACGCACCCCACCCCTTCTGTGTCCGCGCTCACCGTCTCGGTCCTCGGCGGGACCGGTGAGCAGGGACGTGGCCTCGCCCGCCGGTTCGCACTCGCCGGCCACGACGTCGTGCTGGGCTCCCGGTCCGCCGAGCGTGCCCAGCAGGCCGCCGAGGGCCTGCCCGGCTCGGTGACCGGTGCTGCCAACGCCGAGGCGGCGGCGCGCGGTGACGTCGTGATCGTCGCGGTCCCGTGGGACGGGCACCGCGAGCTGCTCGTCGAGCTGGTCGGCGCGCTCGCCGGCAAGATCGTCGTCGACTGCGTGAACCCGCTCGGCTTCGACAAGCAGGGGGCGTACGCGCTGCCGGTCGAGGAGGGGAGCGCCGCTCAGCAGGCTGCCGCGGTCCTCACAGACAGCCGGGTGGTCGCGGCGTTCCACCACGTGAGCGCGGTCCTGCTGCTCGACGAGAGCGTGGACAGCATCGACACCGACGTGCTGGTCCTGGGTGAGGACCGCGAGGCGACCGACGTCGTCCAGGCCCTGGTCGGTCAGATCCCGGGGATGCGCGGGATCTTCGCCGGTCGCCTGCGCAACGCGCACCAGGTGGAGGCCCTGACGGCCAACCTGATCTCGGTCAACCGGCGTTACAAGGCCCACGCGGGGCTGCGGGTCACCGACGTCTGACCGCCCTACGATCACCCTTGTGATCGACCACGACGCCGCTGCCTCCGCTGTACGCGACCTGCTGGCCGCTCTCGGGCAGGACCCCACGAGCGAGTCGCTCCGCGAGACCCCGCGACGGGTCGCCGGGGCGTTCGCCGAGCAGCTCACCCCTCGGGCGTTCGACCTGACGACCTTCCCGAACGACGAGGGATACGACGAGCTGGTGCTGGTCCGCGACATCGGGTTCAGCTCGCTGTGCGAGCACCACCTGCTGCCCTTCACCGGGGTCGCCCACGTGGCCTACCTACCGGGCGAGCGCATCCTGGGCCTGTCCAAGCTGGCGCGGGTCGTCGAGCACTTCTCCCGCCGGCTCCAGGTGCAGGAGCGGCTGACGCGGCAGGTCGGGGGGTGGCTCCAGGAGCAGCTGAGCCCCCGAGGCACCGGTGTCGTGATCGAGGCCGAGCACACCTGCATGACCGTCAGAGGGGTGCGTTCGCCCGGTGCACGGACCGTCACGTCATCGCTGACCGGGGTGCTGCGCGACGACCCGCGGACCCGCGCGGAGTTCCTCGCGCTCACCGCGCACTGACCGCACCGGGTCGGGGCAGGGGTCGGGCATGGCCAACCGACTCGCGCAGAGCACCAGCCCCTACCTGCAGCAGCACGCCGACAACCCGGTCCACTGGTGGGAGTGGGGGACGGACGCCTTCGCCGAGGCGGAGCGCCGCGGCGTGCCGGTGCTGCTGTCGATCGGCTACGCAGCGTGCCACTGGTGCCACGTGATGGCGCACGAGTCCTTCGAGGACGCGGCCACGGCGGCATTCATGAACGACCGCTTCGTCAACGTGAAGGTCGATCGCGAGGAGCGGCCGGACGTGGATGCGGTCTACATGGAGGCGGTGCAGGCGATGACCGGCCACGGCGGCTGGCCGATGACGAGCTTTCTCACCACCAAGGGCGAACCTTTCTTCTGCGGGACGTACTGGCCGGCGGTCGCGGGTCGCGGCATGCCGTCGTTCCGGCAGGTGCTGGAGTCGGTCAGCGACGCCTGGCGCAGCAAGCGAGGTGAGGTCGAGGCGGCCGGCGCCGAGGTTGTGGCCCGCCTGGACCGGCCGACCTGGACCGGGCGTGCCGACGTCACGCCGGAGCTGCTCGACGCCGCGGCGGCGTCTCTGCGCACCGGCTACGACGGGGTGCACGGCGGCTTCGGCGGTGCCCCGAAGTTCCCGCCGTCCATGGTGCTGGAGTTTTTGCTCCGCCACGACGCGCGGACCGGGCAGGGCCTGGACCTGGTCGCCCACACCTGCCGCGCCATGGCCTCGGGCGGGATCTACGACCAGCTCGCCGGCGGGTTCGCGCGCTACAGCGTGGATGCCGCCTGGGTGGTGCCGCACTTCGAGAAGATGCTGTACGACAACGCCCTGCTGCTCAGGGTCTACCTGCACTGGTGGCGCGCCAGCGGTGACCCGACGGCGTTGCGGGTGGTGCGGGAGACGGCCGGCTTCCTGCTCCGCGACCTGCGCACGGCCGAGGGTGGTTTCGCGAGCGCGCTGGACGCGGACACCGACGGGGTGGAGGGGCTGACGTACGCCTGGACGCCGGACCAGGTGCGTGAGGTGCTGGGGCAGGACGGCGACTGGGCGATGAACCAGCTCGAGGTGACCGGCACCTTCGAGCACGGGACCTCGGTCCTGCAGCGGCTGTCGGAGCCCGACGACCCCGAGCGCTACGAGCGCGTACGCGCAGCGCTGCTCGAAGCACGGGGTCGACGCCCTCAGCCAGGCCGCGACGACAAGGTCGTCACCGCCTGGAACGGTCTGGCCGTGGCCGCCCTCGCCGAGGCGGGCGCGCTGCTGGAGGAGCCTCGCTGGGTCGATGCGGCGGTGACGTGCGCCGAGCTGCTGCAGGACGTGCACGTGGTCGACGGCCGGCTCCGCAGGACCTCGCGCGACGGGGCGGTCGGTCGGAGCGACGCCGTGCTGGAGGACCATGCCGACCTCGCCGAGGGGTTGCTCGCGCTGTTCGCCGCGACGGGCGACGAGCGGTGGCTGAGCTGGTCCGGCGTCCTGCTCGACGACGTGCTCGACCGGTTCAGCGACGGTGCGGGCGGGTTCTTCGACACCGCCTCGGACGCCGAGGTCCTCGTGCGTCGCCCGCAGGACCTGTCCGACGGGCCGGCCCCGGCCGGAGGAGCCGCGGCGGCCCAGGCGCTGCTGACCTACGCGGCGGTGACCGGCTCGGCGCGGCACCGTGCGGCGGCCGAGGCGGCGCTGGCCTCGTACGCCCCGTTGTTCGACCGCGCCGCCCGGTTCGCCGGATGGGCGCTGGCGGCGTGCGAGGCCCTGCTCGCTGGCCCGGCGGAGGTGGTGGTGCTCGACCGTCCCGACCTGCTCGCGGTGGCACGGCTCGGACTGTCCCCGGGTGCGGTCGTGGTGACGGCCGGTCCGCTGGCCGAGGGGCGGTCAGCCGGGGCGGCGTACGTCTGCCGGGCCTTCGTCTGCGAGCTGCCGACGACTGAGCCCGGGCAGCTCGCTGAGCAGCTCGGGAACAGACGGCGCGGTGATACGTTGTAAGCATGTAATCGCGCAGAGAGCGCGAGCACAGTCAGAGGAGAACGACATGCGTCACCCCCACCCCCACCACACCGGCCCCGAACGCTTCTTCCGCGAGCGGGGCGAAGGCCGCGGAGGTCCCGGCGGACCGCGCGGCTTCGGAGGTCCCGGCGGACCCCGAGGACGCGGCCCCGGCCGCGACCGCGAGCAGGAGCTGCCCGGCACCGAAGGCGTCGCTGGTTGGTTCGCCGGCCGACTGCCCGACAGCTGGTTCACCACCACGCCCGAGGTCACCGTCGACCGGGACGAGATCCTCGTCGTCGGCACCCTCGAGGCCCCCGTCATGGACACTGCCGAGGGCAGCGACGAGGTCGCTGTCGCCGAGGCCGAGAGCGGCCGGATCACCCGGTTCCGCGAGCAGACGCGCGAGGAGCGCGTCGCGATCGCCCGCGAAGCCGAGCACCGCTACGGGCGCAAGGTCGCCTGGGGCGCACAGGCCGGCGAGACCCGCGAGGTCTTCACGACCCTGTCGGTCCCGGTCATGACCCGCCTGCGCCAGCCAGAGCGCCAGGTCCTCGACACCCTCGTCGAGGCCGGCGTCGCACGGTCACGGTCGGACGCGCTCGCCTGGTCCGTACGCCTGGTCGGGCGGAACGCCGAGACGTGGCTCACCGAGCTGCGCGAGGCGATGACCTCCGTCCGCACCGTGCGCGAGCAGGGCCCCGGCTAGACCCGGTAGAGCGCGATGCTGATCGCGATGTAGTGGCAGACGAAGGCGAGCAGGGTTAGCGCGTGGAAGATCTCGTGGAACCCGAACCACTGCGGGTAGGGGTCCGGCTTCTTGCGCGCGTAGACGATGCCGCCGACGGAGTAGAAGACGCCGCCGGCGATCAGCATCGTGAGGACCGTCGGACCCCCCTCGTGCAGCAGTGCCGGCAGGATCCCGACCGCCACCCAGCCGAGCGTCAGGTAGAGGATCGTGAACAGCCAACGGGGACGTTGTGAGAACACGTGGCGGCTGACCACCCCGACGAGCGCCCCGCCCCAGACGATGGCGAACACCACCCACCGCATGCGTCCGGTCAGCACGACGAGGCAGAACGGGGTGTAGCTGCCGGCGATGAGCACGAAGATCATCGAGTGGTCGAGACGCGCCATCACGTCACGGGCTCGCGGCGACCAGGACCCCCGGTGGTAGGCGGCCGAGGTGCCGAACAGCAGCGCGACCGACGTGGCATAGATGCTCGCGGCGACGGTGGCCCGGGTCCCGTTCGCCAGGATGATCAGGGCGGTCCCGGTGACCAGCGAGATCGCGAACGCTGCCTCGTGCAGGACCCCTCGCAGACGGGGCTTGATGAGCTCCACGACCTCGTGCAGGCGGTCATCGTCAACGGTCACAGATGCATCATGGCGCGGTCATGGCCTCCTTGGCTATGCAGGATCTCACAGGCTCAGACGTGCGGCGCGTGGGTAAAGTCCGGTCAAAGCCGCAACCTCGAGGGAGAGGCCCCATGACCACCACGTCCCAGACCCCAGGCCTGGAGCAGGCCCCCACCCAGAACAAGAAGTTGGTGGCGTGGGTGACCGAGACTGCCGCCCTCACCAAGCCCGAACGCGTCGTGTGGGCTGACGGTTCCGAGGACGAGTGGCAGCGTCTCACGAGTGAGCTCGTCGCGGCCGGCACCTTCACCAAGCTTGACGAGAGCAAGCGTCCCAACAGCTTTTACGCCGCGTCCGACCCGAGCGACGTCGCTCGGGTCGAGGGACGGACCTTCATCTGCTCCACGAAGGAGGAGGACGCCGGCCCCACCAACAACTGGATGGATCCGGCGGAGATGCGCCAGACGCTCGAGCCCCTGTTCGACGGCTGCATGCGCGGCCGCACGATGTACGTGGTGCCGTTCTGCATGGGCCCGCTCGGCGGGAACATCAGCCAGGTCGGCGTCGAGATCACCGACTCGCCGTACGTCGTCGTGAGCATGAAGATCATGACCCGGATGGGCACGGCGGCTCTCGAGCAGATCGGCGAGGACGGTTTCTTCGTCCCGGCGGTGCACACCGTCGGCGCGCCGCTCGAGCCCGGTCAGGCGGACGTCTCCTGGCCCTGCAACGACACGAAGTACATCGTCCACTTCCCGGAGTCTCGCGAGATCTGGAGCTATGGCTCCGGCTACGGCGGCAACGCGCTGCTCGGCAAGAAGTGCTTCGCGCTCCGGATCGCCTCGGTGATGGCCCGGGACGAGGGCTGGATGGCTGAGCACATGCTGATCCTCAAGCTGACCCCGCCGAGCGGGGAGGTCCGTTACATCACCGCTGCCTTCCCGAGCGCCTGCGGCAAGACCAACCTCGCGATGCTCGTGCCGACGCTGCCGGGCTGGAAGGTCGAGACGGTCGGTGACGACATCGCCTGGATGCGGTTCGGCGATGACGGCCGGCTCTACGCGATCAACCCTGAGGCCGGCTTCTTCGGGGTCGCACCGGGCACCGGCGACGACACCAACAAGAACGCCGTCGACACGTTCTACGCCAACTCGATCTTCACCAACGTCGCGCTCACCGATGACGGCGACGTGTGGTGGGAGGGGCTGACCGACACCCCGCCCGCCCACCTGACCGACTGGAAGGGCAACGACTGGACGCCGGACAGCGACACCCCGGCCGCCCACCCGAACGCCCGGTTCACGACCCCGGCCGGGCAGTGCCCGACGATCGCGCCCGAGTGGGAGGACCCGAACGGGGTCCCGATCAGCGCGATCCTGTTCGGCGGTCGCCGCGCCACCGCCGTCCCGCTCGTGGCCGAGTCCCGCACCTGGCAGCACGGCGTGTTCCAGGGCCTGACCGTCTCCTCCGAGACGACCGCTGCCGCCGCCGGGGCGATCGGCCAGCTGCGTCGCGACCCGTTCGCGATGCTGCCGTTCTGTGGCTACAACATGGGCGACTACGCGGGCCACTGGCTCGACATCGGCACCGCCACCACCGCGGAGAAGCTGCCCCGGATCTTTGCGGTCAACTGGTTCCGCAAGGACGAGGACGGCAAGTGGCTGTGGCCCGGGTTCGGCGAGAACAGCCGGGTCCTGAAGTGGATCGTCGACCGGCTCGAGGGCACCGTGGACGGCGTCGAGACCCCCATCGGCACCCTGCCGGCCAAGGGCGAGCTCGACCTCGACGGGCTGGACATGGATGAGCGTGACCTCGACCTGCTGCTCAGCGTCGACACCGAGGTGTGGAAGCAGGAGGCTGCGATGATCCCGGAGTTCTTCGCCCAGTTCGGCGATCACATGCCGGCAGCGCTGGTCCAGGAGCAGAAGGACCTCGTCGCCCGGCTCGAGAACAGCTAGCACGCGGTCAGCCCCGTCGGTCCATGACCGGCGGGGCTGACGCCTGTCCGGGGCTCTGCGCGGGACACTCAGCCCGTGACCTCGCTGACCTGCCTGGACGGCCGACGGCTCGACCTGGTGGCCGTGGCCGTGCTCGACCGCAACGGCGACCCGTACGAGACCCAGCTGCACCTGCACCTGTCCGGGCTTCCGTACGGGGTCGTCGGGGAGCGTTGCCACGGGGTGCTCGCGGCGGCCGTCACGCGCGGGCTCGTCGACACGCAGAACGATGCGCTGCGTCGTGCGGGGCTCGGGAGAGGTGACCTGCCCTACCTGCCTCGTGACTGCGAGCTGTTCGCGCTCCGCAGCCGAGACCCGGACGACCTGCCGGGCGCGGGCGCGCTGCGGGCGCTGCTCGACGTGCGCCGCACCTACGACGGGCGGTGGCACCAGCGCGAGGTCGTGATCCTGGAGGCGTGGGGTGAGGACGGCACCGGCGTGCGCGCCGAGCTGGACCCTACGGCCTACCTCGCGCTGCTCGCGGCGACGCTGGTCGAGTGCGAGAAGGTGTCGCCCGTACTTTCCGGGCATTAGATTCTCCCCGTGGCCCTCGTCCCCCGCCCGATCCGCCGGGTCGCGACCGACGTGTACGAGCGGCGCCTGGCCACGGTCCTCCAGCGCCAGCACGCGCCCGCCCCGCGACACGTCGGCGTCATCCTCGACGGGAACCGCCGGTGGGCCCGAGCGATGGGGCTCGAGAGCCACTCCGGGCACCAGCGCGGCGCCGACAAGATCGTGGACCTGCTCGGCTGGTGCGACGACGCCGGCGTCGAGGTGGTCACCCTGTGGCTGCTGTCGACCGAGAACCTCACGCGACCTGAGGCCGAGCTCGCGCCGCTGCTGGCGATCATCGAGTCGCTGGTCACCGACCTGTCCAAGCCCGAGAACCTCTGGACCGTCAACGTCGTGGGTGCGCTGGACCTGCTGCCCGCCCCGACCGCACGTCACCTGAAGGAGACCGCCGCGTCCACGCTGGGACGCCCGGGGGTGCACGTGAACGTCGCGATCGGGTACGGCGGGCGGCGCGAGATCACTGACGCCGTCCGGTCGCTGCTGCAGGCCGAGGCGGCCAAGGGGGCGACGCTCGCGCAGGTCGCCGAGGTGCTTGACGTCGAGGACATCGCCCAGCACCTCTACACGAAGGGCCAGCCCGACCCGGACCTGGTGATCCGCACGTCGGGGGAGCAGCGGCTGTCGGGGTTTCTGCTGTGGCAGTCGGCACACAGCGAGTTCTACTTCTGCGACGCCAACTGGCCGGACTTCCGCCGCGCCGACTTCCTGCGAGCGCTGCGCGCCTTCGCGGCCCGTCAGCGTCGGTACGGCTCCTGATCCTCGGCTCAGGCGACCCTGACCGGGACGCGGTGCAGGCCGGTCGCGCCGTCGGGGCGGGGCGGGGCGACCGCTTCGGTCTGGACGGTGCCGGCCCGGTCCGTCGCGCGGACCTCGAGGACGTGCTTGCCGGGCGTCGCGTCCCATTCCCAGCGCCACTGCCGCCAGGTGTTCTCCGACAGCTCGCCGGCCAGGTCCGCTCCGGACCACCGGCCACCGTCGACCCGGACCTCCACGCGATCGACGCCCCGCGAGAGCCCGGGCGCCCAGGCCATCCCCGCGACGAGCACGCGGCAGGCCTTCACCGACGCGCCCGCCGCGGGGACGTCGATGCGTGACGCGACCTTGATCGGCGCCTGCTTGGCCCAGCCGCGAGGCACCCAGAAGCCGTCGAAGCCCTCCCAGGTGGTGAGCACGACGGCGGCGAGCCACTTGGTGGCGGAGACGTAGCCGTACAGGCCCGGGACGATCAGTCGGGCCGGGAAACCGCGTTCGACCGGGAGGATCTCGCCGTTCATCCCGAGCGCGATCATGGCGGGGCGCGCGTCGGTACCGTACGAGGTGGGAAAGCCGGCCGTGAACCCGTCGACCGACACCCCGACGATCTGGCCGGCACCGGGATGGACGCCGACGGCCGTGAGCACGTCGCGCAGCAGCACGCCCTGCCAACGGGCCGACCCGACCAGGTCGCCGCCGACCTCGTTGCTCACGCACTGCATCGTGACGTCGGCCTCGGTCTGCGGCATCGCGAGCAGCTGGTCGAGGGTGAGCTTCATGGGACGGTCGACCATCCCGTCGACGACGAGGTGCCAGTCCTTCGGGTCGACCTGCGGCACGACCAGCGCGGTGTCGATCCGGTAGAAGCTGGCATTCGGCGTGACGACCTTCGTCAGCCCCGGGATGTTCAGCTCGGCCGCCGACAGGTCGAGCTCCGGTCCGCCGGCCGGGGACAGCGCAAGGGCGCTGCGGGCCGCCTGCACCTGTGCCGACCGGTCGAGCCAGCGTCGCGCTGCCACCCCGCCGAACAGGGTCGCGCCCCCGAGCAGGCCACCGCGCAAGAGAAGCTCGCGACGGCTCGGTCCCGGCGGCGGGGGACCGGTCAGCCGCAGGTGGCCGAGGAGCAGCACCAGCGAGCCCAGCCCGACGACGAAGACGGTCAGCCCGGTGAGCAGGCCGTCCCGGGCGTCCACCGCGTAGTCGGCGCCGCACGCCAGACCGGCCACCGCGGCGAACAGCGCCACCAGCGCAGCACCGCTGACCGGGTTACCGCGATAGCGCAGCCCGACCGCGGCAGCCAGCACGACGGCGACGCTGAGGATGCCGAGCAGCAGCAGCGGCTTGTCCAGGGTGCCGAACGTGCTCACCCCGGTGTCGCGGGCGCTCGCCGGCGCGAGCGCGACGACCCGGTTGCCGATCGCCACGACCGGCCCGACGCCGCCCGGCAGGGCGCGGCCGACGACCTCGCCGGCGACCAGCGCCGCTGCCCGGCGAGCACCCCGGACCCGGCCGCGACGCCCCAGGACGCCGGGCGTGCGGAGACGGTCACACCGACCCAACGATCAGAGGCGGCGAAAGGTGGCGATCGTCGGACGGTCTCCCAGCCATCACCCGGATGTCGTCGACGGGTCGCGTGTCGTGCTGAGCAACGGCGCTCGCCCGGCTTACGGTCGGCGCAGCGGACGGCACCCGTCGACCGCTCGGGAGGCCGCCGGTGCACCAGCACCCATGGAGGGCCGGACCGGCCCACCGCGGCCACCGGCCCGACTGACCCGCTGGAGCGCCGCATGACGGTCACCTATGTGCTCGACACCTCGGTCCTGCTGTCCGACCCGGGGGCCCTGGCCCGGTTCGACGAGCACGACGTCGTGCTCCCGCTCGTCGTCATCAACGAGCTGGAGGGCAAGCGCGACCATCCCGAGCTGGGCTGGTTCGCACGGCAGGCGCTGCGGGTGCTCGACGACCTGCGCGTCGCGTACGGCCGGCTGGACGCGCCGATCCCGGTCGGGCAGGGCACCGTACGGGTGGAGCTCAACCACTCCGACGCGGCGGTGCTCCCGGCCGGGTTCCGGGTCGCCGACAACGATGCGCGGATCCTGGCGGTCGCCGTGAACCTCGCAGCCGAGGGTCACGACGTCGTACTCATCAGCAAGGACCTGCCGCTGCGGGTCAAGGCGGCGGCGATCGGGCTGGCCGCGCAGGAGTATCGCGCAGAGCTGGCGAGCACCACCGGGCACACTGGCATGGCGGAGCTGGTCGTGACGGGCGACGATCTCGACGAGCTGTTTGCGGAAGGTTGCGCCATCTTGCCGGAGGCGGCCGAGCTGCCCACGCACACCGGGCTCGTGCTTCTGTCCGAGCGCGGTTCCGGGCTCGGCCGAGTGGCGCCTGACAAGTCCGTCCGGCTGGTGCGCGGTGACCGCGAGGTCTTCGGCGTACGCGGCCGCAGCGCCGAGCAGCGCGTTGCCCTCGACCTGCTGCTCGATCCGGAGATCGGCATCGTCTCGCTCGGTGGCCGGGCCGGCACGGGCAAGTCGGCGCTCGCGCTGTGCGCGGGCCTCGAGTCGGTGCTCGAGCGGCGTGCGCACAAGAAGGTGATCGTGTTTCGGCCGCTGTACGCGGTCGGCGGGCAAGACCTCGGCTACCTGCCCGGCGACTCGGCCGAGAAGATGGGTCCGTGGGCGCAGGCCGTCTTCGACACCCTCGGAGCCCTGGTCGCTCCCGAGGTGGTCACCGAAGTGCTGGAGCGCGGTCTGCTCGAGGTGCTCCCGCTCACGCACATCCGCGGCCGGTCGCTGCACGACGCGTTCGTCATCGTCGACGAGGCGCAGTCGCTGGAGCGTGGTGTTCTGCTCACCGTGCTGTCCCGGCTCGGCCAGGGCTCGCGCGTCGTGCTCACCCACGACGTGGCGCAGCGCGACAACCTGCGGGTCGGTCGGCACGACGGGGTGACCGCAGTGATCGAGGTGCTCAAGGGTCACCCGCTGTTCGCGCACGTGACCCTGACCCGCTCGGAGCGCTCCGCCATCGCCGCCCTGGTCACCGAGATGCTGGAGGACCTGCCGCTGTAGCTCGGCGGGCACCACCCTTGCTTCCTCTGCGCTCCCGTTGCGTCCACCCAGGGCGGTCCGCGCGTCGCATCGCTTGAGATCACCGGAGGGTTCGACCGCGCTGCTGCTCCGGCTGCAAGATCACCGGAGCGTCTGAGGGCTCACCTGCCGCCAGACAGCAGCCCTGGACGTGCAGACATTCCGGTGATCTTGAGGCTGCTCGGCTGCCCGGCTGCAGCGCTCGCATGCTCGGGTGGGGTATGCGGTGTGCGGTGTGCGGTGCGCGGGTGCGGTGCGGCGCGGGGGTGCGGTGGGCGTGCGGTGCTCGAGGGCTCGAGGGCTCGAGGGCTCGAGTGCTCGAGTGCTTGGGTGCTTGGGTGCTTGGGTGCTTGGGTGCTTGGGTGCTTGGGTGCGGTGCGCGGGTGCGACTGCGTCCGCCTGATGTCGTACGCGCTGAGGCTCACCCGCGCTGCCCGCCTGGAGAGCTCCCGTCGACGGTGACGGCAGGCGAGGTGGACGCAGAAGCGCCCGCGACACCACGCTCACGGCGACGGGCAGGGTCGATGGAGCGAGCGGTCGCCGGGTCGCCAGGCACGAAGCCCGCGGCCGGGGGTCAGAGCAGCCGGTTGCCGCGACGGCGGTGCAGCCGACTGCGCTCCGGAACCAGCGGCGCGCTCACCAGCCCCTGCCCGAGCAGAACGCCTGCGGCCAGGGCGAGGCCGACGGTGAGGGCGCGGAGCACGAGCGCGAACCCGGTGGACGGGTCGCCGGTGCCGAGGGCGAGCAGCGCGGAGAAGGTGGTGAGCCCTGGCAGCTGGGGGATGATGGCGGGGACGACGAGCAGCAGGGCGGCGAGCCCGAGCCGGCGGGCGAGCAGCTGGCAGCCCGCGCCCATCACCACCGCTCCGGCAGCTGTGGCGGTGGCACGGGAGAGCCCGGCGACGAGCAGGGCCTCGTAGAACGCGTAGCCGGCGCCGCCGACCAAGGCGCTGGTCAGCACGACCCGTCGGGGCGAGTAGTTCGCCAGCGCGAAGAGCCCGGCGGCGGCAGCGGCCGCCAGCGCGCGGACCGGCAGCTGCGCCAGCGCAGAGTCGATCTCGTTGACCGACAGCACCACCCCCAGCCGACGGGAGATGTCCAGGCCGAGCGCGACGCCGGTCAGCAGACCTGCGGTCAGCACCAGCACCGCGAGCGCGCGCGCCGAGGCGGTGACGAGGAATCCGCCGAGGGCGTCCTGCACGCTGCCGACAAGCAACCCGCCGGGGAGCAGCGCCACCAGGCCGCCGGCGACGACGAGCGACGGTTCGACGGTCGCACCGACCGCGGACAAGGCGGCGGCGAAGCTGGTCGCGACCAGGCCGCCCACCGCGTACTGGTAGAAGAACGGCACCTCGCGGGCGTTGAGCAACCGGTTGGCTCGATCGATGACGACGGTGGCGAGGAAGGCGGTGGCCGCGACCAGCGCACCGCCACCGAGCAGCACCGCGACGGACGCGGACAGCCCGCCCCACGCGCCGGTGGCGACCCAGCGGGGGTAGGGGTGCGGGGTGCGTCGCACCTCGTCGATCCGCTGCTGGGCGCGGGCGACGTCCAGCCGCCCGGCCACGAGGTCCTTGACCACGTCGTCGACCCGGGCCAGCCGGGTGCCGTCAAAGCCGTAACGGCGGACCACCCGGGACGCGGTGACCGGGGCGAACGTGGGTCCCCGCAGGTAAGACACGACGATGACGTTGTACGTGACGTCAGCCTCGCAGCGGACGAGCCCGGCCGCGGCGGTGACCTGACGGATGGCCGCGGTCACGTCCGCGGTGCCCGCACCGCCGGACAGGAGCAGCTCAGCGATCCGCAGCGCCAGGTGCAGGACCCGGTAGATGTCCTGCTCCGGCGGCGCCTGGACCGCGTGGGCGTCGGTGGTCGCCGCGACCGGCTCAGGGGCTCGCAACTTCGTCCAGGCGCGCGAGACCCGGCTCACAGCACCGCCGGACGGAGTGTCCGGTTCACGGGGCCGCGTGTCGGCGGGCCAGCCTCGGCGTGCGCAGCCGCAGCAGCTGCTCGGTGTCACGCTCCTCGGCAAGGTCGCGCAATCGTCCAGCCATGAGCTGCTTCAGCGAGACCACCCCGACCGGACGCCGCGGGTCCGCGCGCATCGTCACCGGTAGCCGGGTGAAGCCGGTCTCGGCCATCAGCACCGCCGCCGTCCTGAGCGTGTCGTCGCCATGGGCGACGACCAGCGAGGCGCTGGCCAGCTGCCCGACCGGGTCGTCACGCCGTCCTACCGCGACCGCTGCCTCCAGCTGGGACGCGCTGACGACGCCGACCAGGAGGCCGTCGGGGCCGACCACCGGGTAGAGCCGCTGGGCTCGTTGGTCCTGCGATCCTGCCTGGACCTCGGCCAGGGCGGTGGCGACGGAGGAGTCCTCGAGCAGAAGCAGACAGCCGTCGGGCATCACCTGGTCGACGAACAGCGCCTCGAGCGGGTCGACGTCGTACTCCTGACGCACGTGGAAACCGCGTCGGGCGATCTTCTCGGTGAGCACGGACCGCCTGAGGAGCAGGACGGACCCGGCGTACGCCACGGTGTTGGCGATCAGGAGCGGCAGCAGCAGGTCGAGCCGGCCGGTCAGCTCGATGGCGAACACGACACCGGTGAACGGGGAGCGCATGACGCCGCCGAGCACGCCGGCCACGCCGATGATCGCCCAGAAGCCGAGGCCGACCTTGGGAAAGACGCTCGACTCGACCGCGCCCAGCGCTCCGCCGATCAGGAACAGCGGGGCCATGATGCTGCCCGAGGTCCCCGAGCCGAGCGACAGGGACCAGATCAGGGTCTTGACCACCAGGATGCTCACGACGAGCGACAGCCCGATCTGCCCGGTCAGCTCGGCGCGGATCACGTCGTAGCCGACCCCGAGGGCCCTGGGCTGCACGAGTCCGCCGATCCCGATGATGAGACCACCGATCGCCGGCCACCACATCCAGTGGAACGGCAGCCGGTGGAACAGGTCCTCGGAGAGGTAGACGAGGGAGGTCGCTGCCACGGCGAGCAGCGCCGAGAGCACCCCTGCGACGAGACAGAACAGGTAGGTCAGATAGCCGATGTCGAACGGCGCCGTGTTGGCGAACAGGGCCCCGTGGCCGAGGATCGGGCCACGCAGGATCGTCGCCACCGCGACGGCGGTGGCCACCGGCACGAAGCTGCGGGGCCGCCACTCGAACAGCAGCAGCTCGACGGCGAGCAGCGTCGCGGCCAGCGGGGCGTTGAAGACCGCGGCCATCCCCGCGGTGGCACCGGCCACCAGCAGGGTCTTGCGCTCGTCCGCGGTCAGGTGCAGGAACTGCGCGAACAACGACCCGATCGCGCCACCGGTCATGATGATCGGGCCCTCGGCGCCGAACGGGCCGCCGGTCCCGATGCTCACCGCAGCGCTGACCGGCTTGAGCAGGGCGACCCGTGGGGCGATGGTGCTGCGCCGCAGCAGGATCGCCTCCAGCGTCTCGGGCATGCCGTGCCCACGGATGCGTTCGGAGCCGTATCGGGCCATCAGTCCGATGGCGAGCCCACCGAGGATCGGTGCCAGGAGCACCAGGAAAGGGTTGTGGTGGATGGTGCCCGGCGCCCGTAGCGACGTGTCGTACGTCTGGTAGAACACTGCGTTGGTGATCAGGCCGATAAGCTTGACCAGCGTCCAGGCGGCCCCGGCACCAGCGGCGCCGACCGGCACCGCAAGTGCGGCGATCAGGAGCATCCTCGGGGTGGCGGTGAAGTCGCCGAGGTGTCCGACGTCGCGGACGGGGGTGTGGGCGGTGGGGGGCACGGGCTTCCTCGGGTGGGGGCTGAGCGACCCTCCATCCTAAGTTGCCGTGTACGTCGGCTCGACCTGCAACCAGGCCGGAGTGGCTGCCGCACAGTTGCGAGGCGTCGACATTGATCAACAGGACCGAGGTCTATGGTGACCTGGCTCACCAGACCTGTTGCCGACCGGAGCGCTCAGTGCGCCGGCAGCCCGGTCCCGCACCGCTCACATCGCTCCGCGCGCGGGTCGTCCGACAGGCGCCCACACTGATCGCAGACACGGGAGAGCCAGCATGCGGGATCACCGCCGACCTCGGGCGGTGCGTCGGCGACGGCTTGGGTGTTCCGGGTCGGGTCCGTGCGGTCGTTGGGAGTCACCCTGGCCCACCATCGAAGCTGCGCGTGCGGTGCCGTAGCGCTGGCGGCCAGGAGCGCTTCCGGGCATCGGGATCGACCCGCAGGCTCCGGCCGCCATGAGGGTCGGTGGCGGACAGGACGGGCCGTCGGTCGTGCTGGTGGCCGTGGACGGCAGCCGGACCTCGCTGCACGCGGTGTCCTACGCGGGCGGTCTGACGCGCCGGCAGGGCGCGCGGCTGGTTGCGTTGTGGGTGCAGGCGCCGAGCACGTTCGCGGCCCTCGCCCCCGAGGTGGCGTTCGCGATCGACGAGTCCACCGGTGCCGCGGACGCCCTTCGTTCGCAGCTGGAGTCCAGGGCGCAGGTCGACGGCTATCAGCTGGAGTTCCTCTGCTTGCAGGGCGACCCGTTCACGCAGCTGTGCAAGGTCGCTGACGAGCTGCAGGTCGATCTGGTCGTGGTGGGCGCCTCGAAGAAGCTCGGGCATCGGCTGGTGGGCTCCTTCGCCGTACGACTGGTGCGGGCGGGTCGGTGGCCGGTCACCGTGGTCCCGTGACGCGACGGCTCACGGGTTCCGGGTTCCGGGTTCCGGGTTCACAGCGAGGCATAGCCGACGTCGGGGTCGACCAACGCCTCCGGGTCGACGGGTCTGCCGGCGACGACGAGAGGCTTGATCTGGTCGAGGACGTCCCACACGTTGACGTTCATGGCGGCCTTGATGCGGTTCGACGGGTCGAGCCAGAAGGCGACGAACTCGCGCTGGTCCAGGTTGCCTCGTACGACGACCCGGTGCGGTGAGCCCGGGGCCGCGTGACCGAGGTATTCCATGCCGAGGTCGTACTGGTCGCTGAAGAAGTAGGGCAGGTCGGTGTAGGTCGTGCTCTCGCCGAGCAACGCCGCCGCAGCGGTCGCGGGCTGGTTTCGCGCGGTCGCCCAGTGCTCGACGCGCACCCGGTGGCCGAGGACCGGGTGGTCATGGTTGGCGATGTCGCCGACCGCGTAGATGTCCGGGTCGCTGGAGCGCAGGGACGCGTCGACCAGGACCCCGTCGTCCAGGTCGAGCCCGGCAGTCTCGGCCAGGCTCAGATCCGGTGCCGCGCCCACGCCGATCACGACGGCGTCGGCCTGGAGGGTCGTGCCGTCGCTCAGCTGGACGCCGGTCGCCGTGCCCGCGACCGTCGTGATGCCGGCGACCTTGACGGCGAGGCGCAGGTCGACGCCGTTTGCCCGGTGCAGGTCGGCGAAGACGCGGCCGAGCTCGGGACCGAGCACTCCCAGCAGCGGCAGGTCCGCGGCTTCCAGCACGGTCACGTCGGTGCCCGCAGCCCGAGCGACGGCGGCGACCTCGAGGCCGATCCAGCCGGCGCCGATGATGACCAGCCGCTTGCCGTCGCCGAAAGTCGCACGGATCGCGTCGGCGTCCTCCGCCGTGCGCAGCGTGTGGACGCCGTGCGCGTCGGCGCCGGGCAGGCTGAGGCGGCGGGCCACGGACCCGGTGGCGAGGACGAGCCTGTCGTAACCGATCATGGCCCCGTCCGCGAGTCGGACCTGGTGGGCGCCCGGGTCGACCGCCGTGGCTCGGGTGCTCAGGCGCAGGTCGATCCGGTTGTCGCGGTACCAGTCCGACGGGTTCACGAGGGCGGAGTCGAACGAGGCAGACCCGGCGAGGTATCCCTTGGACAACGGTGGGCGCTCGTAGGGCAGGTGCGCCTCGGCGGCCAGGAGCGTCACCTCGTGCTCGAAGCCCTGCTCCCGCAGTGCCTGTGCGGTCTTCGCGCCGGCCAGGCCACCTCCGACGATGACCACGTTCTGGATGCTCATGAGTGCGTCTCCGATCCGGTGGGGGTGCTGCGTGCAAGGGCTGTCTGCAGATCGTCCTGCGCGTGAGTTCGCCTCCCCTTGTAACGGACACTAGAGTAAACTTTAGATTTTGTCCGGTCTAACGTCAAGGGTCGTGTCTCTCAGAGAGGGTCAGATGTCGCAGCTCGCGAAAGACGCCACGGGCATCGGGGCGCTCGCCGAGCCCGTCCGCCGTGACCTGTACCTCTACGTCTGTGCGCAGCCCGGTGCGGTGGGACGCGAGGAAGCGGCAGAGGCCACCGACCTGCCGCTCCACACCGCCAAGTTCCATCTGGACAAGCTGGAGGCGGAGGGTCTGCTGCAGACCGATTTCGCTCGACTGTCCGGTCGGCGCGGACCGGGCGCCGGGCGTCCGGCCAAGCTCTACCGGCGCGCAGACCGAGAGATCGCGGTCTCGCTGCCCGATCGCGACTACGAGCTTGCAGGACAGCTGTTGGCGCAGGCGGTCGCCGAGTCGGCGGCGACGGGCGTTCCCGCGACCGAGGTGCTCGACCGGGCCGCAGGGGCTCACGGGCGGGCCATCGGCACGGAAGCGGCCACCGACGGTGCTCCTGCCACGGCCGCTGAAGCCCTGGCACGTGCCTGCGAGGCTCTGATCGACCACGGTTACGAGCCGAGAAGGCTCCCCGACCGGGTCGAGCTGGCCAACTGTCCCTTCCGGGCGCTCGCGACGACGCACCCGCAGCTAGTGTGCGGCATGAACCTCGCCCTGATCGAGGCCCTGACCGACGCGCTCGTGCCCGATCGACTCGTCTGCGACCTGGCGCCGGCCCCGAACCGTTGTTGCGTGGTCCTCAAGACCCGCCCGAGCGGTGACGGCTGCTAGCGCGAGCGGGGGTGCGTCGGCGCGGCTGCGGTGACCGGGCCGTGGCCGTGTTCCGCCGCGGCAGCCGCGGGGTGCGCAGCCGGAGCAGCCGCTCGGTGTCGCGCTCCTCGGCGAGGTCGCGCAGCCGACCCGCCAGGAGCTGCTTGAGCGAGACCACGCCGATCGGACGCAGCGGGTCGCCGCGCATCGTCACCGGCAACCGGGTGAAGCCGGTCTCGGCCATCAGCGCCGCGGCGGTCTTCAGGGTGTCGTCGCCGTGCGCGACCACGAGCGACGCGCCGGCGAGCAGCCCGACCGGGTCGTCGCGTCGGCCCACGGACACCGCGGCCTCCAGCTGGGAACCACTGACGATCCCGACGAGCGTGCGGTCGTCGTCGACGACCGGGTAGAGCCGCTGGGCCCGTACGTCGTCAGAGCCGACCTGGATCTCGAGCAGGGCAGAGGCGACGGACCGGCTTTCCGCAAGATCGAGATAGTCCTCGGTCAGCACCTGATCGACGAAGAGCGCCTCGAGCGGGTCGACGTCGTACTCTCGCCCAAGGTGAAAGCCGCGGCGGGCGATCTTCTCGGTGAGGATGGACCGCTTCAGCAGCAGCACCGAAGCGGCGTACGCCGTGCTGGTCGCGATCAGCAGCGGGAGCAGCGCATCGAAGCGGCCGGTCAGCTCGATCGCGAAGACCACGCCGGTGAACGGCGTACGCATGACGCCACCGAGCACCCCGGCCAGGCCGATGATGGCCCAGAAGCCGAGCCCGACCTCGGGGAAGACGTGCGACTCGACCGCGCCGAGGGCGCCGCCGATGATGAACATCGGCGCCAGCACGCCACCAGAGGTCCCCGAGCCGAGCGACAGCGACCAGATGAGCGTCTTGACGACCAGAACGCTGAGCACCAGCGACAGACCGATCTGACCGGTCAGCTCGGCGTCGATCACGTCGTATCCGACGCCGAGCGCCCTGGGCTGCACCAGACCGCCGATGCCGATGATCAGTCCGCCGATCGCCGGCCACCACATCCAGTGGAACGGCAGCCGGTGGAACAGGTCCTCCGAGAAGTAGACGAGGGTGGTCGCCACGATCGCCAGCAGCGCGGAGCACACCCCGGCGACCAGGCAGAAGGCGTACGTCAGATAGGTGATGTCAAACGCCGCTGTGCTGGGGAACAGCGTGCCGTGGCCCAGCAAGGGACCGCGCAGGATCGTCGCGACGGCTATCGCGGTGGCCACCGGCACGAAGCTGCGCGGACGCCACTCGAACAGCAGCAGGTCGACGGCGAGCAGCACCGAGGCCAGCGGCGCGTTGAAGGTCGCGGCCATGCCGGCCGTGGCGCCGGCGACGAGCAGCGTCTTGCGCTCGTCGGCCGTCAGGTGCAGGAACTGTGCGAACAGCGACCCGAGCGCGCCGCCGGTCATGATGATCGGGCCCTCCGCGCCGAACGGCCCGCCGGTGCCGATGCCCACCGCCGCACTGATCGGTTTGAGCACGGCGACCCTTGGTTGGATCGTGCTGCGCCGCAGCAAGATCGCTTCGATCGTCTCCGGCATGCCGTGGCCGCGGATGCGCTCGGAGCCGTATCGCGCCATGAAACCGATGGCGAGGCCGCCGAGGATCGGGGCGAGCAGCACGAGCAACGGGTTGTGATGGACCGAGCCGGGGGCGACGAGCTGGGTCCCCCACCGCTGGTAGAAGACGGCGTTCGTGATGATGCCGATCAGCCTGACGAGCGTCCAGGCGGCCCCGGCGCCGGCGGCGCCGACCGGGACGGCGATCGCTGCGACGAACAGCATGCGCGGCGTCGCCGTGAAGTCGCCGAGGTGTCCGACGTCGCGGACGGGGGTGCGGGGTACGTGGGGCACGGGCGTCCTCGGCTAGGGGGTGGGCGACCACTCACCCTAGGTCGCTCCGCTCGACACGGCTCGCGGAACGGGCTGGGGCTAGGACGGGGGTCGGGTCATCGCCAGGACGTCGAGCGCGGCGTCGAGCTGGTCCTCGGTCAGCCGGTCCGGCACGTGCCCACGGGCGATCACCACCTCCCGGATGCTCTGCCGCCCGGCTAGCGCCTGCTTGGCAACCTTGGCCGCCTCCTCGTAGCCGAGGTAGCGGTTGAGCGGCGTGACGATCGACGGGGAGCCCTCGGCCAGCTCGCGGCACCGCTCCACGTCGGCCTCGATGCCGTCGATGCACCGGTCGGCGAGCAGCCGGGTCGAGGTGGACAGCAGCCGGATCGACTCCAGCAGCGCACGGCCCATCACCGGCATCATCACGTTGAGCTCGAAGCTGCCGGTGGTGCCGGCGAAGGCGACGGTGGCGTCGTTGCCGATCACCTGTGCACAGACCTGCAGCACCGCCTCCGGCAGCACCGGGTTGACCTTGCCCGGCATGATCGAGCTGCCTGGCTGCAGGTCTGGCAGACGGATCTCACCGAGCCCGGCGCGCGGACCGGAGCCCATCCAGCGCAGGTCGTTGCAGATCTTCACCAGACTTACCGCAACGGTGCGCAGATGGCCGCTGGTCTCGACCAGGGCGTCGCGCGCCCCCTGCGCCTCGAAGTGGTTGCGGGCCTCGGTGAACGGTTCGCCCAGCTCGGCGATCACGGCCGCGGCGAAGCCCGCCGGCGTGTTGATCCCGGTGCCGACCGCCGTGCCGCCGAGCGGCAGCTCGGCAAGTCGGCCGAGCCCGGAACGCAGGCGCTCCACGCCATAGCGCACCTGTGCGGCAAAGCCGGAGAACTCCTGGCCGAGTGTGACGGGGGTGGCGTCCATGAGGTGCGTACGCCCGCTCTTCACCACGTCCTCGAACGCCTCCGCGCGACGCTCCAGAGCGCCGGCCAGGTGCTCCAGAGCCGGGACCAGGTCCTGGTTGACGGCGTCGACCGCGGCCAGGTGGATGCTCGTCGGGAAGACGTCGTTGCTCGACTGCGAGGCGTTGACTTGGTCGTTCGGGTGCACCGGCCGGCCGAGCGCGCGGGAGGCCAGGCCGGCCAGCACCTCGTTGCAGTTCATGTTGCTCGAGGTCCCGCTGCCGGTCTGGAAGACGTCCACCGGGAACTGTTCGGCATGCTGCCCGGACGCCACCTCGCCGGCGGCCTGCACGATCGCGTCGGCGACGTCCGGTCCGAGCACGCCGAGCCGGGCGTTCACCGTCGCCGCGGCGCCCTTGATGCGCGCCAGCG
This sequence comes from Mycobacteriales bacterium, assembly GCA_038235705.1. GTDB lineage: Bacteria > Actinomycetota > Actinomycetes > Mycobacteriales > SCTD01 > CANKBT01. Next base: position 40,063 of record JBBSTR010000002.1, read on the forward strand.
CCGAGACCTGGGTGGCCTCCAGACGCAGCCCGCTGATCGGGAAGTTCTCCACGGCTCGCTGGGTCTGCGCCCCGTACGACGCGTCGTCAGGGACCTCGATCTCGCCCATGCTGTCGTGCTCGGTCCGGGTCATGCGCCGCTCCGCGGCAGACGTGTCATGACGGGAGCGTGCCCGTTCTAGCGCCCGTGCCACGTCCGCATGGCCGTCTCGACCTGGACGGCGTCGAGCGGCGGCCCCGGGAGCGGCCCGTCCGCGCGCAACCCGCGCAGCGCCAGCTCGAGGTAGCGCCGGTACAGCCCCGGCTCGACCTCCCGGCTCACGTCCTGGATGGTGCCGACCATCACGTTGATCATCGGGATGTCGCTGGGCGCCACGTCGGGGCGCAGCACGCCAGCGGCCTGGGCCCGCTCGACCAGGCGGGTCACAGCAGGGGTGAGGCCGGCGCGCGCCTGGTCGATCCGGGTGTGGGCGGTGCTCCGCTCGTACAGCAGCTGCTTGAGCCCCTTGAAGTGCAGCTGCATCTCGAGCGCCTGCTCGAGGAAGCCGCACAGCCCGAGCCAGGGATCCTCGTGCGCGAGACCGTCCTCGGCCAGCTGGACCATCGCGGACATCCGCTCGACGAGGAGGTCGTCGATGAGCACGTCCTTGTTGGCGAAGTTGCGGTACGCGGTCCCGACCCCGACCCCGGCGTGCTTGGCGATCTCGTCGAGCGTGACCTCGAGCCCCCGGTCGGCGAACAGCTCGCTGGCGGCCGTCAGCAGCGCGGCCCGGTTGCGCTGGGCGTCGCGCCGACGGGGTTGTGTGACGTCGCGGGAACAAGTGGAGGCATCGTCTCCGTTGCTGCTACGGTCCGCCATGAACGGAGATGCTATCTCCACTACACGCGCAAGGGACGATCATGACCACCACCACCGCCGCCGCACCGCCGATCCTGGACGTCGATCCGCACCACGAGCGCCGCTGGCTCATCCTGGGCGTCATCGGGATCGCGCAGCTGCTCGTCGTGCTCGACGCGACCATCGTCAACATCGCCCTGCCGGCCGCGCAGCGTGACCTGGGCTTCTCCGACTCCTCCCGACAGTGGGTGCTCACCGCCTACTCGCTGGCCTTCGGCTCCCTGCTGTTGCTCGGCGGGCGCCTGGCTGACACGTTCGGCCGCAAGCGCGCCTTCATCGCCGGTCTGCTCGGCTTCGCCGTGGCGTCTGCGGTCGGCGGTGCGGCGCCCACGTTCAGCATCCTGATCGTGGCCCGGGTCGCCCAGGGGATGTCTGGCGCGCTGCTCGCGCCGGCCGCGCTGTCGCTGCTCGCGACCACCTTCACCGACCCGAAGGAGCGCGGTCAGGCTTTCGGCATCTACGGCGCCATCGCGGGTGGTGGTGGCGCTGTCGGGCTGCTGCTCGGTGGCGCGCTCACGGAGTACCTCGACTGGCGCTGGTGCCTGTACGTCGGGCTGTTCTTCGCCGTCCCCGCTGCGGTCATGGGCGGTCGGTTGCTGCACCAGGCACCCCCGGGCGTCCGCCCCAAGCTTGACCTGGTCGGGGCCACGACCTCGAGCGCCGGCTTGTTCGCGCTGGTCTACGGCTTCGCCAGCGCGGAGCGGTCCGGCTGGGGAGCGCCGATCACCGTCGGGATGCTGTTGGCCTCGGTGCTGCTGCTGGCGCTTTTCGTCTTCCTGCAGACCCGGGTGGCGCAGCCGTTGCTCCCGATGCGCATCCCGCTGGACCGCAACCGCGGCGGCGGCTACCTGGCCGTGCTGATCGGTGGGTCCGGGATCTTCGGGATCTTCATCTTCCTGACCTTCTACCTGCAGAACACCCTCGGGCTGTCCCCGTTGGTCACCGGCGCCGCGTTCATGGCGCTCAACGTGCCGATCGCGGTCACCGCGATCTTCGTCAACACCCGGCTGCTCGCCCGGACCGGCCCACGCCCGCTCGTCACGACGGGGATGCTGCTCAACGTCGCGAGCCTGCTCCTGCTGACCCGGCTCGAGGTGGACAGCTCCTACTGGCTGCACGTGTTCCCTTCGCTGGTCCTCACCGGGGTCGGCTTCGGCCTGATCTTCGCGCCGGCCATCTCCGGTGCTGCCGCCGGCGTCGCCCCGAAGGACAGTGGGATCGCGTCGGCGATGGTGAACACCTCGCAGCAGGTGGGTGGATCCATCGGGGCGTCCCTGCTCTCGACGATCTTCGCCTCGTCGCTCGCCGGCTACCTGGCCGACAACAAGGGGGTTGACCCGATGGTGGCGACCGTGCACGGCTACACGGTGGCGTTCTTCGTCGGCGCGGCCATCTTCGCGGTCGGTGCTGTGGTCAGCTTCGCCTTGCTGCGGCCCGGCGCCGCCGCGCCTGCCGCCGAGGGTGTCGCCCCGGCGATGGCCCACTGACTCGGTGCGCACGGTCACGACGGCCCGCCGGTTGCGTCACGCACGCACGTACGCAGCTCCGGCAGGACCTCGGTGACGAACCACGGGTTCTTTGCCTGCCACCGGAAGTTCAGCGGTGACGGGTGCACCAGCGGGAACCGCTCCGGCAGGAACTGCCGAAAGCCCCGCACCGTCTCGGTCAGCGTGTCGCGGCGCGTCGACGGCAGGTAGTGGGACTGCGCGTAGCGGCCGATGAGCAGCGTCAGCCGGATGTGGGGCATCAGCGCGAGCAGCGGCGGGTGCCACCGCTCGGCGAACCCCTTGCGAGGCGGCAGGTCGCCGCTGCGCCCCGGCCCGGGGTAGTAGAAGTCCATCGGGAGCAGGGCGAACAGGTCCGGGTCGCGGAACTGCGGCTCGGTGACCCCCAGCCAGTCCATGAGGATCTTGCCGCTGGCGTCGTCCCACGGGATGCCGCTCAGCTGCGCCTTGCGCCCGGGCGCCTGCGCGATCACGGCGATCCTGGCTCCCCCGGACGCCGCGTACAGGGGCTCCCACCCCTGCTGGCTCATGGACGCGTTGCCGTCGTCCTCGACCAGGGACCGTCGGATCGCCGCGAACCCGCCCGGCTGTGCGGCGCTCACCTCGCCCGCCGCGGTCGCGCTCACGACGGTCCCGGTACGGGGTAGGTGATCGCGCCGTCGCGGACCTGGGCGAACGGGGTCAGCTCCGCGCGGCGGGTCGTCGCGAGCGACATGATGTCGTAGACCTCCACCCCCGCGACGACGAGCGCGTCCGTGATCAACCGTCGGTGGCACCGCCACGGGACGGCCTCGCTGCACATGATCGCTGGCACCGCGTCGTCCGCGATGCGCAGCAGCTCGGCCAGCCCGGCAGCGAACTCCTCGGTGCCCATGTGATCGGCGTAAGCCTGGAACGCCTTGACCCGCCACCCGCCGTTCGGGCTCTGGACGCCGGTCGGCGTGTGCCTGCGGCCACCGAGGTCCGGCAGCCAGCGGTAGTCGACGTGGTCCGGGAGCGCAGCCTCGATCGAGGCCTGGTCCCACTGCGGAAAGGCACGGGACGAGGGGAAGGACCGCACGTCGACCAACACCGAGACGCCGTTCGTCCGCAGCATCGTCAGCACCTCGTCGAAGCCTCGGGTGGAGTGACCGATCGTGAACACCCGTCGTCCGGACTGCTGGGGTGGCTGGGCGTGTGTCACGGCAGTCAGATCATTCGATCTTCGTCAGGGCGCTCGTCTTGTGCATAGCTACGTGATCCGTCTTGTCGCTCGCGATCTCGTACTGCGGGTCCTGCTCGGTGCAACGTCGTACGTGCCCCTTGTACTGGACATCGCTCGTGTGCTTCTTGGTGATCACCCCCGTCACCCAACCGGCCTCGGAGTTCCACCGCACGTGATCACCCATCGCGAACCCTGACATGCTTGCTCCTTTGCGTCTCCCACCTACCTACCCGGCTCCCCGCGACCCGGACCGGTGCGGGTCCGTGCACGAGAGCAGCGCGCCGTCGGGCTCCTGCGGTGCACAAGGCAGCCGCGACCTGGTAGAGGTCAGGAGCGCGTCTGCCCGGTGCGAAGACCGAGCAGGCGGGTGGGAGCCACCCGCGCCGGTACGCTCAGCGGTCATGAGCCTGGTTGTCCAGAAGTTCGGTGGCTCCTCCGTGTCCGACGCCGAGCGCATCAAGCGCGTCGCCGAGCGCATCGTCGACACGAAGAAGGCCGGCCACGACGTGTGCGTGGTGGTCAGCGCGATGGGTGACACCACCGACGAGCTTCTCGACCTCGCCCACCAGGTGACGCCGCTGCCGCCGCCGCGTGAGCTGGACATGCTGCTCACGGCGGGTGAGCGGATCAGCATGGCCCTGCTCGCGATGGCGATCCAGAGCCTCGGCCTGTCGGCGCGGAGCTTCACCGGCAGCCAGGCCGGCGTGATCACCGACGCGGTGCACGGCAAGGCCAAGATCATCGATGTGACCCCCGGCCGGGTGCGCGACGCGCTGGACGCCGGGCACGTCACGATCGTCGCGGGCTTCCAGGGCGTCAGCCAGCACAGCAAGGACATCACCACGCTCGGGCGCGGCGGGTCGGACACGACCGCGGTCGCGCTGGCGGCAGCGCTCGGCGCGGACGTCTGCGAGATCTACACCGACGTCGACGGCATCTTCAGCGCCGACCCGCGGCTCGTGCCGAACGCGAAGCAGCTCGCGACCGTCTCCTACGAGGAGATGCTGGAGCTGGCGGCCTGCGGCGCGAAGATCCTGCACCTGCGGTGCGTGGAGTACGCACGGCGCTACGACGTGCCGCTCGTCGTACGAAGCTCCTTCTCCCAGAAGCCCGGCACCACGATCACCAAGGAGGCTGCTGTGGAGGCGGCGATCATCAGCGGGGTCGCGCACGACCTTTCCGAGGCCCGGGTGACGGTGGTCGGGGTGCCGGACAAGCCCGGGCAGGCTGCCTCGATCTTCCGGGCGGTGGCAACCGCCGAGGTCAACATCGACATGATCGTGCAGAACGTGTCGGGCGCCACCGGCCGTACGGACATCTCTTTCACGCTCCCGAAGGCCGACCTTGCGGACGCGGTACGCGCGCTGGCGCGGATCCAGCCCGAGGTGAGCTTCGAGCGCGTGCTGTCGGACGAGCACGTCGGAAAGGTGTCGCTGGTCGGCGCGGGCATGAAGAGCCACCCGGGCGTGACGGCGACGTTCTTCGAGGCGCTGGCCCAGGTCGGCATCAACTCCGAGGCGATCTCGACCTCGGAGATCCGGATCTCGGTGGTCTGCCGGGACACGGACGTGCCTGCGGCCGTCCGGGCCGTGCACGAGGCGTTCGGGCTCGGCAGCGACGACGACGCCACCGTGTACGGCGGGACGGGCCGATGACCACGGTCGGCGTCGTGGGTGCGACCGGGCAGGTCGGGGCGGTGATGCGGCAGCTGCTCGCGGAACGGGACTTCCCGCTCGAGCGGGTCCGGTTCTTCGCGAGCGCCCGGTCGGCCGGCTCGGTGCTGCCTTGGCGCGGCGGCGAGGTCACCGTCGAGGACGCCGCCACCGCCGATCTCGCCGGGCTCGACATCGCGCTGTTCAGCGCGGGCGGCTCCACCAGCCGCGCGCTGGCGCCGCGCTACGCCGCGGTGGGCGCCACGGTCATCGACAACTCGTCAGCCTGGCGGCGCGACCCGGACGTGCCGCTGGTGGTGTCGGAGGTCAACCCGGAGGCCGCCCGCCATGCGCCCAAGGGGATCATCGCCAACCCCAACTGCACCACGATGGCCGCGATGCCGGCGCTCAAGGCGCTGCACGACGAGGCGGGCCTCAACCGGATCATCGCCTCGACCTACCAGGCGGTGTCCGGCAGCGGTGGCAAGGGCCTGGCGGAGCTCGACTCCCAGGTGCGTGCCGTCGCCGACAAGGCGATCGAGCTGGCTCACGACGGTGCGGCGATCAGCTTCCCGGACCCCCTGGTGTATGTCGCGCCGATCGCCTTCAACGTCCTGGCGATGGCCGGGTCGCTCGTCGACGACGGCAGCTTCGAGACCGACGAGGAACAGAAGCTGCGCGACGAGAGCCGCAAGATCCTTGGCCTGCCGGACCTGCGGGTGAGCGGCACGTGCGTGCGGGTGCCGGTGTTCACCGGACACTCGCTGTCGGTGCTCGCCGAGTTCGACCGGCCGCTGTCGGTGGCCCGTGCCGCCGAGCTGCTGGCCGCGGCCCCCGGGGTCGAGCTGGTCGACGTCCCGACACCGCTGATGGCAGCCGGGCAGGACCCGACGTTCGTGGGACGGTTGCGTCAGGACGGGCCGCAGGCGCTCTCGCTGTTCGTCTGCGCGGACAACCTGCGCAAGGGAGCCGCGCTCAACGCGGTGCAGATCGCCGAGCTGCTGGTGGGCCGCTGACATGACCGAACCGCTTCGACGGCCTGGAGAGGCAGGGATGGGCGAGACGACCGCGATGCCGACACCGAGCTCTGACGACCGCGTCATCGGCAACCGCTACCGGCTCGAGGCGATGATCGGTCGCGGCGGCTCCGCCGAGGTGTGGCGCGCCGAGGACACCTCGCTCGGCCGGCAGGTGGCCGTCAAGCTGGTCACCGCTTCCGGCGGCGAGGACGTCGGACGGGTCGGCGACGAGGCGCGGCTGCTCGCCCGCCTGAGCCACCCCGGCCTGGTCCCGGTCTACGACGCAGGCACCGACGACCGGATGCGCCCCTGGGTCGTCATGGAGCTCGTCGAGGGCGGCACGCTCGCCGACGAGATCGCCCGCGGACCCATCGCGCCGCTGCGATCTGCGAAGATCGGCCGGGTGCTCGCTGAGGCCCTGGAGTATGTGCACGGCCAGGGCCTGGTGCATCGCGACGTCAAGCCGGCGAACGTGCTGCTCGGCACCGACGGGCGGGTGCGCCTCACCGACTTCGGGATCGCCCGGCTCGTCGACGCGGCCAAGGTCACCGCGACCGGGCTGACGGTCGGGACCGCGTCCTACCTGTCGCCGGAGCAGGTGATGGGCTCGGCGGTCGGGCCGAAGGCCGACGTCTACAGCCTCGGGCTCGTGCTGCTCGAGTCCCTGACCGGTCGTCGCGAATACCCCGGCACCGCGATCGAGGTCGCCATCGCCCGGCTGCACCGCCAGCCGGAGGTGCCGAGCGACCTGCCGTACGGCTGGTCGGGGCTGCTCATCGCGATGACCGCCCTGGACGACACGCGCCGCCCGTCCGCCCAGGCCGTCGCCCGCGACCTCGCGCGCATCGAGGCCGGCGGCGAGGCCACGACGACCGTGATCCCGGCCGCCCGGCCGGTCCCCCGCGCCGATCAGACCGCGGTCCTGCGCCCTGCCCCGCGCCAGGTGCGCCCCGAGCCACGGCCCGTGGCCCGTCCCGTCCCGGTGACGCAGCCGAGCAGCAGCAACGCCTGGGCCTGGGCGCTGCTCCTGGTCGCCCTGGTCGCCGTCGGCATCGTCGCCGCGCTGCTCCTGAACCAGAGCAGCAGCAACAACAACGAACGAGGAGCGCCCCCGCCCTCGATCTCGCCGGCGCTGCCGCAGCAGCTGCAGACCGACCTGAAGCAGCTGCAGCTGGAGGCGGCGAACTGATGAGGACCACCAGACTGACAAGGCGCAGGACGAGCCTGCTCGCCGCCGCCGTATGCAGTTTCCTGCTGCTGTCCGGCTGCTCCTCGACCTCGTCACAGGCGCAGATCGACAACCTCGTCGCCGACATCACCAACGCCGCCAACGGGGGCGACGCGTCCCAGATGAGCAGGAAGGCCGACGACCTGATCTCGCTCGTCAACGGTTTCCGCGGCAAGGAGCTGCCGATCGCCGAGGTCGACCGGATCATCGCGGTGGCGCAGGCCGTCAAGAACGACGCCGCCCTGCTGGACCGTCAGCCGGCCCCGACCCCGACCCCGACGCCGTCCGAGACGCCCTCGGAGAGCCCGACGCCCAGCCCCACGCCGTCGCCGACACCGAGCCCGACACCGTCCCCGACGCCGAGCCCGACGCCCAGCCCGACGCCGAAGCCGAAGCCCACCCCTAAGCCGACGCCCAGCGTCGAGCCGCCCGCGCCCGTGCCCACGGCCGTGCCGACAGCCGGCGGGGCCGCCCCGTCCGCGAGCGTCGTTCCTTCGGTGTCACCCTCCACCTGAGAGAACGTCGTTGCCAGGGCGCCCACCGGGGGTGCAGACGAGCATGATCACGCAGGGCCGGGCAGCCCCAGTCGTCCGGCGACGAAGGTCAGCTCGGCCCGCATCTGACGTATGCGCTCCTCGACGACGAGCGAGCCGTGACCGGCGTCGAAGCGGTACACCTCGACCTCCTTGTCGAGCGTCGCGGCGGCGGACAGCCAGTTGTCGATCTGTCGGATCGGGCAGCGCGGGTCGTTGGCCCCGGCGAGCACCAGGACCGGGACGACGACGTCCGCGATGTAGGTCAACGGGCTGCATCGGGCGTAGAGCTCGGGCAGCTCGTCCGGCGAGCCGCCGAACAGCGACCGGTCGAAGGCCTTCAGCGGCTCCATCTCGTCCTCGTACGCGGCGACGTAGTCGGCGACCGGAACCGCTGCGACGCCGCAGGCCCAGTCGTGCGGCTGCGTGCCCAGCGCGAGCAGCGTGAGGTAGCCGCCCCACGAGCCGCCGGCGATCACGCACGCCGACGCGAGGCCGGCGGAGATCGCCCACTCGCGCACGACGGCGACGTCCTCCAGCTCGGTCAGGCCCGGACGTCCCTCCAGAGCGTCGCGCCAGAGCGCGCCGTAGCCGGTGGACCCGCGGTAGTTGACGTTCACGACCGCGCAGCCGAGATCCACGTAGGCGGCACGATCTGCGGCGAAGGCGTCGGCATCGTGGTGCGTGGGTCCGCCGTGCACCAGGAACACCGTCGGCCATGGCCCTTCCCCCTTCGGGGTTGCGACCAGCGCGTGCACACTGCCGCCCGGTCCGTCCACCCGGACGTCGCTGACCGTCACCGAGCCCGGGCAGTCGCCGCCGGTCAGCAGCACCGCACCGGACAGCTCGCGGACGACCGCCGGCTCGGCGGCCGAGGACCAGGACAGCTCGACCGTGCCGTCCGGACGAGCGGTGGCGGCGCCGATCGTGCCGGACGGGGTGGGGAGGTCGGTCAACCCACCGGACGCCAGGTCGTAGCGGTGCAGCGTCGATCGGCCGGCCGCCTCGGACACGACGAGCAGCGCGCTGCCGTCCGGGTACCAGTCGGCGGACAGGTCGCCGGGCACGTCGAGCTCGAGCCGTCGTACGCCCCCGTCCGAGGGGTCCCACAGCAGCAGCTCGGGCCGTCCGCGCTGCTCGTGCAGCGCCAGCACCTCGTGCCCGACGGGGGAGAAGCCGATCGGGTCCAGACCGAGGCCCGGGCCGTCCCACAGCTCGGCGACGCACGTGCCGTCCGGTTGCAGGACCCGCATCGCCGGGTGCCGGGAGTCGCCGTGCTCGGAGTGGCTGATCAGCACGAGCGTCTCGTCGGTCGAGAGGTCCGCGACCGCGGCGTCGTGCTCGCTGGCGTAGAGCAGACGGGTCGTCCCGCCCGAGAGCAGGTGCACGCTCGAGCCGTCGTCGCCCGAGCAGCCGACGACCGTGCCGGTCCGACCGAGCGCGAGCCCGGCGGGGTAGGCGTCCGGCACGCCCGGCGTCGCCGCGACCGCCTCACCGCCCTCGAACGGCTGCTTCTTCCACGCGCCGAACTCGTCGCCGCCCGCATCGTCGAACCACCACAGCTCGGTGCCGTCACGCGACAGCGTGCCGTCGCGTGTCCCGTCCGGGCGGGAGGTGGCCTGCCGGTGCTCGTCGGTCGCCCGGTCCCAGGTGTAGAGCTCGAACGTGCCGGTGGCGTTGCTGACGTACAGGCAGCGGTCTGGCGCGTCCTCGGCCCACTCCGGCAGACTGACGCGCGTGGCCCGGAAGCGCTGCTCCCAGCGGGGGATGTCCATCGGCTCAGTCAACCGGACCAGGAACACAGGCAGCTTGGAACCAGAAAGGGCCGCCCCGTGGGGCGGCCCTGTCATGGTCGGGAGACGTGCTGGTCGGGGTGACAGGATTTGAACCTGCGACCTCTGCGTCCCGAACGCAGCGCGCTACCAAGCTGCGCCACACCCCGGAGGGTCGTGCGGACGTACGTCGTACGGGAGAACCGCGCGACGAGAACAGAGTAGCCGAGCCGCCTACGGTTGACCCATGGAGCTGAAGGCGAGACTGCGCAACGACCTGACCGCGGCGATGAAGGCCCGAGACGAGCTGACCCGCGACACGCTGCGGATGGCCCTGACCTCGATCGGCGAGGCGGAGGTGGCCGGCGCCGAGGCCCGGGAGCTGTCCGACGACGAGGTGCTCGTGATCGTGACCCGGGAGGCGAAGAAGCGGCGGGAGGCGGCCGAGGCGTTCGACACCGGAGGCGCGACCGATCGGGCCGCGCGTGAGCGCGCCGAGGGCGAGGTGCTCGCCGGCTACCTGCCGCAGCAGCTGAGCGACGAGGAGCTGTCGGCGCTGGTGGCCGAGGTGGTTGCGGAGCAGGGCGCCAGCGGCCCACGGGCGATGGGCGCGGTCATGAAGGCGGCCGGGCCGAAGGTCGCCGGACGGGCCGAGGGCGGGCGCGTGGCGGCCGCCGTACGCAGGGCCCTGGGCCTCTAGCCGGCCGACTTGTAGACGTAGACCGTGGCACCCGCGTCCACGTTCGCGCCGGCCTTGGGGTAGGTGTAGGCGGTCTTGCCCTTCTTGACGGACGAGCTGACGGTTTTGCCGGGGGTGGCGTTGAACCCCGCGGCTTCCAGCTTGGCTGTGGCGTCGTCGATGCTCAGGCCGGCGACGTCGGGGATGCTCTGCGGCTTGCCGTTGACGACGCTGCGGTCGGCGCCCACGAACCTGTCGACGGGGATGCCGGTGAGCGTGGTCCGCATGACCTCCGACCAGATCTTGGTGGGCAGGTCCCCGCCGTACATCTGGCGGCCGGTGTAGTTGCCGCCCACCCGGGTGTTCTGCATCGGCTGTGAGGCCCCCGACTTGTCGAGCTTGCCGACCCAGACGGCGGTCGCGAGCCGGGGGGTGTAGCCGATGAACCAGGCGGCACGACTCTCGTTCGTCGTCCCGGTCTTGCCGGCCGCCGGCCGGCCGATGGGACCGTTGCGCGCGGCCGTTCCGCCGCTGATGACGCTTTGCAGGATGTTGGTGACCGTGTCGGCGACCCCGGGGTCGACCACCTGGGTGCAGGTGTTGTCCGGTACCGGGATCGGCTTCCCGTCGGCGCCGGTGATGGACTGCACCGCCCGTGGCGGGCAGAACATGCCGTGCGCGGCATAGCTGGCGTAGGCGCCTGCCATCTCCAGCGGGCTGGTGTCGAACGCGCCCAGCACGTTGGCGGGGATGTCGGTGCGGACCGGGATGTCCGCGCCGCCGAGCACCTTCTGCTCCACACCGAGCCGGGTGGCGAGCGAGAACGGGGCCTCCAGGCCGGTGCGCTCGGCCAGCTGGACGAAGAAGGTGTTGACCGAGAACTGGGTGCCGGTGCGCAGGTCGAACGTGCCGCTCTCGGAGTCACCGGCGTTGGTCGGCTCGTACGGGACGCTCCTCTTGCCGTTGAAGAAGACCTTCGACGTGTATTTCGCGGGGCTGTCGATCTGGGTGTTGACCGGGATGCCCTGCTGCAGAGCCGCGGTCAGGGTGAAGATCTTGGCGGTCGAGCCGGGCTGGAACCCACCCTTGCCGCCGGTCGCGAGGTTGACCCGGGTCTGGCCGGCAGCCACGTCGTCGCCGAAGCCGCGGTCGACCGCCATCGCCTTGATCTTGCCGGTGCCGGGCTCGACCATGTCGACGACCGTGGCGCCACCGTCGCCGGCCGTGCGGGGGACCCGCTTGTCGACGGTGTCCTGGGCGATCTTCTGGATGGCTGGTACGAGTGAGGTGTGGATGACCAGGCCGGCGTTGAACAACGCGGTCTGACGCTCCTCCTTCGTCTTGCCGAGCCCCGCACCGACCGGGGTGTCCTCCAGCTCGTGACGTACGTAGTCGCAGAAGAACGGACCGACGACGGTCGGGGCGTCACAGTTGCTCGGGACCTTGTCCGGGGCGACGACCGGCAGCGGCTCGGCGGCGGCGGCGGCCCGCTCGGTCGCGGTCAGGTAACCGACGTCCTGCATGCGCTGCAGCACCACGTTGCGCCGGGCCAGCACCGAGGCGCGCACGGCGGGGTCGTCGCTCATCGGGTTGAAGCGCGACGGGTTCTGCACCATGCCGGCCAGCTCGGCGCTCTCGGTCAGCGAGAGGTCCTTGACCGCCTTCTTGAAGTAGAAGTTGGCCGCCGTCCCGATGCCGTAGACCCCGTTGCCGAAGTAGGCGATCTCGAAGTAGCGGTGCAGGATCTGGTCCTTGGTCAGCTCCTTCTCGAGCTGCAGGGCGTAGCGGGCCTCCTGCTCCTTGCGTCCGATGTTCTCCGCGCGGGCCGCCTTCTGTGCCGCTGGGTCGTTGTAAGCCCCCTCGATCAGAGCGTTCTTGACGTACTGCTGGGTCAGCGTGGACCCGCCCTGGGACACCCCGCCGGACGTCAGGTTGGTCAGCGCCGCGCGGAAGGTGCCTTTGAGGTCGATCCCGTCGTGCTGGTAGAACCGGGAGTCCTCGACGGCGATGAGCGCCTTCTTCGTGACGTCCGGGATGTCGGTGAACGCGGTGTCGACCCGGTTGACGCGGTAGAAGGTCGCCAGCACCGTCCCGTCGGCGCCGAGCACCGTGCTGCGGGTCGACAGGGGTGCGGCGTCGAGCTCGGCCGGGAGGGCGAGGAAGCGGTCGGCCTGACCCTTGGCGAGCAGCCCCACGCCGGCCACCACGGGAACGGCGAGGCCGGCGACGAGGACGCCGGCGACGGCGCTGGCGAGCAGGGCTCCGGTCAGCCGGGACGCGATCGGACGGTCGGAGAGCGGGGTGGCCACACCCGGATCCTACGTTCGGCAGGGCCGTCCGGTTCCCTCGCCGCGCAGGCGTGACCTCGACGTGCCCGGCTCGTTGAGCAGACCGGCGCAGTACGGCGCGCCGAACGAAAAGTCCACTGTGCCCGTTAAGTCCCCGCTCGGGACGCGTACCCGTTCCTCCAGTCGGAGGTGTTGCGGACGCGACGACGTCTCTACCGTGACATTGCCTCTTACAGCTCTCCGCACCGCAGCAACAGCAGGCCACCCGACCCCGAGGACCGAAGATGATGTCAGGCTCTACCGGCGCGACGACGGACACCGTGCTCGACGGCCAGCAGGACTGGACCGCACTGTCGGCGTGCAGCGCCCAGGACCCGGACGAGCTGTTCGTCACCGGGGCCGCACAGAACCGCGCCAAGCTGGTCTGTCAGCGCTGCCCGGTCCGCACCGAGTGCCTCATCGACGCCCTCGACCACCAGATCGAGTTCGGCGTCTGGGGCGGCATGACCGAGCGCGAACGCCGGGCGTTGCTCAAGCGGCGCCCCGAGGTCACCTCCTGGCGGGAGCTGCTCAGCGCGGCCCGCGCCGACCACGAGGCAACCCGCGCCGCCGGCTGACCCGATACCCGGCAAGGCCGTCACTCCGGCGCGGTCGCCTCCGCGTCGCCGGCCAGCTCGGCCCCGACGGCCCGCAGGCCGTCCAGGTCGTGCACGTCCCCGGGCTGGGCAGCCACCTGCACCACCGGCACGTCAGGGTGCGCCCTGACGAACCGCTCCTGCAGGCGCGCCTCGCGGGCGGCCAGCGCCACCCGGTCCGCATGCAGGCGCAGCACCGCGGCGGCCAGCGGGTGCTCGGCGGACGCGTCCAGCGTCTGGGCTGCCGCCACCGAGCGCTCGGGGGTCAGCCCGGCTGCAGCCGACCGGTGCACCCGGTTGACGACCAGCCCGGCCAGCGGCATCTTCTCCGCGGCCAGCCGCTCGACGAAGTAGGCCGCCTCGCGCAGCGCGTCACGCTCCGGGGTCGCGACCACGACGAACGCCGTGCCGGGTTCCTTGAGCAGGTCGTACGTCGTCTGCGCACGCTCTCGGAAGCCGCCGAACATGGTCTCCAGAGCCGCGACAAACTGTGAGAGATCCTTGAGCACGTCCGCACCGATGATCCGGGTTAGCACGCCGGTGAAGACCCCGATCGAGGCCGTGACCACCCTGAGGTAGGCGCGGCCGCCTGCCTTGGCCGGGGCGAGCAGGATCTTGACCATCCGGCCGTCGAGGAAGGCCGTGAGGTTCTGCGGGGCGTCCAGGAAGTCGAGCGCCGACCGGGTCGGCGGGGTGTCCACCACCACGAGGTCGTAGTCCTCGGTGCTGCGCAGCTGGCTCAGCTTTTCCATCGCCATGTATTCCTGGGTGCCGGCGAAGCTGCTCGAGAGGGCTTGGTAGAACGGGTTGGTCAGGATCGCCTCGGCCTTGCCGGGCTCGGCGTGGCTGGTCACGAGCTCGTCGAACGTGCTCTTCATGTCGAGCATCATGGCGTCCAGGGTGCCCTCGCCCTGGACGGCCTTGACCGGCCGCGGGGTGTTGTCCAGCTCGGACAGCCCCATCGACTGCGCGAGCCGCCGGGCCGGGTCGATCGTCAGCACCACGACCCGTCGCCCGTTCTCGGCGGCCCTGAGGGCGAGCGCTGCCGCGGTGGTGGTCTTGCCGACCCCGCCGGAGCCGCAGCAGACCACGATCTTCGCGGTCGCGAGGGTCTGGTCGATGTCGAGGGCCCTCATGCCATCCCCTGCTCGCGCAAGGACTGGGCCAGCCGGTAGAGCCCGCCGAGGTCGACCGCGTCGGGCAGCAGCGGCAGCTCGTAGGAAGGCAGGTCGGTCGCGGCGAGCGCATCGCGGCCGCGCTCCTCCAAGGCAACCCGTTCGGCGTGGTCGTACGCCTCGGCGGCCAGCACCGAGACCATCGTGTCGTCCGCGTCCAGGCCCGCACCCGCGAGCCCCGCGCGCAGCGCCTCGGTGTCCAGCGCCCGGTTGCCGGCGGCGACGAGGTCGGCCGGGTCCAGCCGCGGGGTGCGCACGGCGTTGACCACCACGCCACCGACTGGCAGGTCCAGCCCGCGCAGCTCGGCGACCGCGTCAAGCGTCTCCTGCACCGGCATCTCCTCCAGCAGCGTGACCAGGTGCACCGCGGTCATCGGCGAGCGGAACAGGGCCATGACGCTGTCGGCCTGACCCTTGATCGGCCCCACCTTGGCCAGACCACTGACCTCGTGGCTGATGTTGAGGAACCGCGCGATGCGCCCGGTAGGCGGGGCGTCCACGACGACGGCGTCGTACGTGGGCTTCCCGTCCTTGTTGCGCACGGTCGCCTCCTTGACCTTGCCGGTCAGCAGCACGTCGCGCATGCCGGGCGCCACGGTGGTCGCGAAGTCGATCGCACCCATCCGCCGCAGCGACCGGGCCGGCAGCCCGGTGGGGGACAGCTTGTAGAACATGTGCAGGTAGTCGAGCAGGGCCTGCTCCGGGTCGATCGCCAGGGCCACCACCTCGCCGTGGCCGGGGGCGACGGCGACCGAACGCTCCTCGTAGGGCAGGGGCGGGGTGTCGAACAGCTGCGCGATGCCCTGACGGCCCTCGACCTCGGCGAGCAGGACGCGCTTGCCGCCGGTGGCCAGAGCGAGGGCCAGCGCGGCGGCCACCGTCGTCTTGCCGGTGCCGCCCTTGCCGCTGACCACGTGCAGCCGTACGCCCGGGAAGTCCGCCACGACGGCAAGCCTAGGGGCCAAGACACCCCGGGACCCGGTCTGCCGCGATTCTCCAGCCCGGGCTGTCGCGCTCGGCCAGATGCCGCTCGATACGCTCCGGGCATGACGTCCTGGGAATACCTGACCGCTCCGCTCCTGATCCACAACACGAAGCTGATCCTTGACAACTTCGGCGCCGACGGCTGGGAGCTGGTGCAGGTGCTCCCCGGGCCGGGCGGCGGCGACCAGCTGGTGGCCTACTTCAAGCGCCCGAAGGGTGCTTGAGCATGAGCACGAGCAAGCGCCCGAAGGGGGCGTGATGGACGTCCAGGGAAGGCTCGCGGAGCTCGGGCTGACGCTGCCGGAGGTCGTGGCGCCGCTGGCGTCCTACGTGCCGGCGGTGCGCACCGGTGACCTGGTGATGACCAGCGGCCAGCTGCCGATGGTCGACGGCAAGCTGCTCGAGGCGGGCAAGGTCGGTGCCGCTGTCACCCCCGAGCGGGCGCGCGAGCTGGCCGAGGTGTGCGCGCTCAACGCGCTCGCGGCGATCGAGGCCCTGGTCGGCCTGGACCGGGTCGTGCGGGTCGTCAAGGTCGTCGGCTTCGTGGCGAGCGACCCGGGCTTCAGCGGTCAGCCGGGCGTGATCAACGGTGCGAGCGAGCTGTTCGGCCGGGTCTTCGGCGACGCGGGGGTGCACGCCCGGTCGGCGGTCGGGGTGGCGGTGCTGCCGCTGGACGCCCCGGTCGAGGTCGAGGTCACGGTGGAGGTCACGGGGACGAGCGCGGTGGAGAACAAGGCCGGCCGATGACGCCTGACTTCCAGGGCGGGGACGCCGCGGCGGTCGTGCGTCAGATCCAGGCGCTCCGGGACGGCACGGTGACCGAGGCGCCGACCCGGGACGCGGCGACGGTCGTGCTGCTGCGCGACAGCCCGGTCGGCCCGGAGGCCTATCTGCTGCGGCGGGTGCGCCAGATGGCGTTCGCGGGCGGGGCGCACGTGTTCCCGGGCGGATCGGTGGACCCGGCCGACAAGCACGTGCCGGCCGAGATGGGCTGGGCCGGTCCGGCGGCGGACTGGTGGGCCGAACAGCTGCGCTGCGACGCGCCGACCGCGCGCGCTCTGGTGTGCGCCGCCGTCCGGGAGACCTTCGAGGAGTCGGGCGTGCTGCTGGCGGGCCCCTCCGAGCACGAGGTGCTTGCCGACGTCAGCAGCGACGACTGGGAGGCTGAGCGGGTCGCCCTGGAGGCGCGGGAGCAGTCGCTGTCGGACCTGCTCGCCCGCCGCTCGCTGGTTCTGCGGGCCGACCTGCTCCGTCCGTACGCACACTGGGTGACGCCGGCGATGGAACCCAAGCGCTTCGACACGAGGTTCTTCCTCGCCGCGCTGCCGGCGGGTCAGCTGTGCCGCGACGCGGGCACCGAGGCCGACCAGCGGGTGTGGGTGCGGCCGGCCGAGGCGCTGGCGAAGGACTGGTTCCTCATGCCGCCGACCCGCGTGTCGCTGGAGGACCTGGTCGGCGCGGAGGACGTCGCCGACGCGCTGTCCGCGCGCCGTGACATCCGGTCGGTCCACCCGGTGTACGACCTGGACGACGCCGGCCGGCTGGTGCTCCTGCCGCCGGGAGCGCTCCCGTCCTGGCGCCGCGGATGAGGCAGGTGACCGCGCGGGCGTCGGTGCAGCTGGCTCCGAACCCCGGCCCGATGACCCTTGAGGGGACCAACACCTGGGTGCTGCGCGAGCCGGCTGCGACCGGCTGCGTCGTGGTCGACCCCGGTCCGCTGGACCAGGCGCACCTTCGCGAGGTCGCCGACGGCGTCGAGCTGATCGTGCTCACGCACGGGCACGCCGACCACAGCGAGGGCGCCGCACGCTTGGCGGAGCTGACCGGTGCACCGGTCGTGTCGCTGGACCCGGTGTGGCTGACCCCGGGCGCGGAGCCGCTGCGCGACGGTCGGGTCCTCGACGTCGCGGGGCTGCGGCTCGACGTGATCACCACGCCCGGGCACAGCGCCGACTCGGTCAGCCTGCACCTGGTCGCCGATGACGCGGTGCTGACCGGCGACACGATCCTGGGGCGCGGCACGACCGTGGTCGCGCACCCGGACGGGGTGCTCCGCGACTACCTGGCCAGCCTGGAGAGGCTCGCCGAGCTGGGTGACGCCGCGGTGCTGCCCGGGCACGGTCCCGAGCTGCCGTCAGCCGGCCGGGTCGCCGCGGACTATCTCGCGCACCGTCAGGCCCGGCTGGACCAGGTCCGGGCGGCGGTCGCCGACGGGGCCCGGACGCCGCAGGAGGTCCTGGCGGTCGTGTACGCGGAGGTCGACCGGGCACTGTGGCCCGCGGCCGAGCTGAGCGTTCGCGCACAGCTGCTGTATCTGGGCGCGTGAGCGAGCCGCGTCAGGACCGTCGGGCCGTCACCTGCGCGCGCTGCGGCAGCCCGGTCGTGGAGTCTGCGCGCTTCTGCGTCTACTGCGGGACTCCGCTCGCCGCGTCCGCCGACCAGACTGCCGAGCGGCGGGTCGTGACGGTGCTGTTCGGCGACCTGTCGGACTTCACGAGCTGGTCCGAGCAGCTCGACCCGGAGCGGGTCGGCGTCGTCACCGACCGGGTGCTGACCAGCCTCGCGGGGGTGGTCGGTGCCTACGGCGGCTACGTCGACAAGCTCACCGGCGACGGCATCATGGCGGTGTTCGGCGCCCCGACCGCCCACGAGGACGACCCCGAGCGCGCCGTGCGCGCGGCGCGGCGCATGCAGCAGGTCGTCAGCGCCCTGGTCGCCGCGGAGACCGGCGGTGGTCGCCAGCTCGGTCTGCGGGTCGGGCTCAACACGGGGGAGGTGCTGGCGGGGGTGCAGGCCCACCTCAGCTACACCGTCATCGGCGACACCGTGAACACGGCGGCGCGCCTGTCGGACGCGGCCGGCGTGGGCGCGGTGTTCGCCGGGCGAGGCACCGCGCTCGCTACTTTGTCGGCAGCCTCCTGGCGGGCTCTGCCGCCCCTGCACCTGAAGGGGAAGCGCGACCCGGTCCCGACGTACGAGCTGGTCGCGATCCGGCCGCTCGGCGCGACCCGGCTCGGGCTCGGCGACGAGGCGCCGTTCGTCGGCCGCGACGCCGTGCTGGGAGCCTGCCTGCGGGCCATGCTGGACGTGATCGACGCCGAGGAGCCCCGCTACGTCCTGCTGTCCGGGGAGGCCGGAGTCGGCAAGACGCGGCTCGCCCAGGAGGTCGCCCGGTTTGCCGAGGAGCTGCCGGGTGCGCACGTCCTGTGGGGGCGGTGCCAGCCCTACGGCGAGGGCCGTGACCTGGCTGCGGTCGCCGACATGGTCCGCACCGCCTGCGGCATCGGCGAGGCCGACGACGCGGGCCGCGCACGCGACCTGGTGCGGCGGACGGTGGCCCGGGTCGACCCGCCGGTCCTCGGCGCCGCGGGGTTGTCCGGGCTCGCCGACGGGCTCGACGCGCTGCTCGGCCTCGACCCAGCGCCCGGCGAGAGCCTGCCGCGCGAGGGCGCGACCCCGGGCGCGGGCACCGGCGGCGACCGCGTGCGGGCCGCCGTCGCCGGCCTGTTCAACGCCTTGGCGGCGCAGGGACCTCTGGTGCTGGTGCTGGACGACCTGCACTGGGCGACGCCGGTGATGGTGGCGGGTCTGCGGGACGTCGCGCGGCAGGTCCACGGCCCGGTGCTGCTGGTGGCGCTGGGGCGGCCGGAGACGCTCGCCACCGTGCTGCCGCCGGACTGGTCCGGCGGGCTCGCAGGTGAGGTCGTGATCCTCGGGCCGATCGACGAGGCGGCCGGGGACCAGCTGCTGACCGCCTATCTCGGCTCGACCGACGGCGCGTTGGACCAGCAGGCCCGCAACGCCCTGCTGGCCCGCGCCCAGGGCAACCCGTTCTTCCTCGCCGAGCTGTTGCACCTGCTCGTCGACCGTGGCCTGCTCGGCCGCGACGGTGACCGCTGGCGGCTGCCCGAGGGGGTCGAGGACGGGCTTGCCGACGCGCTGCTCCCGGCCGGCGTGCAGGCGGTGCTCGCGGCCCGGATCGACGACCTCGACGGACCGGCGAAGGGTGTCCTGCGAGACGCCAGCGTGCTCGGCGGCGTCCTGGAGAGCGCCGGCCTCGAGGCGGTCGGGCGCGCCTCCGGCCACGGGGACCCCGAAGTG
Source organism: Mycobacteriales bacterium (assembly GCA_038235705.1). GTDB lineage: Bacteria > Actinomycetota > Actinomycetes > Mycobacteriales > SCTD01 > CANKBT01. The sequence goes on from JBBSTR010000002.1 coordinate 59,735, forward strand.
GTGCGCGCCGCGCTCGCGGTGCTCGTCGACCGTCGCCTGCTCGAGCCGGTCCGTGACGCGCCGGACCCCGTGAGGCCTTCGGGGTCGCGCTTCGCGCACACCCTCGTCCGTGACGTCGCCTACGCGGGGCTGGCCAAGGCCGAGCGGGCCCGACGCCACGCCGCGGCTGCGGCCCACGAGGCCGGCTCCCGACGCGCCGCTGGTTCCGACGACCGGGTGGCCGCGCACGGCGAGCGCGCGGTCCGGCTGGCGGCCGAGATGGGGCTTGCCGACGACGACCCCGCCTGGTCGGCCCGTCCGTTGGTCGACGACGCCCTCGAACGGCTCGGCCGCGCCGCCCTGGCCAGGGAGGACCACGCCGCCGCCGCGGACTACCTGGCCCGTGCGCTGCAGCTCGCTGCCGGGGGGTTCGGGCCGGCGCGGCGGGTCGACGGGGTACGGGTCGCGTACGCCTCCGCCCTGGCGTCCCTGCACCGCCTGGACGACGCCCGGGCCGAGCTGGCGCAGGTGCTGGACGGGCGGGCCGCAGGCCAGCGTGCCGCGGCGCTGGTGGTGCTCGGTGAGGTGCGCCGCCGCGGCGGGGACGCGGCCGGCGCGCGGCAGGCGCTCGAGACCGGCCTGGCCGAGGCGGAGGCGACGGGGCAGGACCAGCTCACCGGCGAAGCGCTGAGGCAGCTCGGGCTGCTGGACTACTTCGGCTGGCGGCTGCGCGACGCGGAGGAGCGGTTCCGGCAGGCGCATGCGCTCGCGGTCCGGGTCGGGGACCTCCGCGGCGCCGGGTGGGCGCTGCAGCACCTGGCTTGGAGCGCGACCTCGCGCGGCGACTACGAGCGGGCCGACCGCGTGCTGGAGGAGGCGGCCGAGCTGTTCGCCGGGCACGAGGACACCGGCGGCCTGGCCTGGGTCGCCGGCGCCGAGGGGTTCGTACGCCTGCTGCAGGGCCGGTTGACCGAGGCGCGGGAGCTGACCCGCTCGTTGCTGCCGCTCGGGGAGGCGACCGGCGAGCGCTGGGGCGTGGCGGTGCTGCTGGTCATCGACGCGATCGCCGCGACCGAGCTGGGCGACACCGTCGCGGCGCGGGAGGGGGCGATGCGGGCGCTCGAGGAGTTCACCGCGGTCGGCGACGTCTGGGGCCGGGCGGTGGCCTTGTGCGCGCTGTCGTTCGCGAGCCGCTCCGACGGCGACACCGCGGCAGCGGCCGAGCAGGCCGAGCAGGCCTATGCGCTGGCGCGACCCGACCAGCCGGGGATCGCCGGCCTGGCGCTCGTGGCGGCGGGCTACGCGCGCCTCGACGCCGGCGATCTCGATGCGGCGGAGCGCATCGGTGCCCGGGCGGACGAGGAGCTGTCGGCGCTGTCGATCGAGGCCCGCGCGCTGCTCGGTGCCAAGGTGCTGACCGCGCTGGTGCTGCGTCGCCGCGGCCGGCTGTCCGAGGCGTTGGAGCGGCTGCAGGACGCGCTGGCCGGCGGCGACGCACCGGCCCTGCTGTTCCCGCGAAGGCAGGCGCTCGCGCACCTGGCCGGCACCCTGCTGGACCTCGGACGCCCCGCGGACGCCCTGGAGCTGGCTCGTCGTGCCGTCGCCACGCCGGCCGAGGACGTGCGCTCGGAGGTGCTCTCGCTGCGCGCCCTCGGCTCCGCGCTGCGCGCCTGCGGGCAGGAGCGCGAGGGGCTCGAGGCGTTGACCGCGGCACTGGCGCTGGTGCGACGGTCCGGTCCGCGCGGCGAGGTCCGTGCCACCGAGGCGCTGCTGCCCGGGTCGCCCGCAGCAGGGGGCACGATGGAAGGGTGGAGCGTGCATGACAACGGATGACCTGCTCGACCTCGAGCCCCGCTGGGTGACGGTGAGCGGCGAGTCCCCCGAGGGACTGCCGTCGGTCATCGTCATGGACGAAGCCGCGGTCGAGGTGGCGCCCTGGGACAGCTACCCGGTGCAGATCGGCCTCGGCATCCGGCTGGAGGCGGCCGGGCGCGACGGCCAGCCGGGCCTGTCCGAACGGCCGGCCCTGGAACGGCTGCAGGAGGCGTACGCGCAGGCCCTGTCCGAGCACGGTCGGGTCGTCGCGTCGATCACGCTGGAGGGCATCTACGAGCTCATCGCCTACAGCCGGGACCGTGAGTGGTTGCGACAGTGGCAGGACGCCAGACCGCCGGGGATGGCCGGTGGGCACCAGTGGGAGATGTATGTGATGGACGACCCGGCCTGGACCGGGCTGCGAGAGCTGGCCGGGCTTCTCGAGCCCGGCGAACAGCCCGTGCGTCCAGGCTGAGCCCGACTCGGTCGTCGAGGGCTAGCGGGCCCGCCGGGCGAGCCGCTCGGCGTCCAGGATCGTCACCGCACGCGAGTCCACCCGCATCCAGCCGCGGGCGGCGAAGTCGGCCAGCGCCTTGTTGACCGTCTCCCGCGACGCCCCGACCAGCTGGGCCAGCTCTTCCTGGGTCAGGTCGTGGTGCACACGCACCCCGTCGCTCTCCCGGGTGCCGAAACGGTCTGCGAGCCCGAGCAGGGCTTTCGCGACCCGGCCGGGGACGTCGGTGAAGATGAGGTCGGCGAGGGCGTCGTTCGTGCGTCGCAGCCGGCGGGCGAGCACGCGCAGCAGCTGCTCGGCGATCTCCGGTCGGTCGGTGAGCCACGGCCGGAGGGCCGTGTGCCCGATCGAGGCGAGCCGCGCGTCGGTGAGCACCGTGGCCGTCGCCGTGCGGGGGCCGGGGTCGAACAGCGACAGCTCGCCGAACATGTCCGACGGGCCCATGACGCTCAGCATGTTCTCCCGGCCGTCGAGCGCCCGACGCCCGATCTTGACCTTGCCGGACAGGATGATGAACAGCGTGTCCCCCAGCTCGCCCTCGACGAAGACGGTCTCGCCCTTGGCGTACTCGGAGGTGTCGATGACGGCCGCGAGCGACTCGGCCGCTTCGGGTGCCACGCCCTGGAAGAGTCCGGCGTTGGCGAGGACCTCGTCCACGGGTTGTCTCCTCGATCGTTATCTCGGTGGTGTGAGCCGCAAGTGTTCCACGACACACGTCTGACACGCGTCAGGGCGTCCGCTCGGGGCGCCGCGACCGGAACCGTCCCCGTCGACGTCGCCGCCAGTAGCGGTCGAGGGCCGGACCGAGACCTTCGGAGATGTAGGCCTCGATCTCGTCCGGGTGGGCGGTGTCGAGGAAGTCCGACAGCTCGGCCGTCCGGTCGGTGGCGAGGCCGCTCTCGACCCGCTGCATGCCGAGGACGAGGGCGAGCAGCACGAGCGGGAACAGCAGTCCCAGCAGCAACCCCATGACGGACGGTCTGCCCGGAGCCGGGGCGTTCTAGGCCGTCTCGTCGAGGGGGAGCGCTGACAGGCAGAGCGACGGGTTCTCGCGGTAGCGCGCGATGAGCTGACCGGTGGCGTCCGCGAGGCGCAGGTGCAGCGCGGTGCGGTACTGCGACAGCTGCTGCTCGGCCTCGGCGAGATCCGTCTCGAAGGCGGCGAGCGCGGCGGGGTCGTCCTCTGGGACCTGCCGTTCCCAGAGCCCGGCCAGGCTCGGTAGCGGCGGGATGTCGTCGGCCGGCAGCACGTCCAGCAGGGCGGACCGCCCGCTCGTCACCCGTCGGTCGGACAGCACCGGTGCCAGGCGCCGGGCGTCCAGCGTCCCGGAGGTGGTGAGGCGTCCGGCCCGGACGGTGTCGAGCCGGGCCTGCAGGATGCGACGCCAGTAGGACACCTTGGTCTCCTCCTCCTGGAGCGCCCCGCGGTAGGCGCGCAGCTCCGACAGCGTCAGGTGTGCAAAGCCGGGGTCCTGCTCGGGCACCGTTCGCGGGGTGGCGGGCGTACGTCGGGTACGGGTGCTCGTCGTGGCGGTCATGCGTCCTCCTGGACTGTCACTCTGTGTGACTAACAGTCAGATGGTCGTCACTGTTCGTGCCGGCTTGAGAGATGTCACTCCAACGGGCCCGCCTTGCCCGATCGGGCACCCTCGCCGGGGCCGCCGTAGCCTGATCGGGTGGTGCCTGACGACGTCTCTGCGATCCCTGCCGGGGAGCCGCGCGCGTGAGGACCCCGCAGGTCGTCGGTCTGGTCGCGGTCGGTGCGCTGTTGGTCGCAGCGCTGGCCTACGGCACCCGAGGCGGGGACACCCCCGCCGCGCGGCCCGGCCCGGACCTCGTACGGCTGCGCGAAGCGGCCCGGCTCGAGCCCTGCCCGCTGGGGCTGTCGCCCGCGCTGCCGGACCTCACGCTGCCCTGCCTGGGCGGCGGTCCGGACGTACGGCTGCGCGACGCACCCGGCCGGCCGACGCTGGTCAACGTCTACGGCACCTGGTGCCCGCCGTGCGTCCAGGAGGTGCCGCTGCTGGTCGCCTTCCACCGCGCCGCCGGGGACAAGGTCGGGGTGGTCGGCGTGCTGTCCATCGACACCGTCAAGAACGGGCTCGATTTTGCACCCGACCTGGGCGTGACCTACCCCAGCGTGGTGGACGAGGACGGTGCCGTGCTCCGGCAGTACCCCCCGGGACCTCCGCAGACGCTCTTCGTCCGGGCTGACGGGACAATCGCCTACGTGAAGCCGGGACCCTTCAAGGACCTTGCCCAGATCGAGCAGCTGACCCAGGACAAGCTCGGCGTGACCCTGTGACGCAGGCTCGTCCTGAGACCCCGGGCTTCCTCGCGCAGCTCGTCGAGGCCATGCCCGGTGTGCGCGGGGAGCAGCTCACCCGGTTCCTGCCGCCGGACTCCGGCGGGCGCGAGGCCGCGGTCCTGGTGCTGCTCGGCGAGGGTGACCAGGGTCCCGACCTGCTGCTCATCGAGCGCGCGTCCACGATGCGCAGCCACGCCGGTCAGCCGGCCTTCCCCGGCGGGGCGCAGGACCCGGGCGACGACGGGCCGGTGGGCGCCGCCCTGCGCGAGGCGCAGGAGGAGGTCGGCCTCGACCCCTCCACCGCCACGGTGCTCGGGACCTGGCCGCAGCTGTGGCTGCCTCCGTCCGGCTTCGTCGTCACCCCGGTGCTGGCCTGGTGGCACGCGCCGCACCCGGTGCGCGTGGTCGACACCGCCGAGGTCGCGGCCGTCGTACGGGTGCCGGTGTCGACCCTCGCCGACCCGGGGCGCAGGGTGACCGTCACGCACCCCTCTGGCTGGAAGGGCCCGGCGTTCGAGACCGACGAGCTGCTGGTCTGGGGCTTCACGGCCGGGGTGGTCGATGCACTCCTGCGGTTCGGCGGCTGGGAGCAGCCGTGGGACCGCGATCGCACCCGCGTGCTCGACCCGGAGACGGTGGCGCTCGCCCGGCGCAGCGCGCCTCACCTGGACGCTGCGGTGGCCGCCGGCCACCTGACACCGCCCGGCCCGTAGGGTCGGGGCAGTGCGCGGCGACATCCTGGACATCGTGCTGCTGGTCCTGGCCGCCGCGTTCGCCTTGTCCGGCTACCGCCAGGGTTTTCTTGTCGGTGCGCTGTCCTTCGTCGGGTTCGTCGGCGGGGGCGTGGTCGGTGCCCGGCTCGCCCCCCGGGTGCTGGAGAGCACCAGCAACCGCACGCTGCTGGCGCTGGGTCTGGTCTTCGCCCTGGCGCTGGCCGGTCAGCTGCTCGGCGGGATCCTCGGTGCGGCCATCCGGTCGCGGGTGCGCCTGCGCGGGGCCCGGCAGCTCGACGCGGCCGGCGGCGCGGTCGTGTCGGCGGCCAGCCTGCTGCTGGTGGCCTGGCTGGTGTCCTCGGCGGTGGCCGGTTCGTCCTACCCGACGCTGGCCTCGCAGGTGCGTCGGTCCGTCGTCATCGGGGCGGTGGACGCGCTGGTGCCGGACCCGGCCCGGCAACAGGTCGAAGGCTTCCGGCAGCTGCTCGACGACCGCGGCTTCCCGGACGTGTTCGGCCGGCTCGCCCCGACCGACGTGCCCGACGTCGACCCGCCCGACCCCGCGCTCGCCGGCAGCGCGGTCGTCACCTCGGTGCGCGGTCAGGTGCTGAAGATCACCGGGGTCGCACCGTCCTGCCGCCGCGGGCTCGAGGGGACGGGATTCCTCTACGCCCCGGAGCGCGTGATGACCAACGCGCACGTGCTCGCCGGGGTGAGCGCGCCGAAGGTGACGCTGGCCGACGGCCGCACGTTGCCGGCCACGGTGGTGCTGTTCGACGCCGAGACCGACGTCGCCGTGCTCCGGGTCCCCGGCCTGAAAGGTGCCCCGCTGCCGTTCGCGGCACCCGCAGCCGACGGCGCCGACGCGGTCGTCGTCGGCTACCCGCAGGACGGTCCGTTCCGCGCCGACGCCGCCCGGGTGCGCCAGACGCAGCAGGCGCGCGGCCCGGACATCTACGGAGCTGGACGGGTGGACCGCCAGGTGTACGCGCTGCGCGGTCGTGTACGTCCCGGTAACTCCGGCGGCCCGCTGCTCGACCCGTCCGGCGGGGTCCTCGGCGTGGTGTTCGCCGCCGCCGCCGACGACCCGGACACCGGGTACGCCTTGACCGCGGCCGAGGTGGCGGGCCAGGCAGCTCGGGGGACGACGGCGACCGCGCGGGTCGGCACCGGGCCGTGCGACTGAGCCCCGGTCACACCCGCGGCGACCCGGTCGTGGTGGTCGGCGCCGGGCCGACCGGGCTGACCGCGGCGGCGCTTCTCGCCCGGCTCGACGTGCCGGTGGTCGTGCTGGAGCGGCACGCCACGCCGTACGCCCTGCCCCGAGCGGTGCACCTGGACGACGAGGTGCACCGGCTCCTGCAGGCGGTCGGGGTCGCCGACGCGTTCGCCGCGATGAGCACGCCGGCCCTCGGGCTGCGACTCGTGGACGGGCGGCCCGACCGGGAGCGACGGGTCCTCGCGACGTTCGCGCGCAGTCCGGAGCCCGGGGTGCACGGCTGGCCGCAGGCGAACCTGTTCGACCAGCCGGACCTCGAGGCCCTGCTGCGCGCCGAGGTGGCGCGGCTCGGCGTGGAGGTGCGGGCCTCGGAGGTCCTGGGCGTCGACGGGACGACGGTGAGGACCGACCGCGGGGACGTCCAGGCGTCGGCGGTGCTCGGCTGCGACGGCGCCGGCAGCGTCGTGCGTGAGGCGCTCGGCGCGGGCTGGACGGACCTCGGGTTCACCGAGACCTGGCAGGTCGTCGACGTGCGGAGCGACGACGACCTGGGGCTCTGGCCAGGCGTCACGCAGGTCTGCGACCCGGTCGCGCCGGCCACCGCGATCCCGCTCGGTCGGGGGCGCTACCGCTTCGAGGGCCGCGATCCTGGCGTGGCGGGCTGGACGGCGGACAATGCCTTCACAGCCGGCCACGACGTGCAGGTGCTGCGGCGGGCCTCTTACACCTTCAGGGCCAGGCTGGCGGACCGCTGGCGTGACGGGCGGGTCTTCCTGCTCGGCGACGCGGCCCACCTTTCGCCGCCGTTCGTGGGGCAGGGCCTCGGTGCGGGTCTGCGTGACGCGCACAACCTGGCCTGGAAGCTGGCTCGCGTGCTGGCTGGCGAGGCTCCCGAGGCGCTGCTGGACACCTACCAGGCCGAGCGGCTGCCACACGTGCGCACACAGGTGCGGCTGGCGCGGACGGCGGGGTGGGCGATGACCGGGGGCCAGGGACGCGCGGCCGTGCTGCGACGGTGGGCCCTGCAGGGCCTGGTGCGGGTGCCGGGATTCTCCTCCCGGGTGCTGGACACCGGATCGCCGCCGCTGTCCGGGCCGCTCGGGGGGCCGCTGCCCGGCCAGCACGTGCAGGGCGGCCGACGCCTGGACGACCTGCTGGGGCCGCGTTTCGCCGTGCTGACGAGGCAGGCTCCGACGGCGGCCGACCGGGCGCTGGCACAGCTGCTCGACGGGGCGTTGGTCAGGCTGCCCGAGCTGTCGGTCGCCCGGGTCGTCCTGCGGCCGGACCGGGTAGCCCTGCCGGCGAAACACACCGGCTGGGTACGGCTCGTCACCCTCCCCTGAGTCGACAGGTCGTTCGCAGAGTGCTTACTCTTGCAAGCAATCTCGTCTCCGAGCGTTCTAGAGGTGTTCACATGACCCGACCTGAGCCCGCGCGGACGCGCGACCGCGTGCGCACGACCCGCGTCGGCCGGACCATCGCCGCCGATCCCACGAGCACCGCGCTGCTGCTCGCGGGTCCGACCGCGATCGACCTGTGGCCCGGCCTGCGTCGCACCGGTGAACGGGACGGTCGGGTGCTCGTGGAGACCGCGTGGACCTCGGTCGGGGCGCTGTCCGCAGGCCAGGTCCGGGCCCTGCCGCCCCGACGGACGCCCACGGCGTACGTGACCCTGTTCGAGACCACCGGACCGGGCATCCCCCCGGCGACCGGCACCCTGACGTTGTCCTACGCCCCGGCTGCCGGGGACGGGCTCGTCAACACCCGGGCCGTGCTCGAGCTCACCGTCGACGGCGACGAACTCGCGGCGAGCGGTGTCTCCGACCTGCGGGTGCGGGCGCTGTCGAAGGGGTTCCTGGACAACCTGGCGGGCGCCGCCGAGGCGCGCAACCGCGCTGCCTGACCCAGACGCACGAACGCCCGACCTGCCATCGGCAGGTCGGGCGCAGGTCGGGCTGGATCAGGCGGCGTGCGCGTACTGGTCGGCGATCCGGCCGGTCGCGGTGCGCTCCAGGTGCACCAGCACCTTGGACAGCGCGCGGAGGCGGGCGACCCGCGGCTCGGTGTCGTCGGCGAGCACGCCGAGCAGGACCGGAGACACCTCGTGCTGCCAGCCGTCGGCCAGCACGCTGGCCAGGTCCGCGGCGGGCACAGCCGTGAGGCCACCCGTCGCAGCCATCTCGCCCACCCGGCTCAGGAACCCGCTGCTGGTCATGTCACCCTCGGTCTCTCCGGGGACGTCTGCCCCGGTTGACGCTTACGTTAGGGGCGCGGGAGCATCACGTACAGCGCTGAAACGCGGCGCTCATCATAAGAGGAACTGATATTTGTGGTTGCCGTCCGTGACCTCGACCTGAGGCACCTGCAGGCGATGGACGCCGTCGTCGCGACCGGCACCTTCGGCGAGGCCGCCAAGCTGCTCGGGTTCACCCAGTCGGCCGTGAGCCAGCAGATCGCGGCGCTCGAACGGGCGGTCGGGGGCTCGCTGTTCGACCGTCCCGGCGGTCCTCGGCGGCCGGTGCTCACCCCCCTCGGGCGGATCGTGGCCGAGCACGCCCACGACCTGGTGCAGCGCGCGGGAGAGCTGACCGAGGACGTGCGTCGGTTCTCGGCGGGGCTGGTCGGCCGGCTCGACATCGGCACCTTCCAGAGCGTGTCCACGGCCGTGCTGCCGGGGCTGCTCGGCGCTCTCCGGGTCCGGTTCCCGCACGTCGAGGTGCGCCTGACCGAGGACCCCGAGGACTCCGTGCTCGCCCGCGGCGTGCTCGACGGCCGGCTCGACCTGACCTTCCTCGACGGCGAGCCGGCGGCCCCGATGGAGGGCATCGAGCTGTTCGTCGACCCGTTCGTCGTGGTCGCCCGGCCCCAGGACGTCGAAGCGGGCCCGGTGCCGGCCGCGTTGCTCGCGGACGCGTCGCTCATCGGACAGACGAACAGCTCGTGCGAGCGGCTCATCACCGGCGGGCTGCGCAGCCTTGGCGTGGAGCCGCGCTACGTCTTCCGGACGAACGACAACTCCGCGGTGATGTCGATGGTCCGTGCCGGCATGGGCCTGGCGGTCATGCCGCGGCTGGCGGTCGACAACGAGGACCCCCGCACGGTCGTGCGCTCGGTCGACCCGCCGATGCCGAGCCGCCAGATCTACCTGGTGTGGCGCTCGGACCGCACGCTGTCGCCCTCAGCCCGTCACCTGATCGAGCTGGCGGTGTCGATGACCGCGCACCTTCGCGGCGAGACGAGCCGCAGCGTGGGAACGGTCGGGTCGCCGGACTCGATCCGGTCGGCCACCTCCCGTCCCCAGCGGGGCAGGCCTGCTGCCACCCCGTAGGGCGGCGCGTCAGGCAGGTGCTCGGCGCCCCGGCGCAGCAGGCGCACGGCCCCGACGAGGTTGCCGCGCTGGCAGTGGGTCACCCCGACGCACAGCTGCGCGAGCCCCTGCCACAGGTCGCGCTCGTCGGTCGGCGACGCCTTCCAGACCGCCTCCAGGACCTCGTGGGCCGAGAACGCCCGTCCTTCGTCGAGCAGCGCCTGCGCGTACGTCAGCGCCTGGTGCGGCGGGAGCGCCACCTCGCTGACCGGCTCGACGCCGGACTCTCCGTGCGGCAGCGGCCGGCCCAGCGCGTCACGCTCGCGCATGGTCCAGCACCAGCGCGGTGACCCGGTCGGGGGCCTCCTCGGCCGGGAAGTGACCGACGCCGGCAAGCACCTCCAGCGCGTAGGGCCCGTGGGCGAAAGCCGCCGAGGCGCGTGCGGTGGGCAGCAACACGTACGGGTCCTCGGCGCCGTGCACCTGGAGCACGGGCACAGCCACCCCGGCCGACAGCACCGCGTAGAACCGTCGGCCGCTGGGCCTGGTCAACGACCGCACCGACCAGCGGTAGTACTCCAGCGCGCAGTGCGCCGCAGCCGGGACGGCCATCGCCTGCGCGTAGCGACGGAATGCCTCGGGCGTCGGGGGCACGACCGACCAGCGGCTCAGCAGCTCCGCCACCAGGTCACCCTCGGCGAGACGTCGCTCCGGCACCTTCGGGGCCTGGAACGCCAAGATCGGCGCGAACGCCCGCGCCTGCGGCCCCGGTGCTCGCAGCGCGTGCCGCAGGGCCACCGGGTGGGCCGCTCCGAGCACGGTCACCCGGTTGACGAGCCGGGGGTGCAGGGTCGCGGTCACCCAGGCGAGGTAGCCGCCCCAGTCCTGGCCGATCAGGTGCGCGTCTCGGGCGCCGAGGGCACGGACGAGGCCCGCGACGTCGGCGGACAGCGTGTAGGCGTCATACCCGCGCGGCGGCTTGTCGCTGCCGCCGTACCCCCGCAGGTCCACCGCCACGGTGCGGAAGCCCGCGTCGGCCAGCGGCCCGAGCTGGTGGCGCCAGGACCACCAGTCCTGGGGGAAGCCGTGCAGCAGCAGGACGAGGGGCCCGTCGGTCGGGCCGGCCTGCACGGTGTGGAAGCGCAGACCGCCGGCGGTGACGCCCCGGTGCTCCCCGCGCTGGACGACGGTGCTCAGGCGCCGGTCTTGGTCGGGTGCTTGGCCCAGGCGACGTCGTCCTTCACCGTCGCGATGGTCTTCACCGGCGGGCCGACCTTCTTGACGCTGGTCTTCCCGAACAGTCCTGCGGCGGCGGCGACCACGAGGTAGAGCCCGCCGACGATCAGGAAGCCGAGCCCGAGGTTGAGGCCACGGCCGATCGCGTACGCCAGGGCGGTCGACAGGAACAGCACACCGAAGACGGCCGCCACCCCGGCGGCGCCGAACGCGCCGGCACCCTTGCCCGCCTGCTTGACGTCGCGGGTGATCTCGAGTTTGGCGAGCGCGACCTCCTGCCGCATCAGCGAGGAGAGGTCGGCGGTGGCAGCTGCCACGAGCTGGCCCAGGCTCTTGCTGTCGGGCTCGGGGGTGGCGCTGGTCATCTTCTCGGCTCCGTTCGGCGGATCGTCGGCTCGCAGGTCTGGCGCCCTCGTACCCCCTTGCGCTGTCCTGAACGCCTCTACGCCCGGACGAGCCGGGCCAGGGCGTACCGGGCGAGCGGTGCGTACGCCAGGACGAACGGAGCCGGGCCGCGGACCTCGAGCCAGGTCCGTGCACCCGTGCCTTCGACCCCGTGCCCCTTGACCCCGTGCCCCTCGACCCCGTGCCCCTCGACCCCGTGCGCGAGGTGGAGCACGATCGGACCCAGGCCAGCCTGCCAGGACCAGACACGTGCCACCGGGTCGACCTCGTGCACGGTAAAGCGCACCCCGGGGCCCAGCACCGGGTGGACGGTGCCGGTCAGCCCTGGCGCGAGCCGCCGCGACGGGGCGTCGACCCGCCTGATCTGGGGCGCCCACACTGCCCAGCGGTCGAGGTCGTCGTAACGGTCCCAGACCAGCCCCGGGTCGGCCGGTCCCGCTGCGGTCAGCCGGACCCTCATCCGTCCGACCCGGTGACGGGAAGCATGACCGGACCCTACCGATCCCCGGTCCCGTTAGGATCGCTCTCGGTGTGCCGGGAAGCCTGGTCGGCGGCCTCGTCTGGCGCTGCGCGCCGAGGTCTCGTCCACACTGCTGCCCGGAGGTGCCGTGCTCGTCCTGCTGGCCCTGCACGGCGCGCTGGCCGTGGTGGCGCCGCTGGTCGCCCGCAGGCTCGGCGTACGGGTGTTCCTGCTCGTCGCGCTCGCCCCCGCCGCGACGGCGGTCTGGGCAGCGACGCAGGCGGCCGGCGTGCTCGACGGGCGGCCGGTCACCTCCTCGCACTCCTGGGTGCCCGGGCTCGGCCTCATGCTGAACCTGCGCCTGGACCCGCTGGCGCTGCTCATGCTGACCCTGGTCTCGGGCGTCGGCACGTTCGTCTTTCTCTACTGCGCCCGCTACTTCGCCGCCCGCGACCCGTCCGTAGGTCGCTTCGCCGGAGTGCTCGTGGCGTTCGCCGGGGCGATGGTCGGGCTGGTGCTGTCCGACGACTTGATCCTGATGTACGTGTTCTGGGAGCTGACCAGCGTCACGTCCTGGCTGCTCATCGGGCACGACGACGAGCAGGAGGACAGCCGCAGCGCCGCGCAGCAGGCCCTGCTGGTCACGACGCTCGGCGGTCTGGTGATGCTGCTTGGGCTGATCCTGCTTGGCCAGCAGGCGGGCACCTCCTCGCTGACGGCGATCCTCGCCTCGCCCCCGTCCGGCACGACCACCTCTGCCGCGCTGGTGCTGATCCTGGTCGGGGCGTTCACCAAGAGCGCGCAGGTGCCCTTCCACCCGTGGCTGCCCGCTGCGATGGCGGCGCCCACGCCGGTCTCGGCCTACCTGCACGCCGCCGCCATGGTCAAGGCCGGCGTCTACCTGGTCGCGCGGCTCGCCCCGGCCTTCGCGGTCGACTCACCCTGGCGACCGCTGGTGCTCACGGTCGGGCTGGCCACGATGATCGTCGGGGGCTGGCGGGCGCTGCGCCAGAACGACCTCAAGCGACTGCTGGCGTTCGGCACGGTCAGCCAGCTCGGGTTCCTCATGGTGCTGCTCGGTGCGGGCACCCGCGAGGCGGCGTTGGCCGGCGCGACCCTGCTGCTCGCGCACGGGCTGTTCAAGTCCACGCTGTTCCTGTCTGTGGGGGTCATCGACCACCAGACCGGCACCCGGGACCTGCGCCGGCTGTCCGGGCTCGGCCGTGGCTCGCCGGTGCTCGCCACCGTCGCGACGCTGGCCGCGCTGTCCATGGCCGGGGCGCCGCCGCTTGTCGGGTTCGTGTCCAAGGAGGCGGCCTACGAGGCCTTCCTGCACGGCTCCGGCACCGACCGGCTGGTGTTCGTGGGCCTGTTCGTCGGGTCGGTGCTCACCGCCGCCTACAGCGCGCGGTTCGTCTGGGGAGCGTTTGCCAGCAAGCCCGGCTGCGCCGACGCCGAGGTGCACGCCGTGCCGGTGACGTTTCTCGCGCCGGTCGTCGTGCTCGGGCTCGGCGGGCTCGTCCTCGGTCTCGTCCCGCGCCTGGCCGACCCGCTCGTGCAGGGCTACGTGCGCAGCTACGGCGCGGGAGAGCCCGAGCACCTCGCGCTGTGGCACGGGTTGTCCGCCACGCTGCTCGCGTCGCTGGTCACGCTCGGCCTCGGCGGGCTGATGTGGATGCTGCGCAGGCGGGTCCGGCACGGGCAGCAGCGGGCGACCGCCGTGCTCGGCAGGGTGGACGCCGACCGCGGCTACGACGGGGTGCTCCTGGGCGTCAACCGGGTCGCCCGCGTCAGCACGGCCCTTTTCCAGAGCGGATCCCTGCCGACCTACCTCGGGACCGTGCTGCTGACCGTCGTGGCGCTGCCCGGGCTCGCCCTGGTCACGTCCACCTCGTTGCGCGACGACGTCCGGGCCTACGACCGGCCGCTGCAGCTCGTCGTCGGGGTGGTCATCATCGTCGCCGCGGTGTCGGTCGCGCGGGCCCGGCGCAGGTTCACCGCGGTGCTGCACCTCGGCGCGGTCGGCTACGGCATCGCCGTGCTGTTCGTGCTGCAGGGCGGGCCGGACCTCGCGCTCACCCAGTTCCTCGTCGAGACGCTCTCGCTGGTCATCTTCGTGTTCGTGCTGCGCCGGCTGCCCACCACCTTCACCAGGAGCCCGCTGCGGGCCGGACAGCTTGTGCGGGGGGCGATCGCCGGGTCGGTCGGGGTGTTCGTCACCGGGGCCATCCTGGTCGCCGGGCAGGCTCGGACGGCGCCGCCGGCCTCGCAGGCCTACCTGGACAAGGCGTTGCCGGAGGGCGGCGGCAAGAACGTCGTCAACGTCATCCTGGTCGACTTCCGCGGCTTCGACACGCTCGGTGAGATCAGCGTGCTCGCCGTCGCCGCGATGGGGATCGCGAGCCTGGTCGTCGCCGGTCGGCGTCGCACGGCGGCGCGGGCGGACGGCGAGACCGCGCTGACCCCGGCCGACGGGATCGCGGACGGCGACGGCCCGGTCGGGCCGACCGCCGACGACCGACCGGAGCTGGCTCGATGACCCCCCCGCAGGACCGTGTGTCGAACGACCGGCCGTCGGGTGATCGCCCCGCTGGCCTGCAGCCCACCGACAGCGGCGCCCCGCCGCGGCTGCCCGGCGCCGAGCGGCTGGACGCGGCCCGTCGCTCGGTCGTGCTGGAGACCGCCGTGCGACTGGTCTTCCACACCATTCTCGTGTTCGCGCTCTATCTGCTGTTCGCCGGTCACAACCAGCCGGGCGGCGGCTTCGTCGCCGGCCTGGTCGCCGGGCTCGCGTTCGTGCTGCGCTACGTCGCCGGTGGACGCGCGGCGCTGCGCGAGGCGGTGCCGGTCGACCCGGGCATCCCGCTCGGGCTCGGGCTCGTGCTGGCCGCCGGCACGGGGCTCGCCGCCGTCGCGGTCGGGGGACAGTTCCTGCAGAGCGCCAAGGTCGAGCTGGACCTCCCGCTGCTCGGCCACCTCAAGCTGGTCAGTGCGCTCGCCTTCGACACCGGGGTGTTCCTGGTCGTCGTCGGACTCGTGCTCGGCGTGCTCCGCACCCTGGGCTCGGAGGCCGAGCGATGACGCCGCAGGCGCGGAGCGCCTGGTGACCGGCAACCTCACGCTCGCCGTGGTCGTCGGCGTGCTCTACGCCGTCGGCACCTACCTGCTCCTGCAGCGCACCCTGACCCGGGTCGTGATCGGGCTCGGCCTGATCGGGCACGGCGCCAACCTGCTGCTGCTCATGGCGGGCGGGCCTTCGGGGCTCGCGCCGTTCTCCAGCGAGGCCGGGCCCGGGGAGAGTGCCGGCGCCGCCGCGGCAGAGGGATTGGCCGGCACCGCCGACCCGCTGCCCCAGGCCATGGTGCTCACCGCCATCGTCATCACGTTCGGCGTCTCAGCCTTCCTGCTCGCGCTCGCCTACCGCTCGTGGCAGCTGACCGGGGCGGACGAGGTGCAGGACGACGTCGAGGACGCCGCCGTGGGCCGTCGTCGGTTCGCGCTGCCGGCCGCGCCGGAGGACTACGAGGACGACGACGGCGACCCAGACGCGACGCCGGTGCGCGCGTGAGCGCCCGGGTCCTGCTCCCACTTCCGGTGGTGCTGCCGCTGCTGGCCGCCGGCGTCTCCGTCGTGCTTGCCCGGAGCCAGCGGCTGCAACGGGTCGTGTCGGTCCTGACGCTGTCCGGGGTCGTCGCCGTCGCGGCGGTGCTGCTCCACCGGGCCGACAGCAGCGGCCCTCAGGTCGTGCAGCTCGGCGGCTGGGCCGCGCCGGCCGGCATCACGCTGGTCGCCGACCGGCTGTCCGCGCTGCTGCTGCTGGTCTCCTCGCTCGTGCTGCTGTCGGTGCTGCTCTACGCCATCGGGCAGGGCGTGACCGACGGTCGCCGCACGACGCTGGCGGTGTTTCATCCCTGCTACCTCGTGCTGGCCGCCGGGATCGCGATGGCGTTCCTGACCGGCGACCTGTTCAACCTGTTCGTGGCGTTCGAGGTCATGCTCGTCTCGTCGTACGTGCTGATCACGTTGGAGGGCGGCAAGGCGCAGGTCCGCGCCGGCATGACCTACATCGTGGTGAGCCTGCTCGCCTCGGTGCTGTTCGTGACGGCGATCGGGCTGGTCTACGCGACCACCGGCACGGTCAACCTCGCCGACGCGTCGGTGCGCCTGCAGCAGGCGCCCGAGGGCGTTCGGCTCGTGCTCGGGCTGATGCTGCTGGTCGTCTTCGGGATCAAGGCGGCGATCTTCCCGCTGTTCTCGTGGTTGCCGGACAGCTATCCGACGGCGCCGTCGCCGGTCACCGCCGTGTTCGCCGGGCTGCTGACCAAGGTCGGGGTGTACGCGATCCTGCGTACGCAGACCCTGCTGTTCCCGGACGCCCACCGCATCCAGCAGGTGCTCCTCGTGCTGGCCGTCCTCACCATGGTGGTCGGCATCCTCGGCGCGCTGGTGCAGGACGACCTGGAGCGGCTGCTGTCGTTCACGATCGTCAGCCACATCGGCTACATGCTGTTCGGGCTCGGGCTGTTCAGCGTGGCGGGCCTCGCCGGGGCCGTGCTCTACACGGTTCACCACATCGTCGTGCAGACCACCTTGTTCCTGGTCGCCGGGCTCATCGAGCGGCGCGAGGGCACCTCGTCGCTGGCGCGCTCCGGCGGCCTCGCGAAGGTGGCGCCCCTGCTCGCCGGGCTCTACCTGCTGCCCGCGCTGTCGCTGGCCGGCATCCCACCGCTGTCGGGCTTCCTCGCCAAGCTGGGGCTGTTGCAGGCCGGGCTCTCGCTCGGCGGCGGGCTCGCACTGTCCGCCACGGCAGCGGCGATCCTGACCAGTCTGCTGACCCTGTACGCGGTCGGCCGGGCCTGGAGCCAGATCTTCTGGGGACCGGTCGCCCAGGTGACCGCCGACCCGGACCCGCACGACACCCTCACCGTCGGCACCCGCACCACTCCGGTCCTGATGACCGCCGCTGCCTGTGTGGCCGTGGTCGGCGGGCTCACGATCACGGTGATCGCCGGTCCGCTGTACGCGCTCTGCTCCCGTGCGGCGACCGACCTGCTCGACCCGAGCGTCTACGTGCGGGCGGTGCTCGGGTGATCCCGCTGCAGCGGATCGGCCGCCGGCCCGCGCTGACGCTCTGGCTGACGCTGGTCTGGGTCGGCCTGTGGGGCTCGCTGTCCTGGGCGAACGTGCTCGGCGGCCTCGCCGTCGCGCTCCTGCTGCTCCTGACCCTGCCGCTCCCGCCGGTGGCCACGGCCGGCGTGGTGCGCCTGCCGGCGCTGGCCCGCTTCGCCGGCCACTTCCTCGTCGACCTGGTGTCGTCCACGCTCCAGGTCGCGCGGCTCGTGCTCCGCCCGACCCGGCGGCTGGAGCAGGCGGTGATCGCGGTCGGTGTGCGCGGGGCTTCCGACCAGCTGCTCACGCTGCTCGCCAACGCCATCTCGCTGACCCCGGGGACGCTCACGCTCGAGGTCGACCGGCCGCATTCCACGCTGTACGTGCACGTCATCGACGTCGGGGACGCCGTCGGGGGGGTCGACGGGGTGCGCGAGCAGATCCTCGAGGTCGAGCGGCTCGCGATCCTCGCCCTCGGCTCGCCGGACTGCCGTCGCGCGCTGGACCAGGACCATCCGGAGGTGGCGCGATGACGGTCGTCGTCACGATCTGCCTGGCCGTGCTCGGCGTCGCGGCGATGCTCGTCCTGCTGCGGCTGGTCCTCGGTCCGTCGGTGCCCGACCGGGTCGTGTCGCTGGACCTGTTCGCGCAGATCATCGTCGCCGGGATCGCGGTCGGGCTCGCCGCGAGCCGCAAGGACACTTACCTCGCGGTGCTCGTCGCAGTGTCCCTGCTGTCCTTCGTCGGCACGGTCACCGTCGCGCGGTTCGTCGAGCGGCGTGGCTCGTGAGGGCGGCGCTGGACGTGGTGAGCTCCGTCCTGCTGCTGTCCGGAGTCACGCTGTTCCTGCTCGCTGCACTCGGGATCGTGCGGCTGCCGGACGTCTTCAGCCGGATGCACGCGGCCACCAAGGCCTCCACCCTCGGGCTCTCGCTCGTGCTGATCGGCGCGATGCTGCGGGCCGAGCAGGCAGGCGACGCCGTACGGCTCGGGCTGGTCATCGCGTTCACGTTCCTCACCGCCCCGGTCGGCGCCCACATGCTCGGGCGGGCGGCCTACCGCTCAGGCGTCGGCGGGATCGACGACCTGACGGTCGACGAGCTGCGCGACCCGGGCCCGACGAGCGACGATCCTGCGGGATGACGGCGGCCCGGCGGCGGTGGAAGGTGGGCGGAGCTCAACGGCCGTAGGCGTCAGCCTCGGGCAGCAGGACGCCGGCGTCGGCCAGCTGGACGAGCAGGGCGCGCAGCTCGACGCGGGGGAGCGGACCGCCGGTCCGGCGGTCCGGACGGGCCACCTCGACCGCGTCAGCGGCCTGCAGCGCACACTCGGTCAGCGCCGACTCGAGCGCCCGTAGCCGCGTCGCCGCGCCCATCACGGTGCCGTTGCCGACCGTCGCACGGTGCTGGGCGAGCAGCCGGCGCAGCGCCTGGGCGGTCTCCTGGAGCGGGGGCCCGGCCGGTTGCAGGTGCTCCCCGCCGCTGGGCAGGTCACGCCGCCCGCGCAGGGCCTTCTCAGGGTGGCGCCGCCACCGGGCCGTGAACCGTCGCCGAGCACCCATGGGGACCACTCCTTCTCGTGCCGTGCCGCGGTCATCGGCCAGATGCACGCCCGGCATGAGCCCATCGTGACCCCGACATCCCGCGCCGTCCAGCCCGGAGGTCTGCCGGGCTTAACGGCGACGGCGTCAGCGTGCCGCGAGCTTGCCCATCTGCTCGTCGATCGTGGTCACGACGGTCGGGTCCGCGAGCGTCGTGACGTCGCCCAGCTCGCGACGCTCGGCGATGTCGACCAGCAGTCGACGCATGATCTTCCCGCTTCGGGTCTTGGGCAGCTCCGGCGACAGCACGATCTGGCGCGGCTTCGCGATCGCGCCGATCTCCTTCGCCACGTGGTTGCGCAGCTCGGTGAGGAACGCCTCGTCGGTGTCCTCGACGTCGCCACGGACGGTCACGAACGCGACGATCGCCTGCCCGGTCGTCGGGTCCTGCGCACCGACGACCGCGGCCTCGGCGACCTTCGGATGGCTGACCAGCGCCGACTCGACCTCGGTCGTCGAGATGCGGTGGCCGCTGATGTTCATCACGTCGTCGACCCGGCCGAGCAGCCACAGCACGTGGTCGTCGTCCCACTTCGCGCCGTCGCCGGCAAAATACTGTCCGTCGAACCGCGACCAGTAGGTCTCGCGGTAGCGGTTCTCGTCGCCCCAGATGCCGCGCAGCATCGCCGGCCACGGCTCGGACAGCGTGAGGTAGCCGCCGCCGGTCTCGCCGACGCTGACGCCGTCGTTGTCGACCACGTCCACCACGATCCCCGGCAACGGGCCCATCGCTGAACCCGGCTTGGTGGACGTCACTCCGGGCAGCGGGGAGACCATCATGGCGCCGGTCTCGGTCTGCCACCAGGTGTCGACGATCGGGCAGCGGTCACCACCGATCACCCGGCGGTACCACATCCAGGCCTCTGGGTTGATCGGCTCACCGACGCTGCCGAGCACCCGCAGGCTCGACAGGTCACGGCCCGCGGGCAGCTCCTCGCCCCACCGCATGAACGTCCGGATGGCGGTCGGTGCGGTGTAGAGGATCGAGACGCCGTACTCCTCGACGATCTGCCACCAACGGTCCTTGCCGCCGGCGTCCGGCGTCCCCTCGTACATCACCTGGGTGCAGCCGTTGGCGAGCGGACCGTAGGTGACATAGCTGTGCCCGGTCACCCAACCGACGTCGGCGGTGCACCAGTAGACGTCGGTCTCGGGCTTGAGGTCGAAGACCGCCCAGTGCGTCCACGCGCACTGCGTGAGGTAGCCGCCGGAGGTGTGCAGGATCCCCTTGGGCTTGCCGGTCGTGCCGGAGGTGTAGAGCAGGAACAGCGGGTGCTCGGCGTCGAAAGCCTGCGCCTCGTGGGTCTTGTCCGCTGCCTCCATCGCGTCGTGCCACCAGAGGTCGCGGCCTTCGGTCCAGGCGACGTCCTGGCCGGTCCGCTTGACGACCAGCGTGGCCGTGACGCTCGGGCAGCTGTCCAGTGCCTCGTCGACCGCGGGCTTCAGGGCGGACGGCGCACCGCGCCGGTAGCCGCCGTCGGCGGTGATGACGACCTTGGCCTGCGCGTCGGTGATCCGGTCGATGAGCGCCCGCGCCGAGAAGCCGCCGAAGACCAGGGTGTGCGCCGCGCCGATCCGGGCGCAGGCGAGCATCGAGACGACGGCCTCGGGGATCATCGGCAGGTAGATCGCCACGACGTCGCCGGCCGTGACCCCGAGCTGCTCGAGCGCGTTGGCGGCCCGGCACACGTCGTCCTTGAGCTGGGCGTAGGTGATCCTGCGGGTGTCGTCCGCGGGCTCGCCGACCCAGTGGATCGCGACTCGGTCGCCGATGCCGGCCTCGACGTGGCGGTCGACGCAGTTGACGGCGACGTTCAGCTTTCCGCCGACGAACCACTTCGCGAACGGAGGCTGCCAGTCGAGCACCTCGTCCCACGGGGTCTCCCACTGCAGCCGGCCGGCCTGCTCGGCCCAGAAGGCGAGCCGGTCCTGCTCGGCCGCGGCGTAGGCGTCGGCGGTGACGTTCGCGGAGGCGGCCAGCTCCGCCGGCGGCGCGAACCGGCGGCTCTCCGAGGCCAGGGCTTCCAGGTTGGGCGTGCTCACGGGAGTTCCTCCAAGGTCGGTCCGGCTCTGGATGCGACCATGCCCCATCGTGACCCGGACCACAACGTTCCCGGCGGCCCACGCGCCGAGCGGTCGCTCCGGTCGGCGAGAGGCAGGATCAGCGCATGAGACGCCGTCGGCCCGACCCGGAGCCCCTGCCCCTCGCGTCACCCCTGCCGGACGGCACCGGCTGGCCTGACCGCGACCGGCTGCCCCGTCGTTCCTTTGAGGCCCGGACCTACCACGAGCTGGGGATGCGCAACGCCTTCGAGACCGAGGCGCACGCGATCGCGGACCGGCTCGTCGACGACCTGCGACCGCTGGTCCCGGTACGGGTGCCGGAGCAGGACGAGGCGTTCCTGCGCAAGATCTTCGTCACCGCCGCGAGGGTGGGTGCCGGGCTCGGGATGGTGTCGCGCACGCTGCCCTCGACCGGTGCTGGGCTGGTGGACCCGTCCGTCGCCGGGGCGCTGTGGCTCGCCCGCGACGCGCAACCGTCGATGCCCGGCCCCCGCGCCGACGCCGCCGGCTGGTTCCTGCTCGCGGGCTTCCACGTCGCCTGCGGCGGCCCGCCCGAGGTCGCGCGGCTGCGCGCGGGGCTCGAGGCGTACGCCCGGACACAGCAGGACCCCGGGGCCTGAGCCCCGGGGTCCCTCTGCCGTGCTGGTCGTGCCTAGTGCTCGAGGACCGTGTGCCCGGCGCCGGCGCCGGTGAGCGAGCGGACCTCCATCTCGGCGTACTTCGCCGCGTTGTACTCCTTGCTGGTGACCGTGCCGAGCCAGCCGAGGAAGAACGCGACCGGGATCGAGACCAGGCCCGGGTTGGCCAGTGGGAACCAGTGGAAGTCCACGCTCTTGATCATGCTGGTCTTGGCCCCCGAGACCGCCGGGGAGAAGATGATCAGCGTGAGCGTGACGATCAGCCCGCCGTAGATGCTGAACAGCGCACCGCGGGTGTTGAAGCGCTTCCAGAACAGCGAGTAGAGGATCGTCGGCAGGTTGGCCGACGCGGCGACGGCGAACGCGAGCGCCACGAGGAAAGCGATGTTCTGACCGTTGGCGGCGATGCCACCGGCGATCGCGACCGCACCGACGACGAGGGCGGCGATCCGGGCGACCTTCACCTCCTGGCCGGCGGGAGCGTTGCCCTTGTGGATCACCTGGGCGTAGATGTCATGGGCGAAGGACGCAGAGGCGGTGATCGTGAGCCCCGCGACGACGGCCAGGATGGTGGCGAAGGCGACCGCGGAGATGATGCCGAGCAGCAGGGTGCCGCCCAGCTCGAAGGCGAGCAGCGGGGCCGCCGAGTTGGCCGCTCCCGGCGCCGCCTTGATCTTGTCCGCCCCGACCAGAGCAGCCGCGCCGTACCCGAGCACCAGCGTGAACAGGTAGAACACGCCGATCACGCCGATCGCCCAGACCACCGAGCGACGCGCCTCCTTGGCGGTGGGCACGGTGTAGAAGCGCATGAGGATGTGCGGCAGACCGGCGGTGCCGAGCACCAGCGCCAGCGACAGCGAGATGAAGTCGAGGCGGGAGATCTGCGAGACGCCGTACTTCTTGCCCGGGGCGATCGATGCGCCCGCGTCGTTGCCCGCGCCGAGCAGCGTGGACAGGTTGAAGCCGTACTTGCTCAGCACCCAGACCGTCATGACGGCTGCGCCGATCACGAGCAGGGTGGCCTTGATGATCTGGACGTAGGTCGTGCCCTTCATCCCGCCGACCAGCACATAGGCGATCATCAGGACGCCGACCACGGCGATGACCACGCTCTGGCCGCCGCGACCGTTGATGTTCAGCAGCAGGGCGACGAGGCCGCCGGCGCCGGCCATCTGCGCGAGCAGGTAGAAGAACGAGACGACCAGCGTCGAGGTGGCCGCGGCGGTGCGGACCGGGCGCTCCTGCATGCGGAACGCGAGCACGTCGGCCATCGTGAACCGGCCGGTGTTGCGGAGCAGCTCTGCGACCAGCAGCAGCGCGATGAGCCACGCCACCAGGAACCCGATGCTGTAGAGGAAGCCGTCGTAGCCCGACAGCGCGATCGCGCCGGCGATGCCCAGGAAGGACGCCGCGGACAGGTAGTCGCCGGAGATGGCGATGCCGTTCTGTCGGCCGGAGAACGCCGAGCCGGCCGTGTACATGTCGGCGGCGGTCTTGTTCGTGCGGCTGGCACGAAGCACGAAGGCCAGCGTGAAGATCACGAAGGCCGCGAAGATCGCGATGTTGAGGGTGGGGCTGCCGATCGCCGTGGACTCCTGGGCGAGCACCGTGACACTGCCGGGGGCGCTCATCGGCCCGCCTCGAACTCGGCGCGCAGGCGGTCGGACACCGGGTCGAGGGTGCGGTCGGCATACCGGACGTACGCCGCCGTGATGCCGAAGGTCGAGACGAACTGCAGGAGCCCGAGGATCAGGCCGATGTTGATGTTGCCCAGGACCTTCGTGGCCATGAAGCCGTGCGCGTAGGCGGCGAGCCCCACGTACAGGAAGTACCAGACGAGGGAGGCCACCGTCACCGGGATCACCCAGGAGCGGTAGCGGTGCCGCAGCTCCTGGAACTCGGCCGACTCCTGGACTTTCAGGTAGCGCGCTGCTTCGACGGAGAAGTGCTCATCCGCCTGGCCGCGCCCGTTCGTGGTGGTCATCGGGCTCCCTCGGTGATGGTCAGGTGTGACTGGCGTCACCCTAGAGATCCGACCCGGTTGCCGAAGGGTTCGACACCGGCTGTGCGCCGACCGCGCGCACGGCGCGGCGAACGGTGCGCTCAGGACGACGAACGGTCACGGGAGAAGGGTCGTCCGGTCAGCCCCAGCACCTCGGGGGCGTGCATCATCAGCATCGTGCGGGCCACCCCGGGCGGGACGTGACGCCGGGTGAACAACGAGACGCCGATCATCACCGCGAACGCCGTCGGCACGGTCCAGGCGGCCGGTTGCGCGAGCAGCACCGCGGGCCAGCCGTGGTCGACCGCTCCGGTCAGCGTGACGAGCACGGCGCCGGTGGACAACCCTCCGCCGACGAGCAGGCCCGCCGCGGCGCCGGGCCCGGTCAGACCTCGCCACCAGATGCCCAGCACGAGCAGCGGGCAGAACGTCGAAGCGGCCACCGCGAAGGCGAGCCCGACCACCTGGCCGACGGACAGGCCGGTCGAGAGCAGAGCGAGCAGGAGCGGCACGACTGCCGCCACGAGGGTCGCCCGGCGGAAGTCGCGGACCGTCCCGGACAGCACGTCCTGCACGAGCACCCCGGCCGTCGAGACGAGCAGGCCCGAGGACGTCGACAGAAACGCAGCGAACGCCCCGGCGACCAGGAGTGCCTGCAGCAGCGCGCCGAGCGTGCCGCCGACCATCGCCGCGGGAAGGGCGAGCACGACGGCGTCGGTGTCCCCGGTCAGCAGCAGCTCAGGGGCGTAGAGACGGCCGAGCGCTCCGTACAGGGCGGGCAGCAGGTAGAAGGTGCCGAGCAGCAGCAGGACCACCAGCGTCGTCCTGCGGGCGGCGGCACCGTCGGGGTTGGTGTAGAAGCGCACCAGCACGTGGGGGAGCCCCAGCGTACCCAGAAAGATCCCCAGGACCAGGGCGTACGTCGCGTAGAGCGGGTGCTCCCGTCCGCCCGCGCCCGACAGCGGCCGGGCCCAGCTGTCCCCGCTCGCCCGTTCGATCCCCTCCAGCTGCGGGACGGCGGCGCCGGCCGGGAACACGACGGTCCGGGCCTGGAGCCGTTGCGCCCCCGGCTCGAGCACCGCAGGCTGCCCGTCCTGAGTCACGTCGACCCGCTCGGGGACGACGACGGTGACCGGGTCGTCGAGGTGCACGGTCGTCGCCGTACGAAAGGTCGGACCGGCGGGACCGGCCAGGTCCGGTGCGCCGTCGCCCTGCCAGGCGAGGAGCAGGAACACCACCGGGACGGTGAGCGCGGTCAGCTTGAGCCAGTACTGGAAGGCCTGGACGAACGTCGCGCTGCG
The DNA here is from genome assembly GCA_038235705.1 of Mycobacteriales bacterium. Classification (GTDB taxonomy): domain Bacteria; phylum Actinomycetota; class Actinomycetes; order Mycobacteriales; family SCTD01; genus CANKBT01. The sequence continues at coordinate 84,404 of JBBSTR010000002.1, forward strand.
CATGCCGCCGCCGACCACGTTCACCGTGACCACGACGGTCACCAGCACAGCGCCGACCCAGACCGGGACGTCGGTCACCGCGTGCAGGGTGAGGCCGGCGCCTTGCAGCTGCGGGACGAGGTAGAGCCAGCCGATGCCGACGACGAGCACGCTCGCGAGGCGACGGACCAGCGGCGAGCCGAGCCGGGCCTCGGCGAAGTCGGGCACGGTGAAAGCGCCCGAGCGACGCAGCGGAGCGGCGACGAACAGCAGGAGCACGACGTAGCCGGCGACGAACCCGACCGGGTACCAGAGCATGTCGGCGCCGTAGGCGAGGATCAGGCCGGCGATGCCGAGGAAGGATGCGGCCGACAGGTATTCGCCGCTGATGGCGCTCGCGTTCCACAGCGGTGACACCGCGCGCGAGGCGACCAGGAAGTCGCTGGTGGTCCGGGCCAGCCGGAGCCCGTAGAACCCGATCCCCAACGTGAGTAGGACGACGACGGCGACGGCGACGAGGTCGTAGCTCCGGGTCACCCCTGCACCAGGTCCACGAAGTCCCGCTCGTGCCGTTCCGCGAGGCGGACGTAAAGCCAGCCGCCCGACCACAGCACCGGATACACCAGCACGCCCAGGACCAGCCAGGGCAGCGCGAGACCGAGCACCTCCACGTCCCGGACCGCAGGGGTGACCGCGAACAGCAGGGGCAGGCCGCCGAGCACCAGCAGGAACGCGCCGCCCAGGCGC
>JBBSTR010000003.1:0-80657 GCA_038235705.1 Mycobacteriales bacterium
CGCCGGCGTGTCACGACGACCAGTCCCCGTTGATCATGACACTGGCCGGCCGAGGTCCGCCAGAAGCACCCGGAGCCGCCGTTGCATCGGTCTCGGGCTCGGCCAGACGTCGTCCCAGCCGTACCGGAAGAACCGCCAGCCGCGAACCTGCTCCTCGCGACGACGATCGGCCAGCAGCGACACCGCCCCGGCATGGGTTCCCGCTCCGTCGCCCTCGATCGCCAACCGCAGCCGACGGCAGGCAAGGTCCAGACGTCGTGCGCCGTCGAGCACCGGCAGCTGCGCCTCGACGTCCGGGAGCAGCTCCCGGGCGGCGAGGCGACCCAGGGTCTCCAGCGGACTCTCGGCCCGGCCGTCTGCCTGCGCGGCTGCTGCACGGAGCCTGGCTGAGTTACGACCTGTGTGCGGAAGGTCCGTCAGGCGAAGTCGCTTCTGGTTCAGCAACGCGTCGATCGAACACACCAGGGCGACGTTGTCCAGCAGCGGCACGAGGTCCAGGGCTACCAGCGCAGGAGGGGCCAGCGGGAGCGCGTCGGAGAAGGTCACCGACAGCGGAGCCGAGCGCTGGACGACGCGGATGCCGGGGCGGGTGCGCACCTGACGTACTGCTGAGACGGCTACGTCGTCACCGTCCCGGCAGGCGAGCAGGGGCAGGGCCCAGATGCGTGCGGCCGTACGCCCGGTGCCGATCGCGCGCACCGGCCCGCCCGGGACCTGCGGGGCGCCGACAGCGAGCACCGCGGCCCAGGCGCGCTGCCGCTCGTCCGGGACCGACCCACCTCTCACGAACGTCCACCGATGCACCCATCGCCACTCCCCGGTGCCTACGAGCCAGCGGATCAGACCCGGGGTGACACCCGCCGCTGCGGCATCGGCGGAGGTCCAGACGCCGCCGGTGCCGGCTCCGAGGCGGGAGAAAGGGGTCTCCGGCGCGTCGAGCCAGGAGCGTCGGAGCGGGTCGGGTGACCGGGTGAGCAGCATCTGTGGAGGCTGGCAGCGCACTGTGCTCACGTACGCGTCCTCGAGCGATCTGGGGACAACCGCGCCTGCCGACAGGGGAACGCCGTCGATCAGAGATCAACGGGGACTGGTCGTCGTGCCACGCCGGTGTGTCACGACGTCTACCCGCTGTTGATCATGGGGCTGGGTCGGGGCGTACGCGCGCGCCGGCCTGAGGACGGGCGTAAGGGTCAGCGGGACGGGAGGCGGCCGTCGAGCCAGGGGTAGGCGTAGCCGTACCGGCGTGCGGTCTCCTCAGGCGGACCCGGTACGAGCTCGTCCTCGGCCCGGAGCACCAGCTCGCCGCGGACGAGGTAGCCCGTCAGCATCGCCACCGTGCCGCTCATCGGTCCCAGGTCCACCGGCACCTCGACCCGGCTGCCGCCCCTGGTCGTGGCGGTCAGCAGGCCGTCCCACTCGAGCACCGAGACGGACGGGCTGTAGCCGTACACCAGGAAGCGACGCAGGCTCCGGACCTGTCGCAGGTCGACCAGCAGTCTCCCGTCGCCCTCGCGACGGACCAGCGGCAGTGGCCGTTCCGGCGTGCGCAGCGCCTCGCCGAGGGCCTGCACGACGTGCAGCACACCGTCGTCGGTCTCGAGCACCATCCCGACGGCTGCGTCGCCGGCCGACGGGCTCGGTCGCCAGGAGATCGCGAGGGCGCCCAGACCGGACTGGAGCCGGGTCAGGGTGACCGTGGGATCGTCACGGGTCAGGCGTACGGAGGCGGCACGCGCCACCCGTGGGTAGGGCAGCGTGCGCTCCGCGCGCCGGGCGCTGCGTCTCACGGTCGGGGTCGACGTCGCGGACAGCGGCGCACGTCCCGGGTGGGAGAGGTCCAGCGACGGGCCGGGGTGGCGGGCCGGGGGCGGCTCAGGGGGCGTGTGCTGCGGGTGGGAGAGGTCCTGCGACGGGCCGGCCGCGGCTCGGTCGGGCCGGGAGAGGTCCAGCGAGGGCGTGGCCGGATGCGCTGTCGACGGGGGCGTAGGCGCGGGTCGGTGGCGCTCCGGGCGGCGATAGTCGATCGTCGGACCCTGCGGGCCCGACGATCGGGGCGCAGCCGGGGCCGGGGACGCGACGTCGGGAACGTCGACCGGCCGGCGACGACGGAGCCAGCCGAGGTCGGTGCGTGGGGGAGCCGTCGCCGGGTCCGGCAGCCTCACCGGGGCGCCGGCGTCACAGCACGAGGCCGTGGTCACGGGCGACCCCGGTCAGCCCCGAGCTGTAGCCCTGCCCGACGACCCGGAACTTCCAGCCGCTGCTGTGCCGGTACAGCTCGCCGAGCACGAGCGCGGTCTCGTCCCGCAGCCCCGGTGCCAGGTCTTCGGAGGCGACCAGCTCGCGGTCGCCGCGGCCGTCGAGCACCCGGACCGAGCAGGAGCGCAGCTGGCCGAGCGTGCGGTGCACGCCTGCGCCGTCGTCGACGTAGAGAACGAACAGGATCGTGTCCACGCCAGCCGGGACGTCCGGCAGGTCCACCTCGACCTGCTCGCGGTCCGTCCCGCGCGCGGTCCGGTGGCCGACCGAGGCGTCCGGGCTCACGAGCTGGTTGAAGAACACGAAGTGCTCCGGCGACGGCAGGTTGCCGGAGCCGTCGAGCAGCAGCGTCGCGCAGACCAGGCGGCTACCCAGGGTCGGTTCGTGACCGACGTCCCACGCGACACCGACGACGACCGTGGTCAGGTCGGGGATCTCCCGGGTGAGGGCGACGTTGGCGCCGCGGGACAGCGTCACGACAGCTCCAGGTCCGAGCCGGAGAACTTCGTGTCCAGGAACCGGCCCTGGTCCGACAGTCGCCGTGCGTCGCCGCTGTAGACCGCGTCCGCCAGCTCCCGCACGGCCTCGTGGAGCAGGACGAGCTGGGCGAGCAGCTCCTCGCCGGGGGCTCGCTGGTCGGTGTGCTGGCGGGCCAGGAAGGAGGCCGGGAGCGCCAGGTAGGCGTCGAGCGAGCTCGGCAGGTAGTCGTCCACGGTGGCTGCGAGCGAGTAGCGCTGGGCGGCCGCGACCGAGGTGTGGGAGGTCCGCTCCTCGTGGTCGAGAAGCTCGCGCACGACGTCGCAGATCGCCCGCGTCTCCGCCACGACGCCCTCAGGGAGCCGGTCCGCGGCGGCGTTGGTCCGGGACACCAGCCGCGCGAGCCGTGACCGTACGGCTTCCAGCTCGTCCGGCTCCGGCGCCACCGGAGCCTCCGGGCGGGACCGCCACCGGGCCAGCACCTAGCCGCCCTGCTGGGAGCCCTGCTGCGAGCGCTCCAGGTAGGGCTTCGCCTTCTCGATCTGAGTCTGCAGCGCCTCGACGGTCGAGCCCATCGTGACGACCGCCTGGGCGCGGTAGGTGTCGATGGCGTCCATCGTCGCGAACACGTTGTCGAAGGCGACCTGCAGCGACTCCATCGAGATCGTCGTCGACGCCGCCTGCTCGTTGATCGCCGCGCCCTGCTGCTTGAGCAGCTCGGACGTCGACCGGATCATCTCGCTGGTGGTGGTGTTGAGCGCGTTGATCTGGTCGAGCACCAGTTTCTGGTTGGCGAGCGCCTGCGCGACGATGACCGCTGTGCGCAGCGCCGAGATCGTCGTGTTCTGCGCCCGGTCGACGCCCTTGATGAGCTCGGTGTTGTTCTTGCGTACGAGGTCCAGCGCCAGGTAGCCCTGCGCGGACACGGCGAGCTGGGTCAAGATGTCCTGCCGGCGCTGGCGCAGCGGGAACAGCGCGTCGCTCTGATAGCTGTTGGCCTTCTCGACCTCCCCGCTGGTCTGCAGCCGCAGGATCTCCTGCTCGAGCGCCTCGTCCAACGCCTGCGCCAGCTGCGCGTACTCCGTCAGCTTGCCCATGGTCGTCCACATCGTGGCGCGCTCGCCCTCGATCGCGGCGTTGTCCTTGCGCAGCTCGTCCTGGCCGGACGCCAGCGCCTTGATGATCGCGTCGAGCTGGGACTGAGCCGACTCGTAGCGGGCGAAGTAGCGGGCGAGCTTGTCTCCGCCGGGCAAGAACTTCAGGACTTTACGCATCCCTGAGAGATCTGCCCTGGCCGGGTCCAGCTCGGTGACCGTGTTGCGCAGCTCGGTCAGCGTGCCGGCGACGCGGGCGGTGGCGTCCCCGCCGTTGCCGCCCTTCGCCGAGGCGACCGCGGCAGCCGGCCGGTCGAGCATGCGGTTGGAGACGTTCGCCGACGCCGCGATCTCCGACGCACCCATGCTGGAGATGCTCTGCATCTTCTTGGTGAACTCCGGGCTGCGCGGGTCGACCAGCGCGAGGTCCTGCGCGAACGCGGCCGCCTTGTGCTGCAGGTCCGTCATCTTCTCGGCGGACACCGGCAGCATCCCGGCGGCCTGCTCCTGCTGCACGACGGGGACCGCCGCAGGCGGGGTGAGCACCAGGGCGGACGCCGCGGGCGGGGACAGGCTGAGCGGGTCGGTCATGCGGCGGCTCTCCCAAGAATGACGATCAGGGTCCGCACCATCATGACGCCTGGCTCACCGAGCTCATGTGGAAGTCCGGCACGCGCAGGGTCGGCATCCGGGTCCAGGTGAGGTAGTCGCTCAGCTCACGGGGCAGTGCGACCTCGCTGCGACCGACCTCGGTGAGCCGCCCGAGCAGGTCCACGGGTGACTCGTTGAACCGGAAGTTGTTGACCGCGCCGACGACCTCGCCACCCTCGACCAGATACACCCCGTCACGAGTGAGCCCGGTCAGCAACAGGGTCTGCGGGTCGACCTCCCGGATGTACCAGAGGCACGTCAGCAGCAGCCCGTTCTCGGTCGAGGCGACCATCTCGTCCGTGCTCGCGGTGCCCCCGGCGTCCATGCTCAGGTTGTGGACGTACGGCGTGACCGGGCTACGGGTCATGGCGGCGGACGCCCGGGTCTGCATGAGCGCGGCGAGCGTCCCCCCGGAGACCCAGTCGGTCGCCGGCAGCGGGAGCCCGTTGTCGAAGACCGAGCTCATCGAGGACGACCCGCTCGCGACGACGAAGGGGGTCACGCCGAGCCGGGGGTCCTGAGGGTCGCTCCACAGCCGGAGGTCGGCCGGACCGATCGACTCGCCGACCCGGGTGCCGCCGCCGGCGCGGGAGAACACGGTGCGGCCCTCGTCGGCGTCGCGGCCGACCGCGCTCCAGTAGGCGTAGGTCATCAGGTCCGCGACGGCGCTCGGGGGCAGCAACGTCTCGTAGCGGCCGGCGGGCAGCGACACCGACCGGCGGGCCCAGCCGAGCCGTCGCGTCAGCTCGTCGGTCAGCGACGACACCGAGACGTCCGACCAGTCCCGGGTGCTCGCGCCGACCCAGGTCGAGCTGTCGTCGTTCTTGCCGGTCAGCTCGACATACCCGGTCGGGCGCGCGTCGCGCAGCCTGAGCCCGGTGGAGCTGGCGAGCCAGGTGGTCCGCAGCTCGTGGTTCGCGTACCCGTACAGCCTGGTCCCGGCATCGCGCGCCTGCGCGAACGCCTCGCCGAGGTCTCGGGCGAAGCCGGCGAGCACGGCGCTCTCGAGGTCCGGTGCGCCCTCCGCGAAGTCGGCCTGGGCCGGACCCTGGACCAGCGGCCCGTAGTCCTCGGCCGGACCGGCCTCGCGTGCCGCCTGCTCGCTCGCGCGCACGAGGGTCTCGAGGTCGTCGCCGGTCGTCGCCGATCGCACCCCGAAGGACTCGCCGACCACGCTGATCACGACGATGGACCGGTCCCGGCCCGCGCCGTTGGTGGTGAGGGTGTTGCCGGCCCAGCGCAGGTCGGTCGAGCTGGTCTCGCTGACGACCACGACGCAGCCGTCTGCCTGCGACAGGGCGAGGACACGTTCGCACAGCTCGCTCATCGGCCGGACTCCCGTGCGGTGTTCAGGATGCTCACGCCCCGGAACAACGCCGACGGGCAGCCGTGCGAGACCGCCGCGACCTGACCGGGCTGCGCCTTGCCGCAGTTGAATGCTCCGCCGAGCACGTAGGTCTGCGGTCCGCCGACCGCCTCCATCGACCCCCAGAACTCGGTCGTGGTCGCCTGGTAGGCGACGTCGCGCAGCTGACCCACCAGGCGCCCGTCCTTGATCTCGAAGAACCGTTGACCGGTGAACTGGAAGTTGTAGCGCTGCATGTCGATCGACCAGCTCTTGTCGCCCACGACGTAGATCCCCCGTTTCACGCCGGCGATGAGCTGCTCGGTGGAGGGCCCGCCCGCGGCCGGCTGGAGCGAGACGTTTGCCATCCGTTGCACCGGCACGTGCGCGTACGAGTCTGCGTAGGCGCACCCGTTGCTGCGCGACGTGCCCAGCACCGCAGCGTTCTGGCGCGCCATCCGCCGATCCAGCTGATAGCCGACGAGCGTCCCGTCCCGGACGAGGTCCCAGCTCTGCGCGGCGACCCCCTCGTCGTCCCAGCCGACGGTCGCGAGCCCGTGCGGCGTCGTGCGGTCCCCGACGACGTTCAGCAGGTCCGACCCGTAGCGCAGCGCGCCGAGCTGGTCGAGGGTGGCGAACGAGGTCCCGGCGTAGGCCGCCTCGTAACCGAGCGCCCGGTCCAGCTCGGTGGCGTGACCGATCGACTCGTGGATGGTCAGCCACAGGTTGCTGGGGTCGATCACCAGGTCGTAGGACCCGGGTTCGACGCTGCTGGCCTTGGCCTTCTGCCCGAGCAGGTCGGGGAGCGCGTCGAGCTCGGAGACCCAGTCGTAGGTGCCGGTGAGGTACTCCCAGCCCTGGCCGACCGGCGGCGCGACCGTACGCATCGTCTCGAAGCCGCCGCCGGGGTCGACCCGGGTCGCGGTGAGCTGGGGCTGCAGCCGGACCCGCTGCTGCGTCGTCGTCGTCCCGGCGCTGTCGGCGTAGAACTTCCCCTCCAGCACCTGCTGGAGGGTGGCGTCCACGTGCTGCACCTGGTCGCTGCGCAGCAGGCCGCGGCTCCAGGCGGCAAGCAGCTCGACCTTGTCGCCGCTCGGGACCTCGAACGGGTCCACGTCGTACGCCGAGACCCAGCTGACCTCGGCGTACGCGGGCTCGTCCGCCAGCTCCACCGGCTCGGTGTTCAGCGGCCGGCTGGTCCGTGCCACCTCCACGGCCTGGCGGGCGAGCCGCACGGCCTCGTCGACCCCGACGTCCGGGCTGCTCGCGAACCCCCAGGTCCCCTCGTGCACGACCCGCACGGCGAGCCCGGCCGAGACCCCCTCGCCCAGGTCCTCGAGCCGGCCGTCGCGCAACGACAGGTCCTGGTGCCGGACCCGTTCGATGCGCAGGTCGGCGTGGGTGGCACCGGCGTCCTTGGCCGCCTGGAGCGCGGCGTCGGCACACTCCCGCAGGGGCAGTGCGAGCAGGGCGGGGTCGATCGGGTGCGGCACGTCAGCCGGACCGGGGCAGCGGGAACGTCATGCACACCGGCTACCCCGGTCGGCCGCTCGCACTCGCTCCAGGGCCGCTGAGGACGTCTAGCGTGGCGAGCGTGGACGTCGACCTTCTCCTGACGCTGGTCGAGGCGCAGCTGCTGGGCGCGTTCGGCGAGGACAGCGGCCGGGCGGGGGTGGCCTTCCTCGGCACCGAGCAGATCGACGTGCTGCGCTTCGGGCCGGACCCCGAAGGCCTCGTCCGCTACGCGACCCTGGGCATGAGCCGTCGCCCGATGGGCGACCCGGGCGCCGACCTGATCGCGCAGGACGGGCCACGGGCCGAGCTGGTGCTGACCGTCCGCGACCGTCACGACGACGTGCTCCGGCGTCTCGCGGTGCTGGCTGCCAGCCCCTCGGTGGAGGGGCTGGTGCTTCTCCCCGGCGCGGGGCTCGACGTCGGCGAGCCGCTGTGGGACGGCGCGCCGTTCACCGCGGTCCTGGTCGCCGAGCCCGGCGGGCTGGTCCCGGACCTCGAGACCGAGCCGGGCCAGGAGCCCGTCCGTTTCCTGCCGCTGCTGCCGATGACCCCGTCGGAGGCCGCCTGGAAGCGCGTGCACGGCGCGCGCGCGCTCGAGCAGCGGTGGCTCGACCACGGCACCGACCTGCGCGACCCGCGACGTGCCCAGGTGCCGCTCGCCCGACCTGACGCATGACCGGTGACGTATGACCCCGCAGGCATGAGGTCCGGTCGGGTCAGCCTCCAGGACCGGTTCTCCGAGCAGGCGCGGCACTGCCGCGACGCCGGCAGCCCGCTGACCGCGGCGCTGCTGACCGGGGCCGCCACCGAGGTCACGAAGAAGGGTCCTGTCCGGGACCTGCTCGGACCGCTCGCCGACGACCCGCCGGGCAGCGTGCCGTCCCTGCGGTTCGCCGGTGCGCTGCACCGCCTCGTCCTCGAGCGTCGAGCACCCCTGCTCGCGCTGCACTACCCGAGCGTCGGCGGCACCGCTCCGCCCGGGGCGGTCTGGCCGGCCGCACGCGAGGTGGTCGCCGCCGAGCCTGATCTCGCACGGCTGCTCGAAGGGCCGGTGCAGACCAACGAGACGGGCCGCAGCGCCGCGCTGCTCGGCGGGCTCCGGGCTGCGGTCGCTGAGCACGACCTGCCGGTGCGGCTGCTGGAGGTGGGGGCGAGCGCGGGACTCAACCTCCAGGTCGACCGGTTCGCGTACGAGGTCGGGGACAGCGTCCTCGGCGACCCGGCCAGCCCGGTGCGGCTGGTCCAGCCGTGGCGCGGCGTACCGCCGGAGGCCGAGGTGAGGATCGCCAGTCGGGCCGGCTGCGACCCGTACGCGCTGGACCCGACGACCCAGGACGGCCGGACCACCTTGTCGTCCTACGTCTGGGCCGACGACCTGGTGCGCTTCGACCGGCTACGAGCGGCGCTGTCCGTCGCGACCGCGCACCCGGCCCGGGTGGAACGGCTGCCCGCGTCGGCCTTCCTCGCCCGCGAGCTCGACGCTCCAGCGCCCGGGGTGCTGACCGTGGTCTGGCACAGCGTGGTCTGGCAGTACCTCTCGCCGCGGGAGCGCACCGCGACGACGCGGAGCCTCAGCGAGGCCGGCGGACGGGCCACGGCGGACGCTCCGCTGGCCCACCTGATGCTCGAGCCCGAGCGCGTCGCATCAGGTGGGTTCACCTTCGGGGTGCACCTGCAGACCTGGCCCGGCGGCCCTCGTCGACGGCTCGCCACGGCTCAGGGGCACGGCCCCCCGGTCGTGTGGGCGCCGTCACGCTGACAGACTGGGTGTCCCGCTGGAGATGTGACAGAGCGCAGGAGGCGTACGTGCAGTTCGGCCGCTACTACGAAGAGTTCGAGGTCGGCGCGGTCTACAAGCACTGGCCGGGCAAGACCGTCACCGAGTACGACGACCACCTGTTCTGCCTGATCACGATGAACCACCACCCGCTGCACCTGGACGCGAACTATGCCGCCACGACGCAGCAGGGAAGAAACGTCGTCGTGGGCAACTACATCTACTCGCTGCTGCTCGGCATGTCGGTCGCCGACGTCTCCGGGCGGGCGATCGCGAACCTCGAGGTCGAGTCGCTCAAGCACGTCTTCCCGACCTTCCACGGCGACACGATCTACGGCCAGACCGAGGTGCTCGACAAGACCGAGAGCAAGAGCAAGGCCGACCGCGGCATCGTCCACGTGGAGACCAAGGGCTACAACCAGGACGGCGTGCTGGTCTGCATCTTCCGCCGCAAGGTGATGATCCCCAAGCGGGTCTACGCCGACGCCACCGGCGGCGAGTTCCCCGGGCGGCCCGAGCTGCAGGCCTGAGCCGGCGCACTTGACCGGACGACGGCACGGGCGGACGGTGAGGGCGTGAGACCTCGCCCGAGCCCGCGATGAGCATGGCGCGTACGTGCCCTCGCTGCTCCGGCGAGCTGCGGCCGCCAGGACTGATGGACAGCGGCTGGGTCTGCGCCCGGCACGGCGAGGTCACCGCGCCGTACGCCAGGCTGCCGCACCCGACCGCGGAGGCGGTGCGGCAGCTTGCTCGGGCTGACGGCGTCCCGCTCTGGTCGGCCCTGCCGCTGCCCGGCGGCTGGACGCTTGCCGGTCTCGGGACAGCCAACGACACCCGTACGGGCCGAGCCCGCGCGACCGCCGTGGCGCTGGCCGGACCGTCCCCGCTCGGGGGCCCGGCCGACCTGCTGCTGGTCGCCGAGGAGCCTGGCGTCGGGCTGGGCGAGCACGTCGCGGGGATGCCGGACCTCGACCCGGGTGACTGCACCCAGGGGCCGCCGGACGCCACGGTCGAGGCGGCCGGCCATGTCACCCCACTCTGGCGGTGCCGCAGCGCAGCCGACCGGGTCGCGCTGGTGGGTGAGGCTCTCGGGGTCTGGCTGTGGGCGGTCCTGTGGCCGCCCGAGGCCGAGCTGGTGCTTCTCGAGCAGGTGCAGCTGCACGATCTCCGGCACGGCGCGCACGCAGAGCTCGACCTGCCCCTCGGCGCACCGAGCCCTCGTCTGCCCTGAGCTGGAATCTTCGCCACAGGGGCGTGCCGTGCGCCACACTGTGCCGCACGGCTGGACGCGGCGACACTCGACGAAGGGCAACACCGATGAGCACCTATCTCGTCACCGGAGGCACCGGGTTCCTCGGCCGCAACCTGCTGGCCCGGTTGGTGGCGCGTCCGGAGGCACGGGTCCAGGTGCTCGTCCGCAAAGCCTCGGTGTCACGGCTGGAGCGCATCGCGGACAAGCTCGGGGCGGCTGACCGGATCACGCCGCTGATCGGTGACATCCGCGCCGACCTGCTCGGGATCGACCCGAAGACGCTGTCTGCCCTGAAGGGCACCATCGACCACGTCGTGCACCTGGCCGCGCTCTACGACATGACCGGCAGCGACGCCGACAACGAGGACCTCAACATCGGCGGCACCCAGCGGGTGCTCGAGGTCGCGTCCCGCATCCACGCCGGGCTGTTCCACCACGTCAGCTCGATCGCGGTCGCCGGTGAGCACCGCGGCACGTTCCACGAGGGGATGTTCGACGAGGGACAGCACCTGCCCTCGGCCTACCACCGCACCAAGTTTGAGGCGGAGAAGCTCGTGCGGAGCCAGCCCGACGTGCCGTGGCGGGTCTACCGCCCGACGATCGTGGTCGGCGACTCCCGGACCGGCCAGATCGACAAGGCCGACGGGCCCTACTACTTCCTGCCGCTCATGACCAGCATCGGCGACCTGCCGGGGGCCGGGCGCGTGCCGCTGATGCTGCCCGACCTCGGGGACACCAACGTCGTACCGGTCGACTACGTGGTCGACGGCATGGACGCGATCATGCACGCCCCGGGTCTGGACGGGCAGGCGTTCCACCTCGGCCACGGTCGGCCGCAGCCGCTGCTCGAGGTCTACAACGCGCTCGCCCGTGCGACCGACGCGCCGCAGGCCCAGATGACGCTTCCAGGCGGGCTCCTGGGGCCGGTCAAGCAGGCTGCCGGTCTGCTGGGGAAGATCCCCGGCCTCACCCCGGTGACCGAGGTGGTGCTGACGAGGCTCGGCATCCCGCCGCAGGTGATCCCGCACAGCACGTTCACCCCGGTGTTCTCCACCCATCGGACCCGCTCTGTGCTGGGTCCCCTCGGGATCCTCGCCCCGCCGGAGTTCGACACCTACGCACAGACGCTCGTCGACTACTGGTGCGCCAACCTCGACCCGCTGCGGGCCCGTCGTCGCAGGGAGGGCCTGCCGTTGGCCGGACGCACGGTCGTCGTCACCGGCGCCTCGTCCGGGATCGGACGCGAGACCGCTCTGCTCATCGCCGAGCGCGGCGGCACCCCTTTGCTGCTCGCCCGGCGCACCGAGGAGCTGGAGAAGGTCAAGGTCGAGATCGAGGCGATCGGTGGCACGGCCGCGGTCTACTCCGTCGACCTCACCAGCAACGAGTCGATCGACGCCTGCGTGAAGCAGATGCTCGCCGACCACGACGGCATCGACATGCTCGTCAACAACGCCGGCCGGTCCATCCGGCGGTCGATCCAGCTGTCCTACGACCGGTTCCACGACTACGAGCGCACGATGGCGATCAACTACTTCGCGCCCGTGCGCCTGATCCTCGCCCTCATGCCGCAGATGATCTCGCGGCGCTTCGGCCACATCGTCAACGTCTCCTCCATCGGCGTCCAGACCAACGTGCCGCGCTTCTCGGCGTACGTGGCGAGCAAGGCCGCCCTCGACGCGTTCTCGCGCGTGGCCGCCACCGAGGTGATCGGCGAAGGGGTGACGTTCACCAACGTGCACATGCCGCTGGTGCGCACGCCGATGATCGCGCCGACCAAGATGTACGACAAGTTCCCGACCCTGTCGCCGCGGGAGGCCGCCGAGATGATCGTCGGCGCGCTGGAGCACCAGCCCAAGCACGTCGGCACCAAGCTCGGCACCACCGCTGTCGTGGCCTACGCGCTCGCACCGAAGGTGGTGGACGCCGTGCTGCACGTGGCCTACCAGATGTTCCCGGACTCGACCGCTGCGACCGGTGGTGACCTCGCCAAGCGCACCTCGCCGCCCGAGGCGCTGTCCCGCGGCGCCGTGGTCATGAGCCGCCTGCTGCCGGGCGTCCACTGGTGATCCGGGCAGGGCGCGGCGCGACGCCGCTCGGCGACCGCCTGACCAGGCAGGTCTAGCGGCGCTCGACCGACATGGTGAAGCCGGCGATCCTGAGCCGGCGCTCCAGCGCCTCGCCCATCGCGCTGGCCGGGGTGAGCACGCCGCCACCACCGGGCAGGTCGTCCAGGGCCAGCGACAGGACGCTCTGGCCCAGCATGACGGCGGTCGCCGCGTAGCCGGGGTCCCCCTTGGCCTTGACCGTCGAGACGTACGTCGCGCCGGAGGTGGTGCGGGCGTGGACCTCGACGTGGAAGCTGCCGTTCTGCTGCTGCTTCTGCGACGGGCCCTCGCCCGGCTTGGGCAGGACGCGGTCGAGCACGAAGCGGGTCGGCGGGAGCGCCATGCCCGCGGCCATCAGCCCGACGCCGCCGGCCACGGCGCCGGCGAACAACGGGGCGGCCGGGGAGGTGCCCACCCCCTGCACCTCGCGGTAGCGGAAGCCCTTGCCGTACGCGTAGCCGAGCAGCGCATTGCTACGCCGCACGATCCGCGTGTTGTAGGTCGCCATGACGAACGGCGCCACCCAGCGCTTCAGGAGCGGGTCGCGGCCGGGCAGGAAGCTGTCGGACGACCCCTCCGGCTCCAGGTCGCGATCGGGGCTCAGCGCGTACGGGTCGGTCACGATCTTGCGCTTGGCCGAGTCCGCCGTCATCTCGACCACCTGGTTGCGGACCGAGTCGATCGTCCCGCCGCTGACCCCGCCGCGTGCCGACAGCAGCACGTACACGGTCTCGGTCAGCTCCCCGGCGTCGTCCGCGGCGGCCCGCTCGTACGCCATGTGCACCCCGAGGTCGGACGGCACCGAGTCGAAGCCGCACGAGTGCACGATCCGCGCTCCGGAGGTCCGTGCCGCGTCGTGGCACTCGTCGGCGCTCTCCCGGACGAAGAGCACCTCGCCGGTCAGGTCGGCGTAGTGCGTCCCGGCGGCGGCGCAGGCGCGAACCAGCGGCAGGCCGTGCCGGGCGTAAGGCCCGACGGTGCTCGCCACGACCTTCGTCCTGCCGACGAGCGCCTGCAGCGAGGCGTCGTCGCTGCTGTCCGCGACGATCAGCGGCCAGTCCCGGGCCCTGGGCGGCAGCGTGGCGCGCACCTTCGCCAGCTTGTCGGCCGAACGCCCCGCGAGGCCGATGCGCGCGTCGTTCGGGGCGTGCTCAGCGAGGTGTCGGGCGGTCAGGGCGCCGACGAAGCCGGTGGCTCCGTAGACGACGATGTCGAGCTCGCGGTCGGTCTGCTGGTCAGCCATACGCCGACGCTAACGCCCGGCCGCGGCGATCAGCGCGCCAGGACCCCGTCGCGGTGCTCCTGCCACCACGCGAACACTGCCGGGGAGTCGGCGTCCCGACCGATCGCCAGCAGCTGCAGGCGCTGATCGTCGTTCTGCCACAGCAGCACCGCGATGCCGTTCGTGTTCACGTAGCAGGCGATGGGGTCCTTCTTCCAGCTGCTCCGGTGTCCCGTGCCCGTGAGTGCGCGGCCACCCGCGAAGCCCCCGCACGGTGCCTCGACGGTCCGGATCGTGGGCTTCTGCCCGTTGGTCCCCACGGTGAGCCGGTCGAAGTCCTGCTGCATGTGCGCGACGGTGTCCCACTGCTTCGCCTGCAGCTGGGGGAGGCCCGCAGGCAGGCGTGCGCAGTCCAGCGCGGCCACGATGCCGGCCTGCTTCTGAACCAGGTGGGTGCACTGTCCGACAGCTGGCCCGAGCCGGGCCGCGAGCGCTGCGTCTGCCGCTGACAGCGAGCCCGCCTGCGCACCTGTCGCTGCATCTTTCACCGTCGAAGGGCTGTTGCCACCTGTCGTGATCACGACCGCCGTGAGGCCTGCAGCGGCCAGGAGCGCGGCGCCTGCCAGCCAGACGCCCTGACGACGGCGAGGTCGGGGCCGGGGCCGGGGCTGGGGCGCGGGAACCGGTCGCGGCCGTGGTTGCGGGTCGGGCTCCGGCTCCGGTTCCGGCTTGGGCACGGGGAGCGGTCGAGGCTGGGGCTGGGGCTGGGGCTGGGGCCGGGGCCGGGGTGTGCCCAGCTCGCCGAGCGCTTCCGCGAGCTCCGGCGCGGTCGCATACCGCAGCTCGGGGTCCTCCGACAGGGCCTGGCGCAGCACCCGCTCGAGACCGGGACCCAGCTCGCCGAGCTCCGCCCCGACCCGGGTCACCAGCGTCAGCGGGGTCTGCTCCGTGAGACGCCCGGCGGTGAGACACTCGACCAGGACGCACGCCAAGGAGTAGATGTCGGCGCGACGGTCCAGGCGGTGACCTCGCAGCGCCTCCGGGCTCGTACAGGCCGAGGCGCCGAGCCGGTCGTCGCGTCGGGCACTCCCAGCGGCCCGGGTGATGCCCACATCGGTGATCCAGGCGTGAAACGTCGGCTCCGTGCTGGTCAGCAGGATGTTTGCCGGCTTGACGGCGCCATGGACCAGACCTGCCTCGTGCACCGCGTGCAGCCCGGCCCCGACCTGGTGAGCCAGTCGCTGGACGGCCGAGAGAGGGAACGGCCCGGGGAGCGCCGCGTCCAGGCTCAGACCCTCCACGGCCTGCAGGACAAGGAACGGCCCCCAGGCCATGTCCCACGGGGTGTCATAGACGTGGAGGACGTTCGGGTGCCCGCCGACCCGACTCATCGCGCGACCCTCGTCGTGGAACAGCTGGGCGAGCCGGGCGTCACGGGCCAGCTCGGCGCTGAGGACCTTCACCGCGACGGGCCGCTCCAGCAGGGTGTCGAACGCGCGGTGGACGACCGCGACGTCGCCCGTGCCCAGCCGGACCCCGACGCGCCAGCGGCCGCCGAGCACGTCACCGGGCTGGAGCGACGGGCCGCCGCGTCCGGACCCTTGGGGTGTCATGGCGGCAGAGTAGAGCCCTGTCTGTTGCTCTGGAGCCGCTTTGCGCATCGATCTGCACACTCACTCGACCGCCTCCGACGGCACGACGCCGCCCGCGAGGTTGATGAGCTTGGCTCGTGCGGAGGGGCTGGACGTCATCGCGCTGACCGACCACGACACGGTCTCGGGTCTGCGTGAAGCGCGCGCGGCGCTGCCCGACGGACTCACGCTGGTGCCCGGCGCCGAGCTGAGCTGCCGGGCCGACGGGGTGAGCCTGCACCTGCTCGCCTACCGGTTCGACGAGGCCGAGCCGGTGCTCGTCACCGCCTTGCAGCGACTGCGCGAGAGTCGGGCGGGGCGTGCGGAGGCGATGGCGCGCTCGTTGGAGGCAGCCGGCACGGGCGTGACGTGGGCGCAGGTGCAGTCGCTGGCGCAGGGGACGGTCGGGCGCCCCCACCTGGCCCGGGCCCTGGTCGAACGGGGCCTCGTGCCGACGCTCGCGGACGCGTTCACAGCGGAGTGGATCGGCACCGGCGGGCGGCACTGGGTCGACAAGGCGGAGCTCGACGTCTTCGAGGCGATCGCGCTGGTCCGCGCCGCCGGTGGCGTGAGCGTGTTCGCGCACCCGGGCGCAGACGCTCGTGGGGAGACCGTCCCGGACACGACCGTCGTCGCGATGGCGGACGCCGGGCTCGCCGGCCTCGAGGTCGACCATGTCGACCACCCGCCCGCGACCCGCGAGCACCTGCGGACTCTCGCCCGCCGGATCGGGCTCGTGGTCACCGGCAGCAGCGACTTCCACGGCGACAACAAGGCGGTCCGGCTGGGCGAGAGCACGACGTCCCGCGACGAGTACGAGGCCCTGCTCGGCTGACGCCCGCAGGAGCGGGCTCAGAGGCCGGGCAGGCCGTCCACCGACAGAGCGTTCTTCTGCTCCCGGTAGGCGCGTAGCCCCTCCGGACCCTTCTTCGCCGCGGTCTGCGCGAGGATCTCGCGGTCAGACTCGTGCCGCATGACCGGGACCCCGTAGCCGCACGAGTCGCTGACCCGCTGGACGTCCACGACGACCCCCGCCCGTGTGCTCGGGTTGTCCGGGTGGCGCTGTACGAGGTCGTCGAAGTCCTCGGTGCCCGGCCGCACGACCCGGCCCGTGCCGTGCAGGCGGACGACCCGGGGCTTGCCGGTGAAGGCGTTCCACATCAGGCACAACCGGCCGTTCTCGCGCAGGTGCGCAATCGTCTCGACGCCGCTGCCGGTGAGGTCGACCCACCCCACGCGGTGCGGCCCGAGCACCGAGAACGTGTCGTGCCCGCGAGGGCTCACGTTGACGTGCCCGTCGGCGGCGAGCGGGGCGGTCGCGACGAAGAACATCGGCTGCGCCGCGAGCCAGGCGGTGAGCTCGTCATCGATGCCGTCGTACGTCTTTCCCATGCGGACCGATGTTAGGGCGGCGGGGTGTGACTGCTGTCTGAGGGCGGCGGGGTGTTGCTGTTGTCTGAGGGCGGCGGGGTGTTGCTGTTGTCTGAGGGCGGCGGGGTGTCGCTGCGCCGCAGGACGCTCTCGTGCACGGTGACGGCGCTGGCGACCAGCGCGAAGTGGCTGAACGCCTGCGGGGTGTTGCCCAGGTGCCGTCCGGCGGTGGGGTCCCACTCCTCGCTGAGCAGCCCGACGTCGTTGCGGAGATCGAGCAACCGGTCGTAGAGGGTGCGGGCCTGCTCGTGCCGACCGATCCCGACGAGCGCGTCGACCAGCCAGAACGAGCAGGCGACGAACACGCCCTCCTGGCCGGTGAGCCCGTCGTCGCCGTCATGGGTGTCGTAGCGGAGCACGAAGCCGTCGCCCCGGCCCAGGTGGGACTGCACGGCCTCCACGGTGCCGACGACGCGCGGGTCGTCGGGAGGCAGGAAGCCGACTCGGGGCAGCAGGAGCAGGGCTGCGTCCAGGTCCTTGCTGCCGTACGCCTGGGTGAAGGTGTTACGACTCGGGTCAAAGCCTTTGTCGCAGACCTGCGCATGGATGGTGTCCCGCAGGTCGGCCCACCGTCCGCGGGGTCCGGGCAGGTCGAACCGCTCAGCCGCTCGCGACATGCGGTCCGCGGCGACCCACGCCATCACCTTGGAGTGCACGAAGTGCTGCGTCGGGCCCCGCATCTCCCAGAGCCCGTTGTCCTTGTCCTGCCAGGCGCCTTCAAGGTGCTCCATGAGCGCCGACTGCAGCGACCAGGCGTCGTCGCTGCTCGACAGCGCGGCGTTGCGGGTGAGGGCGAGCGCGTCGAGGGTCTCGCCGTACACGTCGAGCTGGATCTGCTCGCTCGCCGCGTTGCCGGTGCGCACGGGCTTGGACCCTTCGTAGCCGCTCAGCCAAGGCAGCTCACCCTCGGGCAGCCAGCGGCGGCCGTCGATCCCGTACATGATCTGCAGCGTCGAGGGGTCGCCGGCGACCGCTCGCAGGAGCCACTCCCGCCAGGCGACGGCCTCCTCGGTGTAGCCGGCGGCCAGCAGCGCCTGCAGCGTCATGCCGGCGTCGCGCAGCCAGCAGAACCGGTAGTCCCAGTTGCGCTCTCCACCGATCGACTCCGGGAGCGACGTGGTGGCGGCGGCGACGAGGCCGCCGGTCGGGGCGTACGTCAGTGCCTTCAACGTGATCAGCGACCGGTGCGCGTCCTTGCGGACCGGCCCGGGCAGGGTGCACCGCTCCGACCACTCATGCCAGAAGTCCACGGTGTCGGTCATGGCCTGCTCGGCGTCCACCGGCTCCGGTTCAGGCTCGTTGCTGGGTGACCAGGTGAGCACGAACGGGACGCGCTCACCGGGACGGACCGTCACCTCGCCGACCGTGGCCCAGTCCTGCCCGTGCATCGGGACGGGGCTCGACAGGCGGACCCGGTCGGGACCGGCGACCGCGCTCGTCCCGGCGTCCTCGTGCTCCACCCATGGCCTGATGCGGCCGTGACCGAACCGCAGGCGCAGCTCGCTGCGGACGGGTACGGCCCCGCTCACACCCTCGACGATGCGCACGACGTCCGGCTGAGTACCGCGCGGGGGCATCAGGTCCAGCACCCGCACCTCCCCGTCCGGCGTGCGCCAGGTGGTCTCCAGCACGAGCGTCTCGGGCAGGTAGCGGCGGGAGGTGCAGGTGCCGCCGGCGCTCGGCGCCACCCGCCAGTGCCCGTTGTCGGCCTCCCCGACCAGGGCGGCGAAACAGGCGGGCGAGTCGAAGCGGGGCAGGCACATCCAGTCGATCGAGCCGGTGCGGTCGACGAGCGCCGCGGTCTGCAGGTCCCCGATCATCGCGTAGTCCTCGATCAGGCTCACGTCTCGAGCTCCACGACGACCTTCACGTCGGAGTCCAGGGCTGCGAAGGCTTCACCCGAGGCCTGCTCGAGCGGCACCCGTCGGGTGATCAGGGCGGCGAGCCAGTCCTGGTCGGCGGCAGACAGCGCGTCCACGGCGTCGACGTAGTGCCGCCGGGCCGCGTTGACGCTCCCGAAGACGACCCGGTTGCCGAAGACCATCGACCGGTTGAAGGCGTCGATGTCGACGGGCGTGGTCTTCCCGGGCGCAGAGACCCCGGCCAGGCAGCAGATCCCGTCCGGTCGGGTCCCGGTCATCGCGGCCAGCGTCACCGAGGAGACCCCGGTGCCTTCCAGGATGACGTCCGGGACCAGGCCCGAGTCGGGCAGGCTCTCGGAGTGGTACGTCGCGCCGAGCCGGGCCACCAGGTCTGGCTTCGGGCCGCTGGTGACGATGTCGAAGACGTGGACCTCCAGGCCCCGTTGCCTGGCGAGCATGGCAGCCAGCAGCCCGACCGGGCCGGCGCCGGTGACGGCTGCGACCGCCCGCGGGATGTTGGACCGCGCAGCAATCCGGTCCACCTGCTCCCACGCCTTGGCGACCACGGTGGTGGGCTCGAGCAGCACGCCCACGCCACGCAGCGACTCGGGCACGGCGACCAGCGACTCGGGATCGGCCCGCCAGCGCTCACGGCCGAAGCCGTGCCGGCCCTTGATCCCGTGCTCGGTGTAGCGATCGTTCTGGCACAGGTCCCAGTCACCCCGGGCACAGGCGGGGCAGGGGACCGGGTCGGGACGGCGGACGAAAGCGATCACCAGCTCTCCGTCCTCGATCCCGCCGGCGCCGCTCAGCACCCGGCCGAGGTTCTCGTGACCGATCACGAGGCGGTCGCTGCCTTCCGGTGCCTCGCCCTCCTGGGCGGCGACGATGTTACGGTCGGTGCCGCACAGCCCGAGCTCGAGACCCTGCACGAGGACGCTGCCCTCGCTCTCCTCGGGTTCGGGCCAGTCCTGCACCTCCAGGCTGTTCTTCGTACCGGGCAGGACGGTGAGGGCTCGCATAGGTCCAGTCGTCCCCGGTGGCGGGGTCGGGCACACGCCGGCGGGTTCGCCAGCTGCGGCGGGGCCCTGGACCTACGGTTGGTCTGACCTCAGGCGGCGAGTCGGGCGCGGGCCTTCTTCAGCTCGGGCCCGGTACGCACCCCGGAAGGGATCGCGAGCAGCGCTGCGCGCACCGCGATGCCGGACGCGGTGGCGGCCAGGTCGGTCGTCGGCAGGCCTGGCAGGAGGAACTGCCGCCGGGCCCAGCGGGGCATCATCGCGAACGCGATCGACGCCATCGACGCCCAGGCCGGCCGGGCAGGCGTGCCCCACACGACCTTGGGGGGCATGGGCGGGGCGAGCACGAAGCGCACGCCGCGCCGGGCCTCGGCGGTGGCGCGCAGGCGGGGGCGCACGTCGTCGTAGTACGCCGTCAGCTCGGCGACCGAGCCAGGCACCGTCGACGGGTCGAGCCCGACCAGGGTCGCGCTGCGTCGCTGCTCGTCGTAGTAGGAGTCCTGCTCCGCGCGGGTGAGTCGCAGCCCGCAACGGACCGCGGTCGACAGGAACGACTCGACCTCCACGCAGTGCACCCAGCGCAACAGCTCGGGGTCACTGGCCCGGTAGGGCAGCCCGCTCTCCGGCTCGGTCCCGACCACCCGGCGGTGGACACCGCGCACCCGCGCCCCGGCGCGCTCGGCCTCGGTCGTGGTGCCGTACGTGGTGATCGCGACGTACTCCGCCGTGCGGAACAGCCGGCCCCACGGATCGCCCCGGAAGTCGCTGTGCTGCGCCACCCCGGCCATCGCCAGCGGGTGCAGGGTCTGGAGCATCAGCGCGCGCAGCCCGGCGAGCAGCATCGACGGGTCGGCCTGGACGCGCCACGTGACGCTGTCCGGTCCGAAGAGCCCCGCGTCGGTCACGCCTCGAAGTCTCGCACCGGGCATGCTGAAGGGCATGTCGTACGTCGCGATCAACGTCCTGCAGGTGCCCGAGGGCGCCGGCACCACGCTCGAGCAGCGTTTCGCCGCCCGTCAGGGAGCGGTCGAGGGTGCGCCCGGGTTCGAGCACTTCGAGCTGCTCCGGCCGGTCACCGGCACCTCGGACTACCTGGTCTACACACGCTGGCGCAGCGAGGACGACTTCGCCGCCTGGCGCGACAGCCAGTCCTTTGCGCAGGGTCACGCAGGCGCGAGCGACCGCCCGGCCGGTGCCAAGCCGGCGGCGACCGGCAGCACGATCTGGGCCTTCGAGGTCGTCCAGCGCACCGACGGCGAGGTCAGCCCGCCGTAGCCGACCAGAAGTCGAGCAGCGCCCGGGCGGTCGTCAGGGGCTGCTCGGCGGCGGGACTGTGCCGGGCGTCCGCGACCACGGCGTACGAGGCGTCGAGCCGGTCGGCCATGGCCTGCTGGACGTCCGGCGGCCAGGCGTCGTCGTGGGCACCGTGCACCACCATCAGCGGCAGGGCGCTGCGCGTCGACAGCGCACGCAGCTCCTCGACCCGGTCGGCGGCGGTCAACAGCTGCTCGCCCATCACCGCGAGAGCGAGCGCGCTGCCGGTCAGCATCCGATGACGCAGGAACGCCTCGACCGCCGGGGGCGGCGCGACGCGAGTGGG
Source organism: Mycobacteriales bacterium (assembly GCA_038235705.1). Classification (GTDB taxonomy): domain Bacteria; phylum Actinomycetota; class Actinomycetes; order Mycobacteriales; family SCTD01; genus CANKBT01. Next base: position 21,241 of record JBBSTR010000003.1, read on the forward strand.
GTCGGCGGCGGACAGCGTGTCCTGGGCGGCGACGACGGCCGCAAGACCACCGTGCTCGAGGATCGGCCGGACCGCGTTCAAGATGTCGGCGCGCCCGCCGCCGATGGCGCCCGGGCCAGAACCCATGAGCACGAGGGAGAGCCAGGGCGAGCGGTCGGCGAGCACCGCTTCCCGGGCCACGAGCCCACCGAAGCTGTGACCGACCAGGTGCACGGGGTCGCCCAGCTCGGCGGCCACGGCCAGCAGGTCCAGGGCGAGGGCGGGGATCTCGAAGGCCCCCGGGTCCGTGTCGTCCGGGGACTCGTACTGCCCCCGCTGGTCGATGGCGACGACCCGCACCCCCGCTGCGGCCAGCGCTGGCAACATCGGCAAGAAGTCTTCTTTGCTGCCGGTCAGCCCGGGGACGAGCAGGGCGGCGCAGCGCGCGCCGTCGACGGGCAGCTCGATCGCGGCGAGACCGGCGTAGCGGGTCCGGAGAGCACCGCCGGGCAGGTCGTCGGACATCAGGCTCATCACCTCGAGGGTAGGTGCGTCAGGTGGACGTCCCGGACCTCGCCGGCGTCGAGCGTGCAGGTCAGGTAGGTGCAGGTCGGCTGGGTCCGCCGGTCGGTCGGGGAGCCCGGGTTGAGCAGCCGCAGACCGCCGGGGGTGACGGTGTCCCAAGGGAGGTGGCTGTGGCCGAAGATCAGCAGATCGGTGTCGGGGTGCGCGAGATCGGCCCGGCGTTCACGACCAACCCGGGCGCCGGTCTCGTGGACGACGGCCAGCCGTACGCCGCCGACGGTCGCCCGGGCGACCTCGGGCAGACGCGCACGCAGCCCGGGGCCGTCGTTGTTGCCCCAGCAGGCCAGCAGCGACGGTGCACGCGCCTCCAGGCGGTCGAGCAGGTCGATCTCGACCCAGTCCCCGGCGTGGACCACGAGGTCGGCACGGTCCACCTCGTCCCAGACCTGGTCCGGGAGGTCGCGGGCGCGGCGTGGGACGTGCGTGTCGGCGAGCAGCAGCAGGTGCACGACAGGCTCCTGCCCCGCCGGGTGCTGCTCACCGGCCAGCGACGAGCCTGGAGTCACAGCTCGGCGACGACCTCGCCGATCGGTCGGTGCGGCACCAGCAGGTCCGTGAGCCCCTCGACCCGGCCGCACTCGACGCAACGGCCGGCCAGTGCCACCCAGTCGACGTGGTCGTCCTCGGCGCAGGCGAGCCCGGCGACCACCTCAGCGATCGACTGGCCGCAGCCCTGGCAGCACCACATCGCCGGCCAGGTCCACCGGTCGTGGCTGTCGAGCACACTGACGCTGGTCGCGCACGACAGGCACCGTCGTCGGGCTACGCCGACGACGGCATCTGCCTCGACGTAGGTCCAGGTCGGGCGGGTGTCGCCGTGCGCGTCGCACGCGAGCGTCACGGTCTCGGTCACGGTGAACGGGGACTCGAGGGCTCGCAGCCAACCTTTCAGGTCGTCCACGCTCTCGGCGGTGTGCGCCCCGGCCGTCGTCCTCAGCACCATGGAGGATGCATCGGCCGGCGGACCGGGGTTCTGGAGCGCCGGTCAGGCGGAGGAGCCCTCGGCCGCGCTCTTGCTGCGTCCGCGGCCTCCCCGGCGTCGGCGACGACGCGCGCCGTCGCCGTCGGGAGCGCTCGCCTCGGAGGCTCCGTCCCCGGCTGCGCGGGCTGCGCCGCCCCCACGGGTGCGCTGCCGGGGTGCACCGCTGCGCTTGGGCAGCTCGGGCCCGCTGTCGTCGGTCGCACCGGCCGGGTGACCGCCGCGGTCACGGTCGCTGCCACGGTCGCTGCGTGAGGTGGCCGGTGCACGGTTGCGCCGGCCGGTCTCGCCGACGTCCTCGAGCTTCTCGGCCTCCAGGCCCTCCCGGGTGCGCGACGCCCGGGGCAGTCGGCCGGTGGTGCCTTCCGGGATGTCGAGGTCGCTGTAGAGGTGCGGGCTGCTGCTGTAGGTCTCCGGCACGTCCTGGAACGGCAGATCGAGCGCCTTGTTGATCAGGCCCCACTTGGGGATGTCGTCCCAGTCGACGAAGGTCACCGCGACGCCCTTGGCGCCGGCCCGTCCCGTACGCCCGATGCGGTGCAGGAAGGTCCGCTCCTCGTCGGGGCACTGGTAGTTGATGACGTGCGTGACGTCCTGCACGTCGATGCCACGCGCCGCGACGTCGGTCGCGACGAGCACGTCGATCTTGCCGCTGCGGAAGGCGCGCAGCGCCTGCTCGCGGGCGCCCTGGCCGAGGTCCCCGTGCACGGCGGCGGCCGCGAAGCCGCGGTCGGCCATGTCGGCAGCCACCTTGTCGCAGGTGCGCTTGGTGCGGCAGAAGACCATCGTCAGACCACGACCGCGGGCCTGGAGGATGCGGGCGAGCACCTCTCCTTTGTCCATCGAGTGCGCGCGGTACACGAAGATCCGGGTGTCCGGGACCACGCGGCCCTCGTCCGGCTCCTCCGCGCGGATGTGCGTGGGCTGCCTCATGAACCGGCGGGCCAGCGTGACGACCGGACTGGGCATGGTGGCCGAGAAAAGCATCGTCTGACGCTCGTCGGGGGTGAGGTCCAGGATGCGTTCGACGTCGGGCAGGAAGCCGAGGTCGAGCATCTCGTCGGCCTCGTCGAGCACCAGCACCTCGACCTGCCCGAGGTTGAGGTGACCCTGACGGGCGAGGTCGAGCAGCCGGCCGGGGGTCCCGACGACGATCTCGACGCCGCGCTTCAGCGCCTCGACCTGCGGCTCGAACGCCCGCCCGCCGTAGATGCTCTGCACCCGCAGGCCGCGGGTCTTGCCGGCGATCGCGAGGTCACCGGTGACCTGGGTGCACAGCTCACGGGTCGGGACCACGACGAGCGCCTGCGGGACGCCGTTGCTGCCCTCGGCGACGCTCTTGACCTTCTGGACCATCGGTACGCCGAAGCCCAGGGTCTTTCCGGTGCCGGTGCGGGCCTGACCGATCAGGTCGTGGCCGGACAGCGCGATCGGCAGGGTCATCGTCTGGATGGCGAACGGCTGGGTGATGCCGACCGCGGCGAGCGCTTCGACGGTCTCGGGCCGGGCGCCGATCGCCGCGAACCCGTTGGGCTGGTCTGCGACCGGGGTGTCGGTGGCCGGCAGCGACAGGTCGGGCTGGGCCAGGTCCGGGTGTGCCGGGTCCGTCTCGCGGTCGGGAGTGAGGGATGTGGTGCTGGACAAAAGCGTGCCTCTCGAGAGCCGCGCGGGCCTGAGAGGGGCGGGAGACTGCGCCCCCGTAGAGGTGCTTGGGGGCGGTCCGCCGGCGCGCCACAGGGGCGGTCCGCGCACATGGTGCAGGGCGGCAGATGCCTCCCCGTGACCAGAACGCTACCCGCCGACGCCGCTACCGTGGCGAACCAGGCGGCGCCGCGCGGCGCGCGGGAGGACGGGCACCGATGAACGGCTCTCTGGACGCGTCCACGATCGACCTGCTGTCGGTGCTCGCGTACGGCGAGCTGTCCGCCTTCGAGCGGGTCGCGAGCGACGCCCGGCTGGCCCCGACGGTGCGCGACAAGGCCACGCTCGCCGGCATCGCGTCCGCGTCCTACGCGCACTTCGTCAGCCTGCGCGACCACCTGGCGGCGCACGGCGTCGACCCGGAGGCGGCCATGGCTCCGTTCGTGGAGGCGCTGGACCGCTTCCACGACTCGACCCAGCCCAACGACTGGTACGAGGGCCTGGTGAAGGTCTACGTCGGGGACGGCCTGGCCAAGGACTTCTACCGCGAGGTGTCGAGCGCGCTGCCGGACGCGCCTACCCGCGCCCTGGTGCTCGAGGTGCTGGCCGACACGACGCACGCGACCTACGCGGTCGCGCGGGTCACGGCGGCCATCGCCGAGCAGCCGCGCCTGGGCGGTCGCCTCGCCCTCTGGGGCAGGCGCCTGGTCGGTGAGGCGATCATCGAGGCGCAGCGCGTCGCGGTCGAACGGGATGCGCTGACCGAGCTGCTCGTCGACCAGGACCTCGCCGGGGTGCTCGGGCTGTTGAACCGCCTGACGGACGCCCATACGGAGCGGATGGCGGCGCTCGGCCTCGAGAGCTGATCCGGACGTGGCAGCAGCCGGTCAGGAGAGCAGCAAGGCCGCCCTCCCGGACAGGAAGGCGGCCTTGTTGCGGGAAGCGTGGTCTAGCGGGCGACCTTCTTGCGGCCGGTGACCGCGTTGTAGACCAGCAGAGCGACGATCGCGCCGATGATGGAGCCGATCAGGCCGGTGGTCGAGAAGTCGAGGATCTTCGAGTCGGTGAACAGGCTGAAGATGAAGCCACCGACGAACGAACCGACGATCCCGAGGACGATCGTCGCGATGATGCCCATGGAGTCGTCGCCGGGGACGAGCGCCCGGGCGACGAAGCCGGCGATCAGCCCGACGATCAAAAAGATGATGATGCTCATGTGTGCCTCCTGTCGACGGCCCCGGTCGGGGCTCTCTTGGCGGCGGTGTTACCCGGGGTCGCGACACATACGCCTGGTGGACAGGGGTTATAGCCCGCCGAAGCCGACCCGGCGCTGTTCGCTCTCGGCAATCTCGACATAGGCCAGCTTGTCGGCCGGTACGAGCACCCTGCGGCCCTTCTCGTCGGTCAGCGCCAAGACGCCCAGGTCGGCTTTCAGGGCGTCGGCGACGGCCTTCTCCACCTGCTCGGCGGTTTCCGCGCTCTCCAGCGTGAGCTCACGCGCGGCGTACTGCACGCCGATCTTGACCTCCACGGGTCCTCCAGGTCTCGTTCGTGCACGTCGGTGTCGTACGGGCCCGCCACGCTAGTCGCGGTTGCGGGACCGTAGAAGCGGATCAGCCGTGAGCGCAACCGGTCAGGGCTGGAGCGGTGCGCCGGAGATGCCCCGCCAGATCAGCTCCACCATGAGCTCGATCGCGCGCTCCTTGGACAGCTGCCCGGGGTGCGCACCGCCGTCGCCGGACCGCTTCGCGCTGCTGAGCCACCACCGGGCGCCGACCTCGGCCAGCCCGGTCAGTCCCACCGAGAGCAGGAGTGCCTCCTCCTCGCGGAAGCCCGTGTCGTGGGCGATGGTCCGGGCGATCGCGTCCACGCACTCCTGCGTCATGCGCTCGACCCGCGCGCGCACGACCGGGTCGCCGGTGAGGTCGCTCTCGAACACGAGCCGGAAAGCGCCCTCCCGGTCGGACCCGTCGCCGTCGACGAACTCCACGTAGGCCCGGATCGAGGCCTCTACCCGTGAACGGTTGTCGGTGGTCGAGCCCAGCGCGTCCCGCACCTTGTGGACGAGGTCGTCCGCGTGCTGGTCCAGAAGGGCGAGGTACAGCTCGTGCTTGCCCGGGAAGTGCTGGTAGAGCACGGGTTTGCTGACCCCGGCCCGGTCGGCGATGTCGTCCATCGCGGCGGCGTGGTAGCCCTGCGCGACGAAGACCTCCTGCGCGGCGCCGAGCAGCTGCTTGCGCCGCTCGGAGCGGGGGAGGCGGGTGCCGCGGGGGCTCTCGCGCCCCGACGGCTCGGGAAGAGTCCTCACCGGGCGAGCCTGCCACAACGGCCGACACGGCCGGCTCGGACGCTCAGGCCAGGTCTGCCCAGAGGTCACCGTCGGCGGCGACCCGGGCCAGCACGTCCTCGGTGGTGAAGCGCAGGTCCTGCGCCGATCGGCAGGCTGCGACCTCGGCCCACGTGACGGGCGTGGACACGGTCGGCAGCGTGCGGGCCCGCAGGCTGTAGACGCTCACCGTCGTCTTCGCCGGACTGTTCTGCGACCAGTCCACGAGCACCTTGCCGGGCCGCAGCGCCTTCGTCATCCGGGACACCACCAGGCGTGGCAGGGTCTGCTCGAGGTGCTCGGCCAGAGCGCGGGCGTACCCGCTGGTGTCCGCGGTCGGGGCGCGGGCGCCGAGCTGCAGGCCCTTGCTCCCCGACGTCTTCGCGTACGCGGTGACGCCCTGGGTGTCCAGCAGCTCGCGCAACGCCAGGGCGACCTCGCAGCACTGCACGACATCGGCCGGCTCGCCCGGGTCGAGGTCGAGCACGAGCAGGTCGCTCTCGTGCGCGCCGCCGCGTGGGCCGACCCGCCACTGCGGGGTGTGCAGCTCGAGCCCGGCGAGCTGGGCGGTCCAGACCAGGCCCGGCAGGTCCTCGACCACCCGGTAGTCGATCGTGTCGCGACCCTTGGTCGACCCGGGAGCGGGCAGGCGCACCGTACGCACCCAGGAAGGGGTGTGCGAGGGCGCGTTCTTCTCGAAGAAGCTCGGGCCCTCGACGCCGTCCGGGTAGCGCTTGACGGTCAACGGCCGGCCCGCCAGGTGCGGCAGCAGGACCGGGGCGACCCGGCTGTAGTAGTCGATCACCTGGCCCTTGGTGAACCCGCCCGGGTAGAGCGGCTTCTCGAGGTTGGTGAGGCTGAGCTCTCGCCCGTCGACGGTGACGGTCACCACGAGCGCACCGCCTGCTCGGGCGTGACGTCGTCCCGGAGCCCCTTGAACGCGGGGTGCCGCAGCCGACCGTCCCGGGTGACGGCCGAGTGCTCGACGTCGGCGACCAGCCGCGGCTGCACCCAGTGGGTCACGCTCAGGAGGTCGTGCGGGACGGCGCAGACCGGCTCGTCGGTGGCGAGCGGTGCGAGCAGCGCCGCGACCCGCTGTCGCGAGCGGTCGGTGAAGCCGGTGCCGACGTGGCCGCAGTAGCGGAGCCCGTCCGGACCGTTCACGGCCAGCACCAACGAGCCGAGGCGGGAGGACCGGCCCGCGTCGCCGCCCTTCCACCCGACCACGACGCAGCTCTGTCGCCGTACGTGCTTGACCTTGACCCAGCAGTCGCTCCGGGCGCCCGGAACGTAGCTGCTGTCACGGCGTTTGGCGACCACGCCCTCGAGCCCCTGCTCGGCCGTGCTCGCGAGCAGCGCAGCCCCCTCACCGAAGGCGGGTGGCACCTGGGCACCCACCAGGGCGAGCTGTGGCAGCAACGACCTCCGGTCGTCGTAGGACAGACCGAGGGTGGAGCGGTCGGCGGCGTGCAGCACGTCGAAGACGACGAGCGCAACCGGCGTCCGCGCGAGCAGCGCCGGGTCGGGGCGTGACACGTGCATCCGCTCCTGCAGGCGACCGAAGTCGGGACGTCCCGACTCGTCGAAGGCCACCACCTCGCCGTCCAGCAGAACCGGCACGTCCGCGCGCACGCGCGACAGCTCCGGATAGACGGAAGTGATGACGTTCCCTGTGCGCGAGCGGACGTGCACGCCGTCGCCGTCGACCGCGACCATCGCACGGATGCCGTCCCACTTCAGCTCGTAGGACCACCGCCCGTCCTCCGGCGGCAGCGGCCCCGGGGTGGCGAGCATGGGCGACAGCGACAGGGGAAGCACGCAGTGGTCCTACCCCTGCGGGGCCGGAGGCCCCATGATCAGGGGTCACGAGGAGAAGAGGTGCAGGGTGCGGTCGATCTGGAAGGGCGCGATCAGCTTCGGGCTGGTCAGCATCCCCGTGAAGCTCTACAGCGCGACCGAGACCAAGGACGTCTCCTTCCACCAGGTGCGGCGCAGTGACGCCTCCCGGATCAAGTACAAGCGGGTGGCCGCGGCCGACGGGCAGGAGGTGGCGTACGGCGAGATCGCCAAGGGCTACGAGCTGCCGAGCGGCGAGACCGTGGTGCTGACCGACGAGGACTTCAAGGACCTGCCCTTGACGACCAGCCGGGCGATCGACGTGCTGCAGTTCGTGCCGCTCGAGCAGGTCGACCCGATCTTCTTCGAGAAGAGTTATTACCTCGAGCCGGACAAGAGCGGGACCAAGCCGTACGTGCTGCTGCGCGACGCGCTCGAACGCTCCGGGAAGGTGGCGCTGGTGAAGGTCGCGCTGCGCAACCGGGAGTCGCTCGCCACGCTCCGGGTGCGGGACGGGGTGTTCGTGCTGGAGACGATGCTGTGGCCGGACGAGGTGCGCACCCCGACGTTCGACTTCCTCGGTGAGGAGGTCGAGACGCGCAGCCAGGAGCTGGCGATGGCCGGCTCGCTCATCGAGACCTTGTCCGGCGACTTCGACCCGAGCCTCTACAAGGACACCTACCGGGAGGCGCTGCAGCAGGTGATCGAGGCCAAGATCGAGGGCCGGGAGGTCACGGCGGCGCCGGACAGCCAACCCAGCTCGGGGACGGTGCTCGACCTGATGGCTGCGCTGCGGGCCAGCGTGGACGCGGCCAAGGCGAAGAGCGCGCCCGGCGGAGAGAGCACGGACGGGGCCGGGCAGACCCCCCGGAACGGGCCGGCAGCCGCCACGCCGGTGAAGAAGGCGCCACCCAAGAAGACGGCGCCGAGGACGGCGACACCGAAGAAGACGACGACCAAGCCGGCCGCGACGAAGACGGCGACGAAAAGGGTTGCAGGCGAGGGGACACCGGCGAAGAAGACCTCGACCCGCAAGACTGCGTGAGAGGGACAGCGACGCTGCTGGCGTCGATCATCCCCCGGTAAGGTGCGCCCGTGCCGCTGGAGCCGCCCGAGCCGACCCGAGGCGACGGGCTGCCCGGTGGAGCCGCCCGCCTGAGCGCGGTGCGACGGATCGTCGACGCGGTCGACCACGCCGCAGCGCTGGACCGGCTCACCCGGCTTGCGGCGCGCCTGCTCGCCGCGCCGCACGCACAGGTGTTGCTGCTGGGTGACGAGCAGGTGGTCGCCAGCCAGTTCGGTGAGGACACGGCGGCGGCCGCCGGCGAGGCGGTGGACGCCCTCTGTGCCCGCACGGTCCTGCTCGGTGAGCCGGTCGCGGTCCTGGACGTCGCCGCCGACGTCGGGCTGGGCTACCTGCCGCCGGACCTGCTCGGCCGGGTGGGCGCGTTCCTGGGTGCACCGCTGGTCGACCACGACGGTCTCGTGCTCGGGTGCCTGTGCGTGTTCACCCCCCGGCCGCGCGCCTTCGACCCGCAGGACGTGGTCGTGCTCGCCGAGATGGCCGAGTCGATCGTCGACGAGCTCGAGCTGCGCGCCCTGACCGGGGAGTCCGGCGCGACCGCGGCGCGCCTGGGGCTCGCGCTCTCGGCCGCGGCGATGGGCTCCTTCGACCTGGACCTCGACCGGCTGCGGCTCGTGCTCGACGACCGGCTGGCCCTGCTCGTCGGCCTCGCCGCGAACGAGCCCACCGGGCTGGCCGCCATGGCGACGGTGGTGCACCCGGAGGACCGGGCCCGGTTGATCCATGCCGTCGCGGCGTCGCGCACGCGCGCGGAGGAGCTCGCCGCGGAGTTCCGGCTGGTCCGGGCGGACGGATCCACCCGGTGGTGCGAGGCGCGCGGGAGGGTGCTGCCGCGGCGGAAGGGCCGCGGGCACCTGGTCGGGGTCGCGTACGACAGCACCGACGCCCGCGAGGCCCGGGACTCCTTGGACCGGGTGCTGGAGACGACCGACGACGGTCTGTACCGGCTCGACGCCGCCTTGCGGTTCACCTACGTCAACCGGGCGGCCGAGCGCATCCTCGGACGAAGCCGCACCGACCTGCTCGGGGTCGAGCTGCGGAGCGCCCTTCCCCACGGCGTCGGCTCGTCGTTCGCGGAGGCCGTGGACCGGTGCACGACCTCCGGTGAGCGGGTGGTGATCGATGCCTGGTCGCCGGCGGAAGACGCCTGGTACGACCTTGCGGCGTGGCCCGGCCCGGACGGCGTCTCGGTGAGCCTGCGGGACATCACGGCGCGCAAGCGGGCCGAGGGCGAGCGCGAGCAGGCGGTCGTCGAACGCGCCCGTGCCTACGCCGTCGCGGAGGCGGCCAACAGCCGGTTGGCGCTGCTCGCCTCCGCATCCACCCGGCTGGCCGAGAGCCTCGAGCCGCGGCAGGTGCTCGACCGGCTGGCCGAGGTGGTCCTGCCCGAGCTGGGTCGGTGGCTTGTGGTGACCCTCACGGCCGAGATCGCTGCTCAGGTGAACCGCACGGAGCTGTCGGGTGATCCGGACGCCCTGGTGGCGGTGCACGTCGCGCACGCCGACCCCAGCCGCCGCGAGCTGCTGGTCGCCATGGCTCAGGGGCTGTCGATGCACCGGACGGACCACTACGGTCCGGGCCGCGTGATCACGTCCGGACGTCCCGAGTGGGCGCCTGCCGTGGCGGGCTCCGCGCTCCGAGGACTGCTCGGTGACCACAGTCCTCAGGGGCTTCTCGACGACGCCCGGCTGACCGCGGCGCTCACGGTCCCGCTCGCCAACCACGGCCGGGTCCTCGGGGCGTTGACGGTCGCCGAGCCGGCGGGGGAGGTGATCGACCGCAGCCTGCTCCTGGACCTCGCGGGACGGGCCGCGGGCGCGCTGGACAACGCGCTGCTCTACGGCCGGGAGCGCCGGGGTGGCGTGACGCTGCAGCGCAGCCTGCTGCCACGGGAGCTGCCGAGACTGCCCGGGGTCACGACCGCCGCGCGCTACCTGCCCGGGGCGTCCGGCGCCTTCGTCGGGGGCGACTGGTTTCAGGGCGTTCTGGTCGAGGGCCGGGTCGTGCTCGCGATGGGGGACGTCATGGGCCACGGCCTGCGCAGCGCCGCGCGGATGGGCCAGCTGCGCGCCATCGTCGCGACGCTGGCCCTGGAGGGTCACCGTCCCGCCCGGCTCCTGACCCGGCTCGCTGCCAACGTGGACGTGCTGCTGGACCTGGAGCTGGCGACGCTCCTGGTCGCGGACTACGACCCGTCGGCAGGGATGCTCACGGTCGCCTCCGCGGGGCACCCTCCGGTGCTGCACGTCCCGTTTCACGGGGCGCCGCGCTTTCTGGACGACGAGCCGGGCCCCCCGCTCGGGAGCATCCCCTATCGCTACGTCGAGCACGAGGTCGCCGTACACCCGGGCGACACGCTCGTGCTCTACACCGACGGACTCGTGGAGCAGCGGGACGTCTCGCTCGACGCCGGTCTGGAACGACTGCGCTCCTGCTTCGAGAGGGTCGGCCTGCCCCCCGAACAGCTCTGCGACCACGTCCTGTCCGCGACGGGTCACGCCGAGGGTGGGGACGACGACATCGCGCTGCTCGTCGTCGGCCTCGACCGACCCGGACCAGGGCCGGACGTCGGCTCGTCGCGGACGAGGTGACGGGCCGACCGGTCTCGGGCAGGAAGTGACAGACTCGCGGGCGGCCCGGCCCGTCACCGCAGGACCGACGCGACCACGACCCGGAGGATGTATCAGTGGAAGAGCAGACGCGCAGCCCCGTCAGCACCGGGAGCGGGGCAGTCTCCGAGCGGATGCAGGCTCTGCTGTCCCGGGCCGCAGAGGATCAGCTCGCGGAGCAGCGTGCCGTGTCCGCGTCGCTGAACGACCTGCGCAACCAGGTCGTGGAGGTCGCTGAGGCGGTGCGCGCCGGCGACTCGGCGGGAACGGTCGAGCAGCTGCGCGTCGAGCTGGCCGGCAACGCCTCGGAGGTCCGGCGGACGTACGCCCAGCTGAGCGAGCGGCTCGACACCCTGGCGCAGAGGGTCGACGAGGTGGCCACCTCGGTGGCTCAGGGCGAGCGACGGATCCTGGCGCACGTCGACGAGGCCGTGCTGGCGCTCGCGGAGGCGCTGCTGCGTCGGCGTCGCCCGGGGCGTCCCGAGCCGGCGACGACGCCCGCCCCTGGAGCCGCCTCGGCGGAGCACTTCGCGGAGCCGGGCGGTCACGAGACCGTCTCCGTCCTCGCCAGGACGCTGCAGGGGAGCGGGTTGGGCACCGACGTCCTCGACATCGACGAGCTCGACCGGTCGATCGCCGCCGCAGAGGCAGAGGAGGCTGGTGACAGGCCGGGGACCGAGGACGGGGACGTCGCGCCGCAGGTGTACGACAACGACGCCGACGCCGAGGTGCCGACCGACGCCCCGGCGGGGTCCTCCGAGCTGTCGGACGGTCCGGGGCAGACCGACGAGGGCGCGGTCGATCACCCGGAGCAGATCGACCGGGCCGGCGACTCCACGGGGCAACCGGGTGCTGACGACCAGGAGCAGGCCGCCGAGCCTGACGAGCCGCTAGGGCCCGCACCGGCTGTCAGCTCTGGCAGCAGAACCGGGGTCACCGGCGGCCACGCTCCACGCCGCGCCCGGAGCGCGGTCCCTCCGCTGCCGCCGGTGATGCCGGGCAGCGAGCAAGGGCACGACAGCGAAGAGGACGAGGACAGCCGTCGTCGTCCCTGGTGGCGTCCGGGCGGCTGAGCCGCCTCTGGGTGCACACGAAAAAGGCCGGTCCGCACGGACCGGCCTTCTTCGTGCTCGTCGTGCTGGTGTCAGACCTACTTGAAGACGTCCTTGACGTTCTCGCCGGCCTGCTTGATGTTGCCGCTGGCCTGGTCGCCCTTGCCCTCGGCCTTCATGTCGTCGTTGCCCGTCGCGTCGCCGAACGTCTCCTTGGCCTTACCGCCGAGCTCCTCGGCCTTGTTCTTGATCTTGTCGATGCCGCTCATGACGTCTCCTCGTCGTTGGTTGCTTCTCGACCTCTTGCCCCGTCGTGGCCTGACGACACCGTGCCGTGACGGACAGCACCGGCCCGACTGATCGGCTGGCAGACCTGGCTGCTCGGTCACGGGGCCGGCACCTGCCCCCGCAGTCGTGGCGGTTCCTCCGGAACGAGGGACCAGCGGCCCCTCGTACAACCTTGGAACTGTCAAACCGACACGAGGAGAGAACTGACGTGAGCCTGCCCCCCCTGGTCGAGCCTGCCGCCGAGCTGACCCGCGACGAGGTGATCCGCTACAGCCGCCACCTGATCATCCCGGACGTGGCGATGACGGGCCAGAAGCGGCTCAAGAACGCTCGGGTGCTGGTCGTCGGGGCCGGCGGGCTCGGCTCGCCCGCGTTGCTCTACCTCGCGGCCGCCGGGGTGGGCACGCTCGGCATCGTCGACTTCGACACGGTCGACGAGAGCAACCTGCAGCGTCAGGTGATCCACGGGGTGAAGGACGTCGGCAAGCTCAAGGCCGTGTCGGCGCAGGAGTCGGTTGCCGAGATCAACCCGCTGGTGAAGACCGTGCTGCACACCGACCGCTTGGACACGTCCAACGTGCTGGAAGTCTTCTCCGGCTACGACCTGATCCTCGACGGCACCGACAACTTCGCGACCCGCTACATGGTCAACGACGCCTGTGTCTTGCTCGGCAAGCCCTACGTCTGGGGGTCGATCTACCGTTTCGACGGCCAGGCGTCGGTGTTCTGGGCGGACCCGCCGAGCAGTGCCGGGGTCGAGGGGCTGCACTACCGCGACCTCTACCCGGTGCCTCCGCCGCCCGGCATGGTGCCGTCGTGCGCCGAGGGCGGGGTGCTCGGCATCCTGTGCGCCTCGATCGGCTCGATCATGGCCACCGAGGCCGTCAAGCTGATCTGCGGCATCGGCGAGCCGCTGCTGGGGCGCCTGATGGTCTATGACGCTCTCGAGATGACCTACCGCACGGTCAAGATCCGTCGGGACCCGGAGACCGCTCCGGTGACCGAGCTGATCGACTACGACTACTTCTGCGGCAGCGTGTCGGAGGAGGCGCAGGACGCGGCGGCGGGGAGCACCATCCTCGCCACCGAGCTGAAGGCCAAGATGGACGCGGGGGAGGACTTCGCGCTCATCGACGTGCGGGAGCCCGCGGAGTACGAGATCGTGTCGATCCCGGGCTCACGCCTGATCCCGAAGGGCGACATCCTCTCGGGTGCCGCGCTCGCCGACCTCCCGCAGGACAAGGAGATCATCCTGTACTGCAAGAGCGGGGTTCGCTCTGCCGAGGCGCTCGCCGCTGTCAAGGCGGCCGGGCTCACCAACTCGGTGCACGTGCAGGGCGGCGTGCTCGGCTGGGTGTCGCAGGTCGACCCGTCGCTGCCGTCGTACTGACGACCCCTAGCCGTTCGAGGACCGTCGCAGGCGGAACCAGGCCGTCTTGCCGCCGTCCGCGTGGACCAGATGGGCGGCGGCATCGGCAAGCGCGGAGACCAGACCGAGCCCCCAACCGCCTTCGCGCGAGCCGGGCGCCAGCTCGCTGAGACCGAGATCGAGGTCATGGACGGTCACCAGGACGTACCGATCGGTGACGGCGACCGCGAGGACGATCTCGGTCCGAGCGTGGATGACAGCGTTGGTGACCAGCTCGCTGGTGAGCAGGACCAGGGTGTCGCAGTCGTCGGGGGTCAGCGCGGGTGCGTGAGCCAGGACGAAGCGGCGCGCGTCGCGGACCTGCTTGTGCTCGGGAAGCAGCGTGACGGCGTCCTGGGACCGGATGGACTCTCCCGGCGGCAGCGCAGAGCGCAACACGTCGGAGCGGGTCATGTTCGGCACCGGGAAAGGGTCTCCTCGCCGGTCGCCCGGCCTGTCCTGCACGTCGTGTCAGCGTGTCCTTCGTCCCTTACCCCGGCGCCTCGACCGCCAGACCCCGTGGGCCCGGCGTCTTGCCCGTCCTGTCGTACCGCGCTGCTTGAGTGACCCGGTGACCACTTCTCGGCTCGTGCGCCCCCGACCTGACGGGCGCGGGGCCCCGCTGCTCGACGCGGGCCAGCGCCGGGTCGTCGATCACCCCGGGGGGCCGTTGCTCGTGCTGGCCGGCCCGGGCACGGGGAAGACGACGACGCTGGTCGAGACCGTGGTGGAGCGGGTGCGCCGGGGGCTCGCACCTGAGCAGGTGCTCCTGCTGACGTTCAGCCGCGGGGCGGCGCACCAGCTGAGGGAAAGAGTGACCGCCCGGCTCGGTCGCACGACCCGCGGGCCGATCGCGATGACGATCCACGCCTACGCCTGGGCGCTGCTGCGCCGCGAGCAGGCGGGCCCGCCGGTCAGGCTCCTGACGGGCGCGGAGCAGGACCTGGAGATCGGCCGCCTGCTGCGCGGGGAGCTGGAGGACGGGGCGCACCGGTGGCCCGCCGACCTGCGTCCGGCGCTGGGGCTGACCGGGTTCCGGGCCGAGCTGCGCGACCTGCTGCTGCGAGCACAGGAACGTGGGCTCGGCGGCGCGGACCTGGCTTCGCTCGGGCGCCGGCTCGACCTGCCCGCCTGGGTCGCCGCCGGCGGCTTCCTGGACGACTACGAGGCGCGGTTCGACCTGGACCCGCAGCACGAGGTCATCGACCAGGCGGGCCTCGTGGTTGCCGCTGCCGCCCTGCTGGAGCAGGACGGTCCCCTTCGTGAGCGAGAGCGGGCTGCTTACGGCGTGGTCCTGGTCGACGAATACCAGGACACCGACCCGGCCCAGGTCCGGCTCCTCCAGGCGCTGGCCGGTGACGGTCGTGACCTCGTCGCCGTGGGTGACCCGGACCAGAGCATCTACGGCTTCCGGGGAGCCGACGTGCGGGGGATCCTCGAGTTTCACGAGCACTTCCCGCCTGGCCCCGGAGGCGGTTCTCCGACGACGGTCGAGCTGCGCACGTCCCGACGCGCCGGGACGGCGCTGCTCGCCGCGAGCCGGGCGGTCGCCGGCCGGCTCCCGGCCGGAGGGCTGGGCAGGGCCTTCCGCGACCTGGTGCCCGACCCGGCGTCCGTGCCCGGCGACGGCTCGGTGGAGGTGCTGCTGACCAGCTCCACCACGGCAGAGGCTGCCGTCGTCGCCGACGTGCTCCGTCGGGCGCACCTCGTCGACGGCCTGGCCTGGTCGGAGATGGCGGTCCTGCTGCGTTCCACCCCGCGGTCTTCGGCCGGGCTGCGCCGTGGGCTGCTCGCCGCCGGGGTGCCGGTCTCGGTCCCGGTCGAGGAGATGCCGCTGGCCGAGGAGCCCGTGGTCACGGCCCTGCTAGGACTGTTGTCGCTCGCCCTGGACCCGGGTTCGGCGACGGAGCAGGACGTGCTGGCGCTGATCACCGGGCCGCTGGTCGGCGCTGACGCGCTGGCCGTGCGACGGCTGCGTCGAGCCCTGCGGGAGGTGTCGTCCACGAGCCCGGACGTGCCGGACGGCGCCCAGGGCGTCTCGGTGTCGCCGAAGGAGGTGTCCGGCGACCCGCCCGTCGGTGCTCGTGCTCCTGGACCCGCCGTGGGAACCGACGTCGAGCGCCTGTTGCTCGCCGCGGTGGCCGACCCGGCGGCCGCGCCGGGTGCCCGGGCCAGGCCGGCGCTGGCTCCGCTGCTGCGGCTGGCCGGTCTGCTGCAGGCGGCACGTGCGGTCGACGGCACGGCGGAGCAGGTGCTCTGGGCGGTCTGGCAGCGCAGCGGTCTGGCCGACCGCTGGGAGCAGGAGAGCCTTGCCGGCGGCCCCCGTGGTGCGAGAGCCGACCGTGCGATCGACGCGGTCGTGGCGTTGTTCGAGGCGGCGGAGCGGTTCGTGGACCGGCTGCCGCACCTGAGCGCCCTGCAGCTCGTGGCCGACGTCCGCGCGCAGCAGGTGCCGGGTGACGGGGGCAGCTCCCGCACACCGCAGAACGGCACCGTCAGGCTGCTGACCGCGCACGCGGCCAAGGGGCTCGAGTGGCGGCTGGTCGTGGTCGCCGGGGTGCAGGAGGGGGTCTGGCCGGACCTGCGGCTGCGTGGCTCGCTGCTCGCGACCGAGCGGCTCGACGAGGCGCTGGAGGGGTCGCTGCAGGGGGCATGGTCGCCGGGCGGGGTCGACCGCCGCGCGGGGTTGCTGGTCGAGGAGCGACGGCTGTTCTACGTGGCCGTCACCCGCGCCCGCGAGCGGCTGGTCGTCACGGCCGTCGACGGCGGAGAGGGCGACGACGACCGCCCGAGCCGGTTCCTGGCCGAGCTCGGGGTGGACCTGCCTAGCGTCACGTCGGCGGTGTCCCGCCCGCTGACAGCCACCGGCATCCTCAGCGAGCTCAGGAGGGTCGCGGCCGACCACGAGGACGGCGCGCTGCGCGAGGCGGCCTGCCGACGCATCGCCCGCCTCGCTGCGGGGCGCGATGCTCCGGTTCACCCTGCGGCGCACCCGGACGCGTGGTGGGGCGTGACCGGGCTGTCCGACGACGCGCCGCTGGTGGCGCCCGGCGAGCTGGTCACGGTGTCGCCGTCGGCGGTGGAATCCTTCGACACCTGCTCGCTGAGGTGGTTCCTGCAGTCGGCGGTCGGGATCGCGCGAGACAGCGGTCCTGCGCAGGTCGTGGGGAGCGTGGTGCATGCGCTCTGCGAGCTGGCCAGCGGCCCTGACGCCCTGGACACGACGCAGGTGACAGCCCGGCTCGACGATGTCTGGCCCCGGCTGGACCTCGGCGCCCCCTGGACGGCCCGCCGCCGTCGGCAGGAGGGCTTGAGCTACTTCGCCAAGTTCATCGCCTGGGCCGCCGCCAACCCCCGCGAGCTGGTCGGCACCGAGCTTGCGCTGTCGGTGCCGCTGGGGGACGACGTCGAGCTGCGCGGCCGGGTGGACCGGCTCGAGCGCGACGCCCAAGGGCGTGCCGTCGTCGTGGATCTCAAGACCGGAAGCAAGCCCAAGGACGAGGAGGTGGCCCGGCACGCCCAGCTCGGCGTGTATCAGCTAGCCGTTCAGCTGGGAGCCTTCGTCGACCAGCAGCTGGAGGAGACCGGCGGAGCGTCCCTGCTGCAGCTGAAGCAGACCAGGAAGGCGATGGAGCAGACGCAGGTCGCCCTCACCGAGGACGTCGACCCGACCTGGGCACGCGCCACGGTCGAGCGGGTGGTCGCCGGGATGCGGGGCTCGTCGTTCCCACCGGTCGTGAACCAGCACTGCAAGACCTGTCCGGTGCAGGTGTGCTGCCCGCTGTGGCCCCGCGGGGAAGGACTTCTCGGGTGACTTCCGAACCGGCTCACGGTCCGCACGCCCACCTGCGGCCCTTCGGTCCGGACGACCTCGAGCGGGTGCTCCATCGGCGGCTGAGCCCCCAGCAGGCAGCCGTCGTGCGCGCCCCCCTCGCCCCGGCCGTGGTCGTCGCCGGTGCCGGCAGCGGCAAGACCGCCACCATGGTCGCCCGCGTGGTCGACCTGGTCGCGCAGGGCGCTGTGCCGGCCGACCGCATCCTCGGTCTGACGTTCACCAGCAAGGCGGCAGACGAGCTGGCCGGCCGGGTGCGCGTCGCCCTGCGGTCCCTGGCCGCCGTCGGTCGGCTCCCGGACCCCGACGTCGAGCCGACCGTGTCGACCTACCACGCCTACGCCGGGCGGCTGGTCCGAGACCACGCCCTGAGGGTGGGCCGCGAGCCGACCGCGAGGCTGATCACGCCGGCGACGAGCTGGCAGCTCGCCGCCCAGGTGGTCGGCGGCTACGACGGGCCGATGGACGCTCTCGACCTGGCCGAGACGACCGTCGTGCGGCACGTCCTGTCGCTGGCCGGAGAGCTGTCCGAGCACCTGGTCACGACCGACGCCGTGCGTGCGGAGGGCGACCGGCTGCGCCAGGCGCTCGCCGACGCGACCTCCCCGCGGCAGCCCTCGCGCGACGCGGTCCGCTGTCAGCAGGCACGCGAGCAGCTGCTGCCGATGGTCGAGGCTTACGGGCGGGCCAAGCGCGCGCGCGACCTGCTCGACTTCGGTGACGTCGTGGCGCTGGCCGCACAGCTCGCCCGGGACCGTCCCGAGGTCCGTGAGGCAGAGCGCTCCTCGTACGGGCTGGTGCTGCTCGACGAGTACCAGGACACCGGCACGGCGCAGGAGGTGCTCCTGGCGGCCCTGTTCGGGGCGCGATCGGGCGATCACCCTACCGAGGGGCCGGTGACGCACGCGGTCATGGCGGTCGGGGACCCGTGCCAGAGCATCTACGGCTGGCGGGGCGCCAGCGCGGGCACGCTGAGGCGCTTCGGGAAACGCTTCGGGGGCACCGGGGGGGCTCTGCGGCTGGGTCTGTCCACCACCTACCGCAACGGTGGCCGCATCCTGCTGCTGGCCAACGCGCTGTCCGAGCCGTTGCGGCGCGAGGGGCTGCCGGTGGCCGAGCTGACGGCGGTCCACGGGCGGGAGTCGGCCGGCGAGGTGGTCTGCGCGCTGCTCGAGGACGTGCAGGCGGAGGCCGACTGGATCGCCCTGCAGGTCCAGGCGGCGGTCGAGTCGTTGGACGAGCCCGAGGCCGGACAGCCCCGGTGGGCCAGGGCCGCGGTGCTCTGCCGCAAGCGGTCGATGTTCCCGCCGCTGCGCCAGGCGTTCGAGGCGCTCGGGGTGCCGGTGGAGGTGGTCGGGCTCGGCGGGTTGCTGGACGTGCCCGAGGTGGCCGACCTGCTGGCGACCCTGCGGGTGCTGGACGACCCGGACGCCGACCCGTCGCTGCTGCGGCTGCTCGCCGGACCGCGCTGGCGGCTCGGCCCCCGGGACCTGGCTGCGCTCGGCTCGTGGGCCCGGTCGCTGGTTCGGCGCGGCGCTCGTGAGGGTGACCCGCTCGAGGCGGTCGTGGAGGGGGTGCAGCCCGACGGCGGGACCTCGCTCGTCGACGCGCTCGACGCGTTCGAGCCCGACCGGGTGTCTGGCTTCTCCGTCGAGGGTGCTCGCCGGCTCTCGCGACTGGCCGTCGAGCTACGGGGGCTGCGTCGTCGCCTCGACCAGCCGCTGCCCGACCTGGTGGCCGACGTCGAGCGCACCCTCGGGCTCGACATCGAGGTCGTCACCCGGCCCGGGACCACGGACCCGGCGGCGGCGCGGGCGGACCTCGACGCCTTCGCCGACGCGGCTGCGACCTTCTCGGGGGACGCGGCGCAGGACGGGAGCGCCTCGGCGGTGCTGACCGCGTTCCTGGCGTTCCTCGCGGCGGCCGAGGACGAGGAGCACGGCCTGGACACCGGTGCGGTCAGCGGCGCCGACACCGTGAAGCTGATGACCGTCCATGCCGCCAAGGGCCTGGAGTGGCCGGTCGTCGCGGTGCCGGGGCTGGCCGGTGGCGCGCGCTCCAAGGTCTTCCCGAGCGCGCCCAGAAACGTCTCCTGGCTCAAAACCCCGGCGATGCTGCCGTTCCCGTTGCGGGGAGACGCCGACGACTTGCCACGGCTGACCGGCTTGGAGGCCGAGGACGTGGCGGCCTTCGCGGAGGCCCTGTCCCAGCGGCACGCGCTCGAAGAGCGGCGCCTGGCGTACGTGGCCGTCACCCGCGCCGAGCGGACCTTGCTCTGCAGCGGCTACCACTGGGGGACGGGCGTCCAGCCGCTCGGACCGTCCTCGTTCCTCGACCAGGCACGTGCGGCGTGCGAGCAGGGAGCCGGCCGGGTGGACACCTGGAGCGACTGCCCGCTGTCCAACCCGCTTGCTGACGAGGTCCGCACCGCGGCCTGGCCCGAGCCGGAGCCGCCCGCCTCGTCCGGGACGCGGTCGGCAGCCGACCGGGTCCGGCAGCTGCTCGCGGAGCCTTCGACCTGGGGCCCCGATCCGGAGCTTGCCGAGGAGGCCGTGGCCAGCGTGGCGAGGTGGGACGAGGATCTCGAACGGCTGCTGCGTGAGCAGCAGCGGCGGCGCCAGGGCCGCGACACCGCGGTGCTGCCGGGCAACCTTTCGGTGAGCGCTCTGGTCGACCTCACGCGCGACCCCGGGCAGCTGGCCCGGCGGCTGCGGCGGCCGATGCCGCGGCGCCCGTCGACGGTGGCCCGTCGGGGCACGGCCTTCCACGCGTGGCTCGAGCGTGAGGTCTTCGGCCGCCCGCAGCTGCTGGACGCCGGTGAGCTGCCGGGCTCGGCCGACGAGCAGGCGACCGACGACGGTGCGCTGGCCGCCCTGCAGCAGGCGTTCCGGGCCAGCCCATGGTGGGGTCGCAACCCGTATCAGGTCGAGGTGCCCTTCGAGATGGCGTTGGCCGGGTTGTCGCTCCGCGGAAGGATGGACGCGGTCTACCGCGACGAGGACGAGGGCGGGGTGCGCGACGAGGTGGTCGACTGGAAGACCGGAGCGCTCCCGACCGGCGCCGCCGCGGAGGCCTCGGCCGTCCAGCTGGCCGCCTACCGGCTCGCCTGGAGCCGTCTCTCCGGGACACCGTTGGACCGGGTGACGGCAGCCTTCCACTACGTCGCCGTCGACCGCACCGTCCGGCCGACGGACCTGCTCGACGCGGAGGGGCTCCGCGCGCTGGTCACGGCGTTCGACGTTCAGGAGCAGCCTTGACGGCCCGGTCCGCCGCCGTGGGGAGGCGGTCCGGTGTCGGTCAGTCGGGAGCGACGACGCGGACCTGCTGGTCCGCGACGGCCACCACGTCGCCGACCGTGAGCTGACGACCGCGGCGGGTCTCCTGCTCGCCGCCGACCCGGACAGTCCCACCGGCCAGCAGCGTCTTCGCCTCGGCTCCTGTCTCGGCCAGCCCGGCAAGCTTGAGCAGCTGGCCGAGGCGCAGCCCGCCCGAGTGCAGCACCACGGTGCGTTCCGGCGGATCGAGCACACCCCACCAGGCGTCGCCGTCGCGCTCCAGCCCCAACGCCTCCCAGAACGCTGAGCCCTCGGCGCCGGCGCGGACCCGGCGGGCGCCGAGCGGATGGCCGAGGTCGGCCAGCCCGTTCGCCAGCGCGGCGCCGACCCCGGCTCCGCGCACGGCCGGCAGCACCTCCACGGCCAGCAGGTGCAGCACCTCTCCGTCCACACGACCGGCTGCGTAGCCCGAGACGCCATCAGTCGTGGTCGCCAGCACGACCAGCGCCGCCGCGAGCTGTCCCGCCGCCTCGACCGACGCTGATGCCGACGGCCTGCGCCCCTGCGCCGCTCGGACGGCGGTCCAGCAGAGCAGCGCCCGCTCGGGGTCACCGCGCACGAGCCGGTGCCCCGCGACACCAGGACCGTCCTGGTCCGCGGTCACAGCGTCACGACCAGCGGCCGGTGGTCCGAGACGTCCACGGAGGGGGTCTCGACCGACACGGCAGGCCCGAGGCCGCGTGCCAGGACGTGGTCGAGCTGGAGCTTCGGGTTCGGCGCCGGGAACGTCTTCGCGCGGGCCAGCACGTCGAGGCCCGAGACCAGCCCCGCACCGACAGGCAGGTTGAGGTCACCCATGAGCAGGGTCGGCCCCGGCAGGCGGGCGAGCCAGCGGGCGATCCGACGCAGCTGCCAGGCGTTCCAGCCGGGGACGAACGACAGGTGCGTGGCGCACACGGTCAGCGGCCCGTCGGGCCCGTCGACGACCGCGGCCAGGGCCACCCGCGGCTCGTCCTTCAGCCACAGGACCCGCCGGGTGCCCGGCAGCAGGATCGGCGTGACGACGGGGGCCGCACCGAGCCGTCGTACGTGCCAGGACCGGACCGGCAGGCGGGAGACCAGCCCGACCCCGTAGCAGGCGTTGCCGCGCTCGTCGTCCACGGCGGGCCGCCACGAGCCGCCCGGGGTCCCGACGAGCGCGGGCAGGAACCGGTGGTGCGCCGCGCCCAGCCCCTCGGCGACCTCGGCGGTCAGGTCCAGGTGCCCGGACCGAGGCTGCCCGCGGTCCACCTCTTGCATGGCGAGCAGGTCGACGTCGAGCGAACCCGCCGTGTCACGGAGCCGGGCGGCCTCGACCGCACCGTCGGTGAGCGACGTCCCGTTGAGGATGTTCCAGGTGGCGACGCGCATCACGGCGACGCTAGTCGCAGGTCCCAGCCGACGGCTCCGGTCAGGACGCCCCGACGCGGGTCGAGCAGCAGCGTAAGCGGGCTGACGAGCGCCTCGCCGTCGCCGGGCACGCCCCACTCACGGGCCTGGCGTTCGCCGACCGCGGCCAGCGCGGCAAGGACCCCGTCGCGCTGGCCGGCGGCGATCGCGTCCAGCCCTTTCTCGACGGCCACCCCTGACAGGCGTGCCTCGGCGCTGAACGGTTCGCCGTCGTCGGTGACCCCGACCAGCCTTGGCCGCGGCACGGCGAGCGGGACGAGCGGCGCGAGTCGTCCGAGGACCCGCGCGCAGACCGCGATGCGCGCGGCCGCCTCGGAGCTACGCGGAAGGCGAAGCACCTCGCCACCGCCGTGCAGCACCAGCTCGTCGACCGGACCCGAGGCGACCCGGAAGGCGACGCCCGGTCGGGCGCGCAGAGCCGCGCTCACGAGGGTGTCGATCGCACCCGCTCCAGGACCGCCTCGAGCAGGGCCTCCGGGGCCTCCTCCGGCACCCAGTGGCTGACGCCAGACAGCTCCACGAAGCGGTAGTCCGCCGCGACGTGCCCGGCGGTCGCCTCCGCCTGCGTGCGCCCGAGCGCCAGGTCGCCGTCGGACCAGACGTAGGTCGTCGGCACCGTGACGGGAAGCAGGCCCTCGTTGTCGGCCCGCGAAGCGGCCCGGTAATAGCCGAGGCACTTCGTGAGCACGCCCGGCTCGTCCATCACCGCCAGGTAGTGCTCGACGTCGGCGCTCGCCTCGGCGCCGCCGAAGAACTTCCGCAAACCTGCGTTCCCGTCGCGCTGCAGCACCTCCTCGGCCCGGCCCTCCTGACGGAACAGCAGCATGTAGGCCGAGCGCTGACGCTGGTCCTCGTCGTGGTGCAGCGCGTCGGTGAAGGCGAGCGGGTGCGGCACCGAGACGGCGGTGAGCGACCGCACGCGGTCGGGGTGACGCGACGCCAGCTGCCAGGCGATCCCTGCACCCCAGTCGTGGCCGACGACGTGCGCGCTCTGGACCCCGCACCCGTGCAGGATGCCGAGCGCGTCACCGAGCAGGTGCGCCATGTCGTACTTGTTCACGCCGTCCGGCCGGGCTCCGGGGGAGTAGCCGCGCAGGTCGGGCGCGAGCACCCGCAGGCCTGCCTCGACGAGTCCCGGGATCACCTTGCGCCAGCACCAGGAGGTCTGCGGGAAACCGTGCAGCAGCAGCACCACCGGGGCGTCCGGCGGCCCGGCGTCGAGCACGTCGAACACAAGCTCCTCCACGTGCACCTGGACGGGGGAGGCTGAGGCGGCGGGGGGTGATGATGGGGCCATGACCACAGTCTCCCCCGTGCCCGTCGACACGCACGAGGTGACCAACCAGGTGCCGCCCCTGGTCGGTCACGACGTCGCTGCCGAGCCCGCCCTGCTCGAGGCGCTGACGCGCGAGGGGGCCGGCTGGTACGCCGACGACCTGCACCGCCTCGGTCGGCTCGCCGGCAGCGAGCAGCCGCAGCGCTGGGCCTGGGAGGCCAACCGGGTCGAGCCGGTGCTGCACACGCACGACCGCTACGGCAACCGCGTCGACGAGGTCAGCTTCCACCCGTCCTGGCACGCACTGCTCGACGTCGCTGTCTCCGAAGGGTTCGCCGGCGCGCCCTGGGCCGACCCACGTCCCGGAGCGCACGTCGCGCGGGCCGCCGGCTTCTACACGTGGAGCCAGGTCGAGGCCGGGCACGGCTGCCCCGTCTCCATGACGTACGCGGTGGTGCCCGCCCTGCGCTCGCAGCCGGACCTCGCAGCGCAGTACGAGCCGCTGCTGACGACGAGGGTCTACGACCCCGGGCTGCGCACGCCGTCCGGGAAGGCGGGGCTGCTCGCCGGGATGGGGATGACGGAGAAGCAGGGCGGCAGCGACCTGCGGCTCACGACGACGACCGCGACCCCGACCGGCGACGGGACGTATGTGCTGCGCGGGCACAAGTGGTTCACCAGCGCGCCGATGTGCGACCTGTTCCTGATGCTCGCGCAGGCGCCCGAAGGGCTGAGCTGCTTCCTCGTCCCGCGGGTGCTGCCCGACGGCACGAGGAACCCTTTCCGCATCCAGCGCTTGAAGGACAAGCTCGGCAACCGCAGCAACGCCAGCTCCGAGCCCGAGCTGGACGGCACCGTGGCCTGGCTGGTCGGCGAGCCGGGGCGCGGCGTCCGCACCATCATCGAGATGGTCGCGATGACGCGGCTGGACTGCGTGCTCGGCAGCGCCTCGGGCATGCGTGCCTCGTTCGTGCAGGCAGCCCACCACGCCCAGCACCGGGTGGCCTTCGGCGCGCGGCTCGTGGACCAGCCGCTCATGCGCGGGGTGCTCGCGGACCTGGCGGTCGAGTCGGAGGCGGCGACAACGCTCGCGCTCCGGCTCGCCGGGGCGGTCGACCGTGCGGCGCGCGGTGACGCGCAGGAGAAGGCCTTCGCGAGGCTTGCCACCGGGATCTCGAAGTACTGGGTCTGCAAGCGCCAGCCGGGCTTTGTCGCGGAGGCGCTGGAATGCCTCGGCGGCAACGGCTACGTCGAGGACTCCGGGATGCCGCGGCTCTACCGCGAGGCCCCGCTCAACGGCATCTGGGAGGGCTCGGGCAACGTCCAGGCGCTCGACGTCCTTCGCGCGCTGATGCGCGAACCTGCAGCGCTGGAGGCGTACGACGCCGAGGTCGACCGCACCCGTGGCGCCGACCCGCGCCTGGACGACGCGGTCGTAGGCCTGCGCGCAGGCCTCGCCGAGGCCGCGGGCCTGGAGGGTCGGTCGCGCCGGCTGGTGGAACGGATGGCGCTCGTGCTGCAGGGTGCGCTGCTCGTGCAGCACGCTCCGACCGCCGTCGCCGACGCCTTCTGCGCGTCCCGGCTCGCCGGCGACTGGGGGCACGCCTACGGCACCCTGCCGCGGGGCGTCGACACGGGCGCGATCCTCGCGCGCGCCCTGCCGGCCTGAGGCGCCGGGTCCGCCCGGTCAGTCGCCGCCGTACGCCAGCGCCTTGGTCTGGATGTCCATGACTCTCCTTCAGGGGTGTCCCCCGGGATGGCAGACAAGATCGTCTCGCGGGGGGACTAGCGTGAGTCGGCGTGCCGACCGCGACGAAGAAGAGCCCGAGCAAGAGCCCCGACCTCACGTTCGAGGTGCACCGGCGGACGCTGGAGAACGGCTTGCGGGTCGTCGTCAGCCCAGACCCGAGCGCGCCGGTCGTGGCCGTCGCCGTCTACTACGACGTGGGCTTTCGTTCCGAGCCGGCGGGACGCACGGGATTCGCGCACCTGTTCGAGCACCTGATGTTCCAGGGGAGTGCCAACCTCGGCAAGACCGAGCACTTCACGCAGGTGCAGGGCAACGGAGGCACGCTGAACGGCTCGACCCGCCTGGACTACACGAACTACTACGAGCTGATGCCGAGCAACGCGCTGGAGCTGGCGCTGTTCCTCGAGGCCGACCGGATGCGCTCGGTCGCCCTCACCCAGGAGAACCTCGACAACCAGGTTGCCGTCGTCGAGAACGAGATCCGGGTCAACGTGCTGAACCGTCCTTACGGCGGGTTCCCGTGGATCCTGCTGCCACCGGTGCTGTACGAGGGCTTCGCGAACGCGCACAACGGCTACGGCGACTTCGCCGAGCTGGAGGACGCGACGCTCGTGGACGCGCAGGGCTTCTTCGACCGCTACTACGCCCCGGGCAACGCGGTGCTCGTCATCGTCGGTGACGTCACTGCGGACGACGGGCTCGCGATGGCGGAGCGGCAGTTCGGCAGCATCGAGAAGCGGGAGGTGCCTGCCCGGGGAGAGTTCGCCGAGCCGCCGCCGACCGGCGAGCGCCGGGTGGTGCACGAGGACGCGCTCGCACCCGCGCCGGCCGTCGCGATCGCCTGGCGGGTGCCGGACCCGGCCGACCTGCAGAGCTATCTGCCGTACGTCGTGCTTGCCGAGGTGCTCACCGACGGCGACGCCTCCCGGCTGCAGGAGCGGCTGCTGATGAACGACCGCACCGCGACCAGCATCGGCGGCTACCTCGGGATCATGGGCGACCCGCTGGACGCCCGTGACCCCACGCCGTTCATCGTCGAGGTCCACCACGCGGCCGAGGTGGACGTGGACACGGTCCTGGCCACCGTCGACGCCGAGCTGGCCCGGCTCGCGACGCACGGCCTCGAGCAGCAGGAGCTCGACCGCACGGTCGCCCGGATGAGCGCGCGCTACCTCCGTGACCTCGACTCGGTGCTCGGCCGGGCGCAGGCGTTCGCGGTGCTGGAGCAACAACGCGGTCGCGCCGAGCTGGTCAACGAGCTGCCCGGCCTGCTGGCCGCGGTCACGCCGGAGCAGGTGCAGGCCGCGGCCGGCACGCTCGGCGCGGACCGCGCCGTGCTCGAGCTACGGGCGGGAGCGCAGGCATGAGCGCGCCGACCGTTCTCCCCGCGCTCACCAAGGCTCGCAAGCAGCGGCTGCCCACCGTCTCCGAGCGCACTCTCGACAACGGGCTGCGCGTGCTCGCCGTACGCCGCCCGGGGGTCCCGCTGGTGGAGGCCCGTCTGCGCGTGCCCTTCGCCGGTCCGAGCGGCAAGCGTGCCGTCGGGTTCACCGCCAAGGCACAGCTGCTCGGCGAGACGATGCTCATGGGCACCGACCGGCGGTCGGCGGCGCAGATCGCGGTCGACCTGCAGTCGCTCGGCGGGTCGCTGTCGGCGTCGGTCGACGCCGACCGGCTCAGCGTCGGTGCCTCCGCGCTGTCGTCGGGGCTGCCCGCGCTGCTGCAGCTGGTCGGCGAGCTGCTGACCGGCGCGTCCTACCCGAAGCACGAGGTCGAGGGCGAACGGGACCGGCTGGCGCACGAGCTGACGATCTACCGCAGCCAGCCTGGGGTCATCGCCCGTGAGGCGCTGCTGGAGCGGCTCTACGGCGACCACCCGTACGGGCACGAGCTGCCCACCAGCGCCGAGGTGGCCGAGGTGCGGCCCGCGGACGTGCGGAGCCTGCACCGCCGCTACGTCGCCCCGGCCGGCAGCGTGCTGGTCCTGGTGGGCGACCTGTCACCGGCCCGAGCGCTGGCCCAGGTCGAGCAGGCCCTGTCGGGCTGGCAGACCGAGGGTCGCGACGTCGTCGTGACGGACGTCCCCCGGCGCCGGCCTGGCCCCGCACTGCTCGTCGATCGTCCCGGCGCCGTGCAGACCTCGCTGCGTCTCGCCGGGCCCGCGCCTCGGCGTACCGACCCGGACCACGCCGCGCTGAGCCTCGCCAACCTGGTCCTCGGCGGCTACTTCTCGTCCCGGTGGGTGGCGAACATCCGGGAGGACAAGGGCTACACCTACAGCCCGCACTCGGCGGTCGAGCACCCTGCCGGCGGTTCCAGGATCACGTTGGCGACCGACGTCGCCACCGAGGTGACGGCACCTGCGCTGGTCGAGACGCTGTACGAGCTGGGCCGCGTCGCGAGCCTCCCGGTCAGCCAGGCGGAGCTGGACCGGGCCAGGCGTTACGCGGTGGGTGCGCTGGCGCTGTCCACCTCGACGCAGGCGGGTCTCGCGGGCACCCTGACGGTGCTCGCCGCCGCCGGGCTCGGCGTCGAGTGGCTGCGTGAGCACCCGGAGCGGCTGGGGGGCGTCACGGTCGAGCAGGCGCACGAGGCGGCGGCGACCTACCTGGCGCCGACCGCGCTGACGACGGTGCTGGTCGGCGACGCCGAGCGGGTCGAGCAGCCGCTCCTGGCGGTCACGGCGCTGGAACGATGACCGAGCCGGTCCTGTCCCGCGCCACCGTCGACCGGGACGGCCCCACCCGTGACGACGCGGCTGCGCTCGAGGCCTCCTGGGTCGGCGCGCAGGTCCTCGTGCTGCAGGGGGGTGCAGCGATGGTGGACGGGACCGATCTCGTCCTCGTCTCGTCGGGGCAGGCGCCCGAGGGCGAGCGGCTCTACCTCGGGCAGCAGGACGGGCAGGCGTTCTTCGCCGTCGTCGGTGACCTGCCGCGACGGCTCGGTGCCCGTCCGATGGGGCTGCGGGACGTCGGCGCCGCCCTCGGTGACCGGGACGCGGGGCTGCTGGTGCACGCCGTCGCCCTGTCGACGTGGCACGCCAACCACCCGCGCTGCCCGCGCTGCGGCGCCCCGACCGTCTCGGTTCGCGGCGGCGCGGTGCGACGGTGCTCCGAGGACGGGAGCGAGCACTTCCCCCGTACGGACCCCGCCATGATCGTGCTCGTGACCGACGGGGCCGACCGGGCCGTGCTGGGACGTCAGGCGATCTGGCCGGAGCGTCGCTTCTCGACGCTGGCCGGGTTCGTCGAGGCCGGCGAGAGCGCGGAGGCGGCGGTGGTGCGCGAGGTGCGTGAGGAGTCCGGCGTCGAGGTCACGTCGGTGAGCTATCAGGGCAGCCAGCCCTGGCCGTTCCCGAGCAGCCTGATGCTCGGCTTCCGGGCGACCTGCTCGCCGGACGCCGAGCCCCGCCCGGCCGACGGCGAGCTGGCCGAGGTGCGGTGGTTCAGCCGTGACGAGCTGGCCGCGGCCGGTGGCTGGGGCGGCGGCAACGGTCCGGTCCTGCTGCCCCCGCCGGTGTCGATCGCCCACCGGCTCATCACCGAATGGGTCGCCGAGGCCCGAGACGGCGGAACCGCCCCCGACCGGGACTGACCCTGGCGAGCGAGCAATCGCTTTCCGCGACCGGAGGCGGATTCCCGAGGGCGTTCGGCGTACCGTGCGGTCCGAGGAAGCAATCCCTGACATCGGGTGCCCGTCATGTCCGCTTCGATCCAGGTCGACCTGCTGGGTGGGGTCGCGGTCCGTGGTGCAGACCCGGCGCAGGTTCGTGGCTCCTCCCGAGCGCTGTCTCTGCTCGCCTATCTGGCGGCCCACCCCGACACCGCGCAACCCCGGGCACACCTCGCTGGCATGCTGTGGCCGGACTCGTCGCAGTCGCAGGCGCGGACGAACCTGCGTCGCGAGCTGCATCACCTGCGCACCCTGCTGAGGAACAGCCCCTGCCTCCGCTCCGACGACGGCTCGTTGTGCTGGCACAGCGGGGCCGACGTCGCGGTCGACGTGCCCGACTTCCTCACTGCCTGCCGAGACGTGGACGCAGCTCTCGCCGCAGACCGGCCCACCGCCGTCGCGGAGCACGGCGATCGAGCACTCACCCTGTTCCGAGGACCGTTCCTGCCCGGCTTCGACGACGACTGGGTGCTGGAGGTTCGGGAGGAGCTCAGGCGGGCGTGCGTCGACCTCTGCGACCGGATCGCTGCGTTCTGGCTGGACCATGATGACGCGGCCGCCGCCGTGGGCTTCGCTCGACGCCGCGTCCTGCTGGAACCCTTGGAGGAGCCGGGGCATCGCCTGCTGATGCGGGCGCAGCTCGGGGCGGGGGACCGGGCCGGCGCCATGCGCACCTATCACCACTGTGCCTCCTGCTGGAGCGTGAGCTCGGGGTGGGCCCCTCGCCGGAGACACGGGCAGCGCTCGACGCCGCGCTGGTCGATGCCGGTCGAGAGGCGAGCGCCACCGGAGCCCCCGTGACCAGCGGCCCAGCGCTGTCACGGGCCTCGGAGCTGATCGGCCGGGCACACGAGCAGGCACGGCTCGTCACCGCGTGGGAAGCACTCCCGGAAGGCGCGGGCTTCGTGGTCGTGACGGGCGAGGCAGGAGTCGGGAAGACCCGCCTGGTGGCCGAGCTCGCCCGCGCGGTACGGGCCCAGGGTGCCGTGGTCGCGACCACCCGCTGCTTCGCCGCCACGGGCACGGTGCCCCTGGCGCCGGTCGCGGACTGGCTACGGCACCCGCAGCTGCGCGCAGCCACCAGGACGCTCGAGCCGGTCTGGCAGGCCGAGGTGGCCCGCCTCGTCCCGGAGTCCGGTGACAGCAGCGGCGACGCGCACGCGGGAGGCCGCGCGAAGGTGGACGCCTGGCAACGGCTGCGCTTCTTCGAGGGCCTGGCCCGGGCCTTGTTCGCCGTCGACCGACCGCTTCTGCTGGTTCTCGACGATCTTCAATGGTGCGACAAGGCGACCCTGTCGTGGCTGTCGTTCCTGGTGTCGTGCGCCGGGTCGACGCCACTGTTGATCCTTGCGACGGCACGCGAGGAGGAGCTGGCCGGGAGCGACCTGGCCGAGACGCTGGACCGGATGCGCGGCGCCGGCGAGGTGGACCTGGTCCGAGTCGACAACCTGTCCACACCGGCTGCGGGCCAGCTCGCCGAAGCAGTGCTGGGTCAGGCGATCAGCCGGGACGATCTGGGCCTGCTGATGTCGGCGACCGGAGGGAACCCCTTCTACCTGGTCGAGGCGCTGCGTGAGGCGGCCTCCTCGCCGGGGCGCTTCGAGCCTGCCAGCCTGCAGGGTGTGCTGTGCCGCCGCTTGGCCAGGCTGCCCGACGCGGCGCGCGACCTGGTGGCCCTGGCCTCGGCGGTCGGCCGCGACTTCACCTGCGACCTGCTGATCGAGGCCTCCGACCTCGACGAGGACACGGTGGTGCTCGTCGTCGACGACCTCTGGCGACGGAGGATCCTGGAGGAGCAGGGCCGCGGCTACGACTTTGCCCACGACCTGCTCCGCGAGGCCGCGTACGGGATGCTCAGCCCGGCCCGGCGCTGGCTCCTGCACCGGCGCCTGGCTCAGGCGCTCGAGCTGCTCTACGCCGACCGTCCCGAGGCCGTCGCCGCTCAGCTCGCCCAGCAGCACGACCGGAGCGGGCGACCCGAGCGAGCCCTGCGGTACTACGAGCTTGCCGCCCGCCGAGCGACTGCGGTGTTCGCACACGCCGAGAGCGTCCCGCTCTGGCAGCGCTGCCTGGAGCTGCTCGCCGACCTGCCCGCAGGCAGGGATCGGGACTCACACGAGCTCGCCGTGCTTCAGCAGCTGCTCCCGCCGATGACGGCGTGGCGCGGCTACGCCTCGGTGACCCTGGAGGCGTACGAGAGAAGAGCCGCGGCGCTCGGCCAGCGGCTCGGGCTCGAAGACGTCCGGTGCACCACGGCGATCGCGTTGTTCGCCACGACCTTCGTGCAGGGGCACCCGGTGGAGGCCCACGCGTGGGGCCGACAGGCGCTCGCTCTGTCGGACCAGCATCCTGAGCTCGCGGCACAAGCCCACCTGGCGGTAGCGGGGTCAGGACTGGGGCTCGGGCTCCTGCCGTTGGCCGATGAGCACTTCAGGCTCGCGTGCGGCCTGGCGCGAGACTCCGAGTCGCTCCCGATCGGGACGCGCACGGGGGTGCACGCCCGCTGCTGGTGGGCTCACGCCCGTTGGCTGCTGGGCGACCAGGCCGGCGCCGTCGCAGCCTGTACGGACGCTGTCCGGAACGCGCGGCAGATCGAGCACCCGTACTCGCTGACCGTGGCACTCTCCTACGCCGCGATCACCTGGCAGCTGATCGGCGATCGGCGTCGGCTCGACGCCGTGCTGGTGGAGCTCACCGGGGTCTGCGAGCGCTACGGCTTCGCCTACTACCGGGAGTGGGCCGCGGTGCTCACGGGGTGGTGCGAGGGCGGTGACAGCGGGTTGCGCACGGCGCGCCGTGCGGTGGCAGACCTGGAGAGCGAGGGGTCGCTGGCGCGGATGCCGTACTGGCTGTGGTTGGTCGCGGACCTGCACCGTCGGCAGGGCGACCCCGGGGCCGCGATCGCCACCCTGGACGCCGCCACCTCGCTGGCCGTCGAGCACGAGGACCGTTGGTGGCTGCCCGAGGTGCTTCGGACCCGTTCTGTCCTCGACCGGGGGTCGCGCGCGGTGGGGCGGCTGGAGGAAGCGGCCGCCCTGGCGCTCGCCCAGTCGAGCGTGACGCTCGAGCAACGGTGCCGCTCCGACCTCGCCGCGCGCACCCGGGGCTGAGCTACCGCTGCACGCCAGCGTTCGGCAGCCGCGGCACACCGCCGAACGGTCGCCGAACGCCGCCCGACCTAGCGTCCGGACCGAACGTCCCCCCCACACCCGAAAGGACGTCCGACCATGACCAGCACCCTGACACCCACCCGGGACAGTGCACCGTACGAGGCGCTCTCAGCCCTCACGCGCGGTTCACTGACCCTGCCCGGGGACGCCGGCTACGACGCGGCGCGAGCGGTCTACAACGCGATGATCGACCGTCGTCCCGCCGCCGTCCTGCGCTGCCGGGACGTCGCCGACGTGGTCGCCGGGGTCCGGTTCGCCACCGCACACGGGCTTGCTCTGGCGGTTCGCGGTGGTGGGCACAACGCCGCCGGCCTGGGCGTCGCTGACGACGCCCTGGTCCTGGACCTCGGCGGGATGCGCAGCACCACGGTGGATCCCGCCGCACGCACGGTACGGGTCGACGGCGGCTGCACCTGGGGCGATGTCGACCACGCCACGGTCGCGTTCGGCATGGCGACGCCCTCAGGGTTCCTGGCCAGCACCGGGGTCGGCGGACTGACCCTGGGCGGCGGCATCGGCTACCTCACCCGACGGTTCGGGCTCACGATCGACAACCTTCTCTCGGCCGACGTCGTGCTGGCGGACGGGTCGCTGGTCCGTGCCGACGCCTCGTCGCACCCCGACCTGTTCTGGGCTCTCCGCGGGGGTGGCGGCAACTTCGGCGTCGTCACCTCCTTCACCTTCCGGTGCCACCGGATCGGCGACCACGGGAGGATCTTCGGCGGTCCGGTGTTCTACGACCTCGAGGACACCGGTGCGGTGATGCAGTGGTATCGCGAGCTGCTGCCCAGCCTCCCGGAGGAGCTCAGCGGCTGGATCGCCATGCTCACCGTCCCGCCGGTGGCTCCGTTCCCGGAGCACCTCTGGGGTCGCAAGGTCTGCGGCATCGTGTGGTGCTACACGGGCCCGCTCGCCAAGGCCGAGTCGGTCACCGCGCCCGTCCGCGAGTTCGGCTCCCCGCTGATGGTGGGCCTGCACGAGATGGGTTTCGACGCCCTCCAACAGGCCTTCGACGGGCTTTACCCCGCCGGGTTGCAGTGGTACTGGCGCTCGGACTTCTGCACCGAGATCAGCGACGCCGCGATCGACGTGCACCGCAAGTACGGTGCGCTGCTCCCGACCGGGCACTCGACGATGCACATGTACCCGGTCGGTGGGGCAGCCTCCCGAGTGGCCGGCGACGCCACCGCCTTCGCCCACCGCGACGGAGGCTGGGCCGCGGTCATCGTGGGCGTCGACCCGGACCCGGCAAATGCGGAGCGCATCTCGGCCTGGGCCAAGGACTACTTCGACGAGCTGCACCCCTTCGCGGCTGGCGGCACTTACGTGAACTTCTTGATGGCGGAAGGCGCCGACCGGGTCCGCGACTCCTACGGCGCGAACTACCCGCGGCTGACAGCGATCAAGCGGCGTTATGACCCCGGCAACGTCTTCCGCGTCAACCAGAACATCGCGCCGCAGGAAGTCCCGTCAGCAACCCGACGATGAGCCCCGTGCAGACGGGTAGCCGAAAGGTCTAGACCGGCACGTGACGCGTCAGGAAGTCGAGGATGTCAACCATGGTGCGTCGGAACGGCTCCCCGGTGTAGACCTCAAAGTGCCCGATCGGGTAGCGGATCACCTCGCCGCGGGGTGCGGCTGCGCCCATCTTCGCGGCCGGCTCCGGTGGGACGGTCTCGTCCTTGTCCGCGACGGTCACCAGTAACGGCGCGGCCAGACCGGCGGCCTTGGTGATCGGCCGGTAGGTCCCGACGGTCAGCATCGCCCGCGCCGCCAGCTCGTTGCGCCACAGGCTGCCCGGCGGGTCGATGCTCAGGAACCCGGGCTCGGCCTCGGGAGCGGTGAGCACCGCCAGGGTGCCGGGCGCGCCGACGCACCTGACATACACCGGCCCGCGCCCGACCAGGGAGCCAGCCTTGTCGAGCACTGCGCGCGCGGCGATCTGAGCCGTCGTGGCCAGGGGCAAGGAGCTGAGCGTGGCGCGGCCGTCGGCGAACGGGACCTGCGCGACGACCGCCGCGATCCGGGGGTCCTCCGCGCCGAGGGTCACCGCGTGCCCGCCGCTGAACGAGCTGCCGAACAGCACGACCCGTTCCGGGTCGACGCCGGCGAGCCCGCGCGCGTAAGCGATGACCGCCCGGTAGTCAGCGAGCTGACGACCGACGTCGAGCAGCTGTCGCGGCTCCCCGTCGCTGGCGCCGAAGTGGCGGTAGTCGAACAGCAGGACGGCGTACCCGGCCTGCTGGAACGCCTCGGCGTACGCGGGCAGCGCCTGGTCGCGGACCGCCGTGAAACCGTGCGCCATGACGATGCACGGCTTGCGGCCGGGGCCGTTCGGCAGGTAGCGGTAGACCGACAGGCGGGTGCCGTCCGACAGGACGTTCTCGTCCGTACGTGGGCTCATGGGCCGACCGTACGCGATCACCGCACGCGAACGGCAGGACGCTCCGGGTCCTCGGCCCGGACCAGCACGTCGGCCACGTCGCCCGGCCGGACCAGCTCGTCGTAGACCCGGAACGCCTCGTGCTGCCAGCCCGGCACCCCGCGCCGGCCGAGCGCTGCCGGGCTGAGCGAGACGTGGACGGTCAGGTCGGCCGGTAGACCGACCAGGAACAGCCCGTCCACGAGCACGACGCCGGTCTCGGGCACGTTCACCGCGACCTGACGTGCCGACCGGTCGGTCCCGACGTCCCGCAACGCCGGCAGGGCCGACGCGCCGGACGTGAGGACCTCCCGGACCAGGGCACGATCGTCGAGCCAGCCGGTACGGAAGTGCTCGGCGTCCTCCCGCCCGTAGGTGAAACGCTCGCCGGCGGGCCGCCAGAACCCCTCGGCGTGCACAGTCACCACCGGTCGTCCGGCACCCAGCAGGAGCGGCGTGAGCCCGTCGGACAGCCCCCGGGCGCCCACTCCGTCGAGCAGCACCCGCGCCCGTGCGGGCAGCTGGAGGACTCGTACCAGCAGATCGGTCAGCAGGGACTGCGGCGTGCGCGGGAGCACGTCGATCAGCCGTGCGCCGCCAGCTCGTGAGGCAGCACGACGGACCGGTCGGTCGCCGAACGCACCACTTCCGCGGACAGGTCGTGGACCTTGCGTCCGTTCGCTCGAGCGACCTTGCGAAGCCGCTCGAAGGCCTGTCGCGGGCTGCAGTGCTGACGCTCGGTCAGGACCCCGATCGCCTGCTCGACCAGCACCCGCGCGGTGAGTGCGTGCTGCAGCTGGGCGACTGACAGGCGCAGCTGGCCGACCTCGTCCAGGGTGTGGTCGGCACGGGGTGGCCTTGAGGTCGGGGGTGCCTGCTCGGCCAGCAGGTCGGCGAGCACCATCGCGGTGGTGAGGTCGTCGGTGCCACGCCCGTCGACCTCCCAGCCGCTGGCGCTGCGGCGCACGACGACACCCTGCTCGGTGAGCGAGGACAGCTGGGTCGACACCACCTCGGCGAGCCGGGACAGCACGCTCACCGCCGCTTCGTCGACCTCCACCGGTCCGCGGTCCAGGCCGCACAGCGTGGCGACGACCTTGCCGTCGGCGTCGCGGACCGGGACGCCGACGTAGGACCGGATGCCGAGCGCCGACCGGACCGGTGCACCGGAGTACGCCGGGTCGTGCTCGGCGTCCGCGGTCGAGGACGGAGCGCCGTCGAGCATGCGGTGGCACATCGAGTCGGCCCGGGGGGACCGAGCGCCTTCGACCAGCTCCGGCCAAGGCTCGCCGACCGCCTGCACCCGGGAGAAGGTGAAGGTGTCCTCGGTGAGGCCCCCGATGAACACCACTTCCATGCCGAGCAGGCCCGCTGCGGCCGAGAGGACCGCGTCCAGCCCGGGGTGGTCGAGGACAGCGGTGCTCACGGTGGTCGGGTCTCCTGCAGGTCGGGGTCGAGGACAGGTCCAGTGTGCACGCCCGGACGATCAGGC
This sequence comes from Mycobacteriales bacterium, assembly GCA_038235705.1. Lineage (GTDB taxonomy): Bacteria > Actinomycetota > Actinomycetes > Mycobacteriales > SCTD01 > CANKBT01. Next base: position 57,366 of record JBBSTR010000003.1, read on the forward strand.
GGCGAGGCGCTCCTTGACCTGCGCGAGGCTCGGGTTGGTGAGCGCGGTGCCGTCGGCGAAGACCACGGTCGGCACGGTCTGGTTGCCGTTGTTGACCTTCATCACGTAGTCGGCGGCCTCTGGCTGCTGCTCGATGTCGACAACGGTGTAGTCGATCCCCTCGCGGTCCATCTGCTTCATCAGCCGGTGGCAGTATCCGCACCACGGGGTGCTGTAGATCGTCGGCAGGGTCTGGGTCACCGCGGGTCTCCTTGCTTTTGAGGTGGCAGTCCACAGTCGCAACGCCTTCTGGCACCCGCAGGCTTCCCGGCTGGGACACTGGCGGGATGGACGCCGAGGAGCTGCTGGACGCGCTGGACCCCGAGCAACGCGAAGCGGCCCGCGCGGTCACCGGGCCGGTCGTCGTGCTCGCCGGGGCGGGCACCGGCAAGACGCGCACGATCACCCACCGGGCGGCGTACGCCGTGCAGTCCGGCGTCGTGCCTGCCTCAGCCCTGCTGGCAGTGACCTTTACGGCGCGGGCGGCCGGCGAGATGCGTACCCGGCTGCGTGGTCTCGGGGTCGGCGGGGTGCAGGCTCGCACGTTCCACGCCGCGGCGATGAAGCAGCTCGCCTACTTCTGGCCGCGGGCGGTCGGCGGCGCTCCGCCGGAGCTGCTGACCAACAAGTTCTCCCTGGTCGCCAACGCGGCGTCCCGCGCCCGCCTCAAGCCCGGGACCTCCGAGCTGCGCGACCTGCTCAGCGAGCTCGAGTGGGCGGCCAGCTCGCTGGTCGGCCCGGGAGACTATGCGCGCGCCAGCGAGAAGGCGGGTCGCACCCCTCCGTACGCCCCGGGGGAGGTGGCGCTCGTGCTCGAGGAGTACGCCGAGCTCAAGCAGCGCCAACACCTCGCGGACTTCGACGACATGCTCCTGCTCACGGCGGGGATCCTGACCGAGCACGCCGGGCTGGCCGAGGAGTTCCGGGCGCGTTATCGCAGCTTCGTCGTGGACGAGTACCAGGACGTCACGCCGCTGCAGCAGCAGCTGCTCGACGCCTGGGTCGGGGACCGGCAGGACCTGTGCGTGGTCGGCGACGTCAACCAGACGATCTACTCCTTCACCGGCGCCACGCCGGACTACCTGGTCGGCTTCCGGCAGCGGTTCCCCGGAGCCACAGAGGTGCGGTTGGTGCGTGACTACCGGTCGACCCCGCAGGTGGTCGGGCTCGCGAACACGGTGATCGCCCGGGCCACCGTCCGGGCCGCCCGGCTCGAGCTGGTGGCGCAGCGTCCGCCCGGCCCGGCGCCGGCGATGTCGGAGCACCTCGACGAGCCGGCCGAGGCGACCGCGGTCGCGCAGCGAATCCGGACGCTGGTGGCCGGCGGCACCGCGTACAGCGAGATCGCGGTGCTTTATCGCATCAACGCGCAGTCCGCCGCGTACGAGACCGCGCTGGCCGACGCCGGCGTCCCCTACCTGATCCGCGGTGGTGAGCGGTTCTTCGACCGCAAGGAGGTCCGACAGGCGGTGCTGCTCCTGCGCGGCGCGGCCCGGTCCGCCGACGACGCGCCTGCCGCCCTGGCCGACGAGGTCGCCGACGTGCTGGTCGCGGGCGTCGGCTGGCAGCGCGATGCCCCGGCCGCCGGGACCGGCGCCGTGCGGGAGAGGTGGGAGTCGCTCGCGGCGCTGCACCGGCTCGCGGTCGAGCTTTCCGCGGCCGAGCCGACGGCGACGATGGTGCGGCTGGTCGCCGAGCTGGAGGAGCGGGCCTCAGCGCAGCACGCGCCGACGGTCGACGGCGTCACCCTCTCTTCCCTGCACTCGGCCAAGGGGCTCGAGTGGGATGCGGTGTTCCTCGTCGGCCTGGTCGACGGCACCCTGCCGCTGGTGCACGCGGACACCCCGGAGCGGGTCGAGGAGGAACGACGGCTGCTCTACGTCGGGGTGACGCGCGCACGGGAGCACCTGTGGTTGTCCTGGGCGCTGGCCCGCTCGCCGGGCGGTCGGGCGAGCCGCAAACCGTCCCGGTTCCTGGACGGGCTGGTCCCCGGCGGGGTGAGCAGGCCTGCTGCGCAGGCCAAGCCGGGCAAGAAGACCCCGGTCTGCCGGATCTGTGGTGCCGGGCTGCTGGACGCGACCGCCAAGAAGCTCGGACGCTGCGAGAGCTGCCCGTCCGACCGGGACGACGTCCTGTTCGAGGCGCTGCGGGAGTGGCGCGGGGCGAAGGCGAAGGAGCTGAGCATGCCGGCGTACATCGTGTTCACCGACGCGACCCTCGGCGCCCTGGCCGAGCGCAAGCCGACGTCCGTCGCGCAGCTCGTCGCGATCCCCGGGATCGGGCAGAGCAAGCTCGACGCGTACGGCGAGGACGTGCTGCGCCTGGTCGGCGAGCACCCCTAGCTTTTAATCCCTTGCCTGATCTGGACAGGGCTGGCAGGGTCACGTCCGACAGGCACGAACGCGACGACAGAGGCAGGAGGTGGACACCATGACGATCTTCATGAGTGACCCAGCTCGCTCCCGGACGGCAGCCACCCCCTTGGGTGCACCGTCCCTCGACGTCTCGGTCCCGCCCCTGGTGCGGTCCCCGGTCTGACCTGACCGGCGCCCCACCAGGCCGCGGACCCGACCACCGGGCTCCGCGGCCTCTCTCGTTTCCCGAGAAGGTCGCGCCGCCCGGGCCCTGCCCGTCCGACCGCTCGCAAGGAGCATCACCGTGTCATCGCCCGAGGCTGTCACCCAGCCTGTCCTCGACCCGCCCTGCTGGGACGCCCCGGACCTCTGGTTCGCCGAGTCCCCGACGGACGTCGAGAGCGCGAAGGCGTTCTGCTCGCCCTGCCCGTCGCGGGAGACGTGCCTGCTCGGGGCGCTCTCGCGCCGTGAGCCGTGGGGCGTCTGGGGCGGCGAGCTGCTCGTCGACGGCGTCGTCGTCGCCCGCAAGCGGGCCCGCGGCCGACCCCGCAAAATCCCCGTCCCCGTATGACCGACCAGGAAGGAGGAACGTCATGAGCCTGTACACGCCCGAGCTGCACCTGCAGCTGTCCCGCGAGCGGCTGACCGCATCAGCCGGTCAGCAGCTGACGGTGCGGTTGCTCCGCTCGCAGCGCTCGCGTGCCCGCGCCGTGTCCGCGACCCGGCGCGCGCAACGCCTGACCGCGTCGGTGCAACCGGTCTGAGTCAGAAGAGCACGACCAGCGCCGAGCCGTCGTCGGCGGTGAGGGCAGCGATCAACGTCACGAGCAGGCCGTACGCCGTGACGAAGACCGCCCCGCCGGCGACGAGCGCGAGCATCTGCGGGGCAGGTTCCCCGGCCCGGCGCAGCTCGATCAGCCGGACCGCGGCGACCGCGGCGAGCCCGGCGACGGCCAGCACCGTCAGCAGCAGCAGGACCACCACAGCGCTCCGTGGATAGCTGCCGTTCTCGGTGAGCGACACCCCGAGGGCCGGCAGCGTCTTGACCAGGGCGAGCCCGGTGACCACGCCGGCGCCGACCAGCTCGACCGGCCAGGAGCGGGTCACGTCGGCGAAGGACCGGCCGGCGGGCTTGCCGGGGCGCGGCCGGGCGGCGTCGAGCCGGGTCGTCCGTTGCTCAGCTGGGGTTGGTATCGGCGTCGGCGCTGCGGGTGGCCCCGGCGGCGTCCTGGCCGTCGTCGGCGATCCCGGCGGTGTGCTTGTCGGCGGTGTCTCGGCCGCGCTCCAGTGCTGGTGCGGACGGCTCGGGCGGGGCTCGTCCTCGGCTGTCGGTGCGAGCTGGCGAGCGAACGGTGATGTCACCGGTCTGGGCGTCGCCCCCCGAGCAGCACGGGGGCGCGACAGCACCTCGGTGTGGGCCGCCGCACCGTCGTCGTCCTTGAGGGCAAGCCCCGGCTCTCCGCGCAGAGAGTCCTCACGCACGGCCGCCGCGCGCGCGGGCTCACCGCAGAACGGGCAGAAACTGCTGCCCGCGCGGACGTCCTGCCCGCACCTCGTGCACTGCACGTCGCACCCTCCCGTCGCTCCGGCCTCGTCCTCCGGTCGCACCTTAGCCAGCGGGACCTCTGGCCCGGGCTCTGTCGGTACCAGGCAGCAGACTGCCAGGCATGGGTCCACGTCGGTCGTCGTCCAGGACGGCGTGGGGGGCTCCCCGGCAAGGTGAGCGTTACGCGGGGCTGTTGCTCGCCCTGATCGGCGTCGGGCTGCTGGTGCTTCTCGCCCGCACGGGCGCGGACCCAGATGTCTCTTCCGTCGGCGCAGGGGCCCCGCACGCTGTCTCGGTCACGCCCCCCGACCTGGTGCCGCCGAGCCTGCCGTCAGGTGGTCCGGCGCTGGTCGCGTTGGCCGGGCTCGGTGTCCACGGACGCGCGTCCGCCACCGGGTACGACCGGCAGATGTTCGGTCCGGCCTGGGCTGACGTTGATCGGAACGGCTGCGACACGCGCAACGACGTGCTCGCCCGAGACCTCAGCGACCGTGAGGTGCGCCCTGGCACACGTGGATGCGTGGTCATCGCAGGGACGCTCGCCGACCCGTACGGCGGAGTGGTCGTCCCGTTCCTCAAGAAGGACGCCGTGCAGGTGCAGATCGACCACGTCGTCGCCCTCGCGAACGCGTGGGTGACCGGTGCGCAGACGTGGGACGCCGAGCGGTTGCGGGAGTTCGCGAACGACCCGGGCAACCTGCTTGCGACCCAGGGTCGGTTGAACCAGCAGAAGCGCGCGGGGGACGCAGCCACGTGGCTGCCGCCGGCCAAGGGGTTCCGGTGCGCCTACGTCGCACGACAGGTGGCGGTCAAGGCGGCGTACGGGCTGTGGGTGACCCCGCCCGAGCGTGACGCCGTGGCGCGCGTGCTCGGCGGATGCCCGAACGAGCCGCTGCCCCCGGTGACTGGTCCCGCCGACTAGCGTGCCCCCATGACCATGATGCCTTCCGGGACCCCGGGCAACCCGATGCAGTGCGCCCCGTGCACCTCCGACCTCGCTCTGGTGCGCCAGGCCGTCACCCAGGTGAACGGCACGCTGACCTGCGCCGCGCACGCTGTCCTGCTCACCCACCCGCACGACAACCCCGGACGTCGTCGCGCCCGGCTCGCACAGCTGCGCCAGCTTGCCGAGAGCAAGACCGAGACCGCGTCGCCCGAGGAGCAGCCGGGCCTCGAGCTGCTGATCCACGAATACACCCTGGCCGGTGCCATGGACATGAGCGGCCAGCCGCGTCCGGACGGCTCCCGCCCCGAGGGTCGTCGGCGCGACGGTCGTGACGGTCGGCCGCAGGGCCAGGGCCAGGGCCAGGGCCAGGGCCAGCCGAACCAGGGACAGGCGAACCAGGGACAGCCGGGCGAGGGCGACGAAGGCCGTACGGGCAAGCGCCGCGGTGGCCGCGGTCGTGGTCGTGCCCCGGGCGAGCTGCCGGTGCAATCCTCCGGCGGTCCGGCTGACGCGGCTCCGGCACCCCGTGCGGACGTGGCGCCCGCCGCCTATGCCGCGGGTGAGGGTGGCGCCGTGCGCATCGACCAAGACGTGATCGGAGGGGCCACCGCCGCGGGCGCACCGCAGTCTGACACCCCGAGCCCGGCTCCCACCACCACGGTCCCAGGTGCCACGAGCGGCTCCGACGCCGCGTCCTCGCCGTCTGCGTCGGGGGCCAGCACGCCCGCACCCAGTGCGCCTGCCGCCGACGCCGGGACCCCGCCTCCGGCCACCCCAAGCCCGGAGGCGACGCCTGCTACGGCTACCCCGACCTCGGCTCCGGTTGCCCCGAGCTCGGAGGCGACTCCGGCTCCGGCGACCCCGACCTCGGCTCCGGTTGCCCCGAGCTCGGAGGCGACTCCGGCTCCGGCCACTCCGACGCCGGCAGCGACTCCGGCTCCGGTCGCAGCGAGCCCCGAGAGCACGCCGACCCCGATCTCAGACGCGCCTGCGACATCGTCGGAGGCCACCCGCGAGGACTGATCGACCCCGACTGAGCCCCCGAACGGTGGAATGACCTACGCGGGGATGCGGTTGACTCAGGGTGCCGACCCGATACATGGCCCCCGGTCCCAAAAAAGTCGCTACGAGCGACACACCGCCGTGAGGCGACCTGACGGGAAGGCAACGAGAGCCGCTCCGGGAGACCGGGGCGGCTCTCGTCCGTCCGGCGCGTCCAGGACGCAGGCCAACCCTCGCGAGATCACGACGCCGCAACACCGCACCGCCGACCAGGACTGGACCCGAGGAGGACCGTGCCCGACGCCCCGCGTCCTCGTCGACCGAACATCCTGCCGCCGCACGTCATGTCCGAGCTTCAGGACACGGCTCCGGAGCTCAGCGAGGCTGCCCTGATCGATCGCCTCGAACGTGCCCTGGCGGATCTCCCCGCGCTCGAACGGGCCGCCGTCGTCGCGTCGGTCGGTTACGCAGAGGGCCCGGTCGGGGCCGCGATGGAGGTAGAGCTGGATCCCGAGCAGGCCGAGGCGCTGACCCGGAACGCGCTCCAGCTGCTCCGCGCCGCGCTGACGTCCGAGACCTGACTGTCCCGGCGGCACCCCGGTCGTGCGAGACCTGCTTCACGGCGGCACCTCGGCGGTCCGAGACCTGATCGTTGCTGCGGCGGCGGAGCCGGGGGACGGGCGGTGCACGGGTTCACGGAGCGCTCGCTGCGGGTGGTTCTGCGTCCGCCTCGTCCGGCGCGGAGGCCAGGGGACGGGCGGTGCACGGGTTCACGGAGCGCTCGCTGCGGGTGGTTCTGCGTCCACCTCGTCCGGCGCGGAGGCCAGGGGCGTCACATGCGCCCCGTCAGACGCAGGAGTACGTCTCTGCGCGGGTGCTGATCGGGAGGTGGAAGCAACGGCACCCGGCGCAGGCCGGTCGGTGAAGGCCCGGCCTACCGGTCGTCGCTCCGGGGACCACCCAGGACTGCCCCATGAGCCCCACAGGCTCGCTGAGCCCCACCGGTCCCGCGACGACGTCAAGGTGGCCGAGCTAGGCCCCGCCCGCGGCCTGCTGCAGATACCCCTCCTGGCCAGGACGCCGTCATCGCCGTCCTGTCAGGTCAGCGGCGGCGGCGACCCTTGGCCGGTGCGACGGGCTCGGGTGGTGCCGGGGCCTGCGGGGCCACGGCGGACAGCTGATCGCGGACCTCCCCGGCGGCAGCGGCCTGCTCGGCGAGCAAGGAGCCGGGTTCGGCGAAGCCCGGCATCCAGCGGGCCATCTCCTGACGGAACGGCGCGGTGCCGCCCAGCTGACTGAGCACCCCGATCGTGCCCATGGTCACGCGGTGCATGAGCAGGTAGGACGGTGGGAGGTTGAGCTGCCGCCCGAGTGCGGAGGCGGGGGAGCGAGGGTCGCCGAGGCGAACCGCCTGGGCACGCAGCCACGCCCGGCTGAAGGTGAAGGAGTCCTCGGCGATGGGGTCCAGGATGGGCCGGAGGTAGTCGAGGACCTCCTGCGCTTCCACCTGGATCGAGTCCTTCACGAACCCCTCGGCCCGCAGCTCGGCGAGCACCTCGACCGCGTCGCCCTCGAGCGCGAGCCGGGCAAGGCGACCGATCGGTTCGGGAGCGCCGTCGGGCAGCCGAGCGACGGCGCCGAAGTCGATGACGCCGAGGCGTCCGTCGGGCATGACCCGGAAGTTGCCGGGATGCGGGTCGGCGTGCAGCAGCCCCGCCAGGACCGGCCCGCTGAACAAGAACCGGGCGAGCAGGCTGGCCGCCTGGTCGCGCTCGTCCTGGGTGCCGTTCACGATGACGTCCGAGAGCGGACGACCCTCGATCCAGACCGTCACCAGGGTGCGCTCGGTGCCCGTGAGCACCTCGGGCACGAGGATGTCGGGGTCACCCTCGTAGGCCTCGGCGAACGTGGTCTGGTTCTGCGCCTCGAGCCGGTAGTCGAGCTCCTCGGTGACCCGTTCGGTCAGCTCGCGCAGCAGCGGCTTGACGTCGAGGCCGGGGGTCAGGGAGGAGAACAGGCGCGCGAGCCGGCTGAGCTGCTTCAGGTCGGCGAGCATCGCCGGTCCGGCCCCGGGATACTGGATCTTGACAGCGACGTCGCGTCCGTCGCTCCAGACCGCACGGTGCACCTGGCCGATGCTGGCCGCTGCTGCAGGACGGTCGTCGAAGCTGAGGAACAGGTCTCGCCAGTCGGTCCCCAGCTCGCTGGCGAGGACCGCGTGCACGGTCGCGACCGGCAGCGGGGGCGCGGCCTCCTGCAGCTTGGTGAGCGCGGCACGGTAGGGCGCCGCGACGTCCTCGGGCAGCGCGGCCTCGAAGACCGAGAGCGCCTGACCGAACTTCATGGCGCCACCCTTGAGCTGTCCGAGCACCTGGAACAGCTGCTCGGCGGTCCGGGCCTGCAGCTCGGCAGTCACCATCTCGGCGGGGCGGCCCCCGATCCGCTTGCCGAGACCCAGGGTGGCACGTCCGGCGACGCCGACCGGCAGCGCGGCCAGCTTCGCGGAGCGGACGACGGCACGCCTCGGGATCGCTCCCCCGTGCTTGGTCTCCGGGCGCGGGCTCTCGCTGCGGGGGGTGTCCGGTCGGCGGGGGGTCTCAGGCACGACGCCAGTCTCCTCCTACGGGAGCCGGTACGTCATCCGGGCGCGACGCCGCCCACCGTGCGGCGACCCTGTCCGGCTCCCGCCGCGGCCCGGCAGCTGCAGGCCGGGTGCGGCTCCCAGGTGCGTCGTCGCCACCGCCAGCCCGGCAGGGTGAGCTCCAGCGAGCCGCCGACCGAGGCAGGGACGTTGCCGTCGACCATCGTGAGCACCTGAAGGCACGCCTGCGCGACCACCGAGGCGGTCAGCACGCTATCGCACGGCTCGGTGCCGCGGGCGGGCAGCGACAGCTGGGCGGCCAGGGCCGGCCAGGCTGGGTCACGGTCGGTCCGGGTGTGGTCCAGGCAGCGCAGGCACGCCGAACGGCCCGGCAGCACGAGCGGGCCGACGACGCCGACCTGCTCGCGCACCTCGACGAGCAGGTGCGCGACGCCGGGCGGCGCCTGCGGGTCCCCGGACCCGCCGACCAGCACGACCAGGTGCGGTGCCCGGACGTCGCCAGGGCTGCAGGCGGGGGCGACAGCGGCGATCCGTTCGTGTGCGGTGACCGAGCGGATGCGGCCGAGGTCGGCCAGCGCGAACCCTCCGGGGCTCACATCCTCGGGTCTGACCGCCGCGTCGTCGACCACCTCGACCGCTCCGACCCCGGCTGCCGCGAGCAGCAGCGCGAGCGGTGTGCCGAGCCGACCGCCACCGAGGACTCGCACCTGGGCGAGGTCGCGTCTGCGGAGCGCGGGCAGACCGCTGCCGCCATGGCGCAGCCCGAGGGAGGCCACGTCTCCGCGCAGCCGGTCGCGCTCGGCCAGCGTCAGCCGCTGCGGCCAGCGCTCGGCGTCGTCGACCAGCAAGCCTGCCTCGGTGAGCCGGTCGAGCAGCTCGCGCACCCGCTCGGGACGGCACCCGTTGCGTCCGGCCTCGGTGAACACGTCCGCCACGTCGCGGGTGCCGTCGAGCAGGGCCAGGGCGGCGCGGTCGGACAGGCTGAGCCCCGCGAGGACGAGGGCAGAACCGGGCTGGCGGCCCAGCTGCAGGGTCTGGTCGTCGCGCCACAGCCGACGGGTCGGGGACAGGGTCACGCGCACGGGCACCTCCGGGGTCCCGGTGAGCGTCGCATCGTCGGGGCGCCGCCGGTCCGCCCGTCCACAGTGTCCACAGGCTGCGGAAGGCCGCCCGGGAACCGGGCTGCTGCGGCAAGACGGAGCCCTCGGCGGCCGTCGTGCGCCTTCCCCTTGCGCACGTCGACCGGCCGAGGGCCTCGTCGTGCTCCGGACGCTAGGCACTACGGGCCCGATGGTCAATGCCTGGCGGTCACCGACCTCCGCCGGCTCAGGAAGAGCCGACGGGCGGGTCCTCGTCCGGCCCGTCGACAGCGCCGTCGTCCGGCGCGTCGCCGACCTCGCCGCTCTCCAGGGCGGCGAGCCCCGCGTCCCAGTCCGTGCCGGCAGCGCCGACGAAGCCGGCCGGGTCGTCGAGATCGCTCGGCCCGGGCAGCAGGTCAGGGTGGTCCCAGAGGGCGTCGCGACCTTCGGTGCCGCGCGCGGCGGCGACCTCGGCCCAGAGGGCGGCGGCCTCCCGCAGCCGCCGCGGACGCAGCTGCAGCCCGACGAGCGCGGCGAACGTCTGCTCCGCCGGGCCGCCGCTGGCACGACGACGGCGCACCGTCTCGCGCAGCTGCACCGCGTGCGGCAGCTGGCCCGAGGCGCTCTCGACGACGGCGTCCACCCAGCCCTCGACCAGCGCCAGCGCGGTCTCCAGGCGGGCGAGGGCGGCCTGCTGCGCCTCGGTCGGCTGCAGCTCGAACATGCCTTCGCCCATCGCCCGCTGCAACGACTCCGGGTCGGAGGGGTCGAAGGACCCGACCGCCCGCTCGATCGCTTGCGGATCGACCTCGATGCCTCGGGCGTACGCGTCGACCGCGTCGAACAGGTGCGACCGCAGCCACGGCACGTGCTTGAACAGCCGCTGATGGGCCTGCTCGCGCAGCGCGAGGTAGAGCCGGACCTCGCCGTCGTCGATGCCCAGCCCCTCTCCGAAGGCCTTTACCCCGGCGGGCAGCAGCACCGGACGGCCGGCCTCCGACAGCGGAAGGCCGACGTCGGTGCCGCCGACCACCTCGCCGGCCAGCGCACCCAGCGCCTGGCCGACCTGCATGCCGAACACCATCCCGCCGACCTGGCCCATGACGCCTTTCATGGCCTCACCGAGCCCGGCCATCCCGCCCGCGCCGCCCAGGTTGGCGAGCATGGCGGCCATCTCCGGCGGCAACCCCTCGGGCAGCTCTCCGGTGAGACCGCCCAGACCTCCCTCGCCGGACAAGCCCTGCTCCAGCGCACCGCTCATCGCGGCGACGACGCGCTCGGCGACCGGGTCGACCAGGGTGCGCCAGGCCGGCAGCGTGGAGGACAGCCAGCCCGTACGCGTCCATGCCGTCGCCGAGCCGCCACCGGCCGGGAGGGTGGTGACCGGGTCCAGCCACAGGTCGGCGAGCCGGCACGCCTCTTCGACCTCTTGGCGTTCGGCGCTGCTGACCGCGCGGTCGCCGTCCCGGGCGGCCTTCTCGGCCACCTCGGTCGCGAGGTCCCAATTGACCGGACCTCCACGCCACGCCGACATCTTGCTCATGACTGACATGATGTCGCCGCCGCCGAACAGCTCGGACAGCTGTCCGAGCCCGAACGGGTCCGTCGGGTCGGGCTCGTCGCCCGGCTCGTCGTCGGGCCGGTCGCCGGGGCCGAAGCCGAAGGGCGGGCGGCTCACCGCGCCACCTCGAGCGACCGCTGCGACGACGGGTTCCAGGCAGAGACCGGCATGGCTGCCACGCTAGCCCCGGACGGGGTAGGCAGTGCCCTGTGAGAGTGCGCCCTGAGCGAACGTCGTACGGCCCGGTCGCCGTGACCGGGTCCGGGGACGGGCTCGGGGCGGCGCTGCTGGCCCGTCTGCCCGGCGCTGCGGCCCGCGCCCTGGACGGTGCCCGGGATCCGACGCTCGCGCACGATCTTCGGGGCATCGACACCCTGGTGCAGCTCGACGTGACGTGGGACGTGACGCTGCCTGCGGCCGAGCGCCGCGTCCGGACGGTCCGGGGGACGCAGTCGGCCGTGGACGCCGCTCTCGCAGCCGGCGTGCGTCGGCTGGTCCTGGTCACGTCCGCCGACGTGTACGGCACGCAGGACGCGCCGGTCGTCGACGGCGCCCCGCTGTCGGCCGAGCCGGACGACGCGGCGGTCGTCGGCGACCACGTCGAGGTCGAGCGCCTCGCCGACCACGCAGCCCGGTCCGGCCTCGTCGTCGCGGTGCTGCGCCCCGCCACGCTGGTAGCCGGTGGTCTCGGTCACGCGTACGACGGGCAGCTGCTCCGCCAGCTCGCCGGACCACGGCTGCTCGCCGTCCGCGGCGTGGAACCGCTGTGGCAGCTGTGCCACGGTGACGACCTTCTGGACGGTCTGGTCCGTGTGGTGACGGGCGGGCTCACCGGCGGGTTCGCGGTTGCCTGTGAAGGGTCCTTGACCCAGGTCCAGGTGGAGCGGCTGGCGGGGCGTCGTCGGCTCGAGCTGCCGGCCGTGGTGGCGCTGTCGGTCGCCGAGCGGCTCCGTCGGGTCGGCGTGACGACGTCCTCGCCGCGCGAGCTGGACCATCTGCTCCACCCCCGGGTCGTGCTCGCCGACGGTCTGCGGGCCGTCGGCTGGGAGCCCCGGTGGACCAACGAGCAGGCGCTGCTCGCGCACCTGGCCGACCGTGTGCCCGACCCGCTGGCCGGCCGGACGGCGGTCGGCGCGGCGGGGACGACGGTGGCGCTGGTCGGCACCGCGGCCCTCGTGCGCCGTCGTCGGAACCGTCGGGGCTGAGAGGGGACGTGCTGGCACGGCGCGGCGACCGATACCGTCGGCGTCATGGACCCTGACCGATCTGCGCGCCCCGGGCTGAGGCTGCTCGCGCTGCGCGACACCCCGATCGCGGTGGACGAGGTGCTCGCCGCTGTCGCCGACCCGGGTGCCGGTGCCGTGGCGTCCTTCACCGGCATGGTCCGTGACCACGACGGTGGTCGCGCGGTCGTCGAGCTGGAGTACGTGGCCCACCCGGACGCAGCCGCGGCGCTGGAGCGGGTGGCCTGCGCCGTGCTGGACGAGGTGGACTGTCTCGCCGTCGCCGCCGTGCACCGCACCGGGCTGCTGTCGGTCGGTGACGTCGCCGTGGTCGTCGCGGCCTCGGCCGGTCACCGCGCCGAGGCGTTCGAGGCGGCTCGCCGGCTCATCGACGACCTCAAGCACACCGTGCCGGTCTGGAAGCGTCAGGTGTTCGCCGACGGCGAGCAGGAGTGGGTCGGCGCCTGCTGAGCAGGCCGCGCTCCCATCAGGACGGAACCCGTCTACGGCTCAAGGACGAGCGGCCCGGCTGCCGAAGCACTTGCAGTCGCCACCACCCCCGAGGAGTCCCCGTGGAGCACGTCGTCTTCTACCCCGCCCAGGACGGTTCGCCGGCGTTCCGACGCTTGGACAACCTGGAGGAGGCCGTCCGTCTGGTCGAGCACCTTCGCAACGTCGAGGGCGTCGGTGAGGCCAGCGTCCACAGCCTGACCGAGGTCGCGCTGTCTTTCCGTGCCTACTACCGCGTCGAGGTCCCCGGCCTGACGGGTCTGGTGCCCGAGCTCGCCCCGGTCGCCGAGACCGCCCCGGAAGTGCCCGTCGAGGAGCCCGTCGAGGTCCTGGTCCCGGCGCTCGAGGACGTCGAGCCGCCGCAGCCGGAGGCAGAGGTCGTCGTGCCCGAGCCGGCCGCCGAGATCGTGCAGGTCGAGCCGGAGCCGTTCGAGAGCTTCGAGACGGCGTACGAGCCCCAGCCGGTCGTCGTGCCGGTCCCCGAGCAGCCGACCGTCGCGGACCACGACAGCGAGCCCGTGCTGGTTGCCGTCGGCGCGGCGGAGCCCGAGGCGGACGTCCCGGCCCCGACCGGCAGCCCGTTCAGCACGGACCGGAGCCTCGGCTTCTTCGCATGAGGCTCGGCTTGTCCGCCTGAGCCTCGGCCGCCGTCACGCGCGGCTCACCTGGGCGATCTAGCCTGATCCGGTGACCCGCCGCACCCTCAGCTCGCTGCTCGCGTTCGGTCTCGCCGCCGTCCTGGTGCTGGCCGCGTTCACCCTCCCCGTGCCGTACGTGCTGCTTTCCGGCGGCCCGACGTTCAACACGGTCGGTGAGGAGAACGGCGTCCCGGTGATCAGCATCAAGGGTCGTCAGAGCTTCGAGGACACCGACGGTCGGCTCGACCTCACGACGGTCAACGTCGAGAAGAGCCTGACCCTGTACGAGGCGATGCGGGGCTGGCTGCGGCGCGACCAGGCGGTCGTGCCGCGGGACCTGCTCTACCCCCCGGGCAAGTCTGACGCGCAGGTGCAGGCCGAGAACACGAAGGCGATGGTGATGTCGCAGAGCTCGGCGAAGACCGCTGCCCTGCTACAGCTCGGGATCCCGGTGACGGTGACCGTCGGTCAGGTCAGCGCCGACGGCGCCGCGGCCGGGGTCCTGAAGCCGGGCGACGACGTCGTCTCGGTGGACGGCAGTGCCGTGACGAGCCCGGAGGTGCTTCGTCAGCTGGTCGGCAAGGTGGCGCCCGGGGCGACGGTGACGGTCGTCGTGAAGCGAGACGGCGCGGAGCGCACGGAGAAGATCGTGACGCGGCCCTCGACCGACACGCCGCCGCGCCCGCTGATCGGGATCGTGCCGGTCGTGACCGGCTACCCGTTCACGGTCGACATCAGCCTTCAGGACGTCGGCGGTCCCAGCGCGGGCATGATGTTCTCCCTCGGCATCATCGACAAGCTCACCCCCGGGTCGCTGGCCGACGGGCGCTACATCGCCGGCACCGGCGAGATCGACGACCAGGGCACGGTCGGTCCGATCGGCGGGATCGAGCAGAAGGTCGCCGAGGCGGGGAAGAAGGGCGTGCAGATCTTCCTGGTGCCCACCGACAACTGCGTCGCCGCCGTCAAGAACGCCCCGAAGGGGCTCGAGCTCGTGAAGGTCGGCTCTCTCTCGGAGGCCTACCAGGCCCTCCAGACCGTCGCCGCCGGGGGGACCCCGGTCGGCTGCTGACCCGCCTGACGGTGCCCGGGGCTCAGGGGGCTGGGCGTGAGCCGGGCGACAGGGTGGCCCGCAGAGCCTCGGCCAGGGCCGGGGTGAGGTTGTCGCCGGTGACCCGGTCGTCCAGCTCGTCGGACTTGCCGCGGATCCGGAGCACTGCCGCGGAGCCCTCACCGCGGACCACGGCCACCACCATGCGTACGTCGCGGGCTTCGGGGTGCGACGCGGGGTCCTCCATCGACGCCATGACGTCGGCGTCCGCCTCGACCGACGGCGGGAGCACCACGACCTCGTGGGCCAGCGCCACCCCGACGACGTCGTCACCGAACTCGATCGAGGCCAGCGCCTCGTCGAGCGGGCCGTCGGCGAGAGGGTCCTGGGCGATCGGGGTGAGTGCGCCGGGCTGACCGCCGACCAGGCCCATGGTCCGAGCCAGCTGCGGCTCGGCCCGCAGCAGCTCTTCGGTGTCGACCAGGGCGAACAGCTGCGGCGGCTGGTCCCAGCCAGCCTCGGCGACGTGGGTCTCGATCTCGCCGACGATGCTCGAGAGGGCGAGCTCGTGCGGGGCGGGCACCGGGTCGGGGGTCACGTGGTCATCACGGTCTTCATCCTGCCTGGTCGGCGCGGGGAGGGGGTGCCCTGTCTGTGACAGGCTGCAGGTTCTGCCAACTCCTCGGAAGTGAGCCGCGTGGTCGTCCGTCCTCCTCGTCCCACCTTCTCGGGACGGCCGCGTCTGCTCGCGCCCGTCCTGGTGATCGTTGCCGTCCTGGTCGTCCTGATCGCGGTAGGGATCGGTCTCTACACCGACCTGCTGTGGTTCCGGTCGGTGGACTACAGCGGCGTGTTCACCACCGTCCTGCGCACGAGGGTCCTGCTCTTCCTGGGCTTCGGCGTGCTGATGGCGGTGATCGTCGGGGTCAACATCGCGGTCGCTTACCGCGCCCGGCCGCCGTTCCGGCCGATGTCGCTCGAGCAGCAGAACCTGGAGCGCTACCGGGTCGCGATCGAGCCGTTCCAGCGCCTTGCCCTGATCGGGGTGGCCTCGCTGCTGGGCCTGTTCGCCGGCCTGTCCGCGGCGTCGCGCTGGCAGACCTGGCTGCTGTGGCGCAACCGGACCGACTTCGGTGTCAAGGACCCGCAGTTCGGGCGCGACGTCGGCTATTACGCGTTCAGCTACCCGTTCTACCGCTTCGTGCTGGGCTTCCTGCTCGCGGCCGTCGTGCTCGCGCTGATCGCCTCGGCCGCCACGCACTACCTCTACGGCGGGCTGCGACTGCAGACCCAGGGGGAGAAGGTCAGCCCGGGCGCGCGCGCGCACCTCTCGGTGCTGCTCGGGGTGTTCGTGCTGCTCAAGGCGCTCGCCTACTATCTCGACCGGTTCGGGCTGGTCTTCGCCAACCGCGGGTTCGTGCAGGGCGGCGCCGCCTACACCGACGTCAACGCGGTGCTGCCGGCCAAGAACATCCTCATCGGGGTCGCGGTGATCTGCGCGCTGCTGTTCTTCGCGAACGTCGCCGTGCGCAACGTCCTGCTGCCGGGTGGTGCGCTGGCCCTGCTGGTCCTCGCGGCGGTCGTGCTCGGCGGCGTGCTGCCGGCTTACACCCAGCAGTTCCGGGTCAAGCCCAACGAGCGGGACCGCGAGCTGCCTTACATCAGCCGCAACATCGAGGGCACCCGGGCGGCGTACGGGATCTCCGACGTCGAGCTGCAGCAGTACGGAGCCGATCCGCCGTCGGCGAACCAGGCGATCAGCCTGCAGGACCCGCCGAACGCCCGCCTGCTCGACCCGAACTACCTGAGCGACACCTACCAGCAGCTGCAGCGGCTCCGGCAGTACTTCGGGGTGACCGGGGCGCTCGACGTCGACCGCTACACCGTCGCCGGCAAGGCCCAGGACTACGTGGTCGCGGCCCGCGAGATCGACCTGAACGGGCTCGCGTCCAACCAGCGCAACTGGGTCAACGAGCGGCTCACCTACACGCACGGCAACGGGCTCATCGCGGCCAGGGCCGACAAGGTCGACCCTGACGGTCAGCCGTTGTTCACCAATCCCGGTCTGGGTGCGGGCTCCAGCGCCGCGATCAAGATCGACCAGCCGAGGATCTACTACGGCGAGAGCGCGCCCGAATACAGCGTCGTCAACACCAAGATCCCGGAGATCGACGGACCGAGCTCCGCGGCCCAGGCGGACGTGAGCGACAACCAGGCCACCTCCAGCTACGCGGGCAAGGGCGGCGTACAGCTGTCCAACGTGGTCCGCAAGACGGCGTACGCCCTGAAGTTCCGCGAGCCCAACCTGCTGCTGTCGGGCTCGATCACCGACCAGTCGCGCCTGATGTACATCCGCTCGCCCCGCGATCGGGTGGCGAAGGTCGCGCCGTTCCTCGAGCTGGACGGCGATCCCTATCCCGCCGCCGTGGACGGCCGGATCGTCTGGATCGTCGACGGCTACACGACCAGCGCCAACTACCCCTACAGCCAGCGCGTCCCGTTCGGCGAGATCACCCAGGACAGCCAGACCGGCCGGGTTCAGCCGCAGGAGGATGTCAACTACATCCGCAACTCGGTCAAGGCGACGGTGGACGCTTACAGCGGCAAGGTGACGCTCTACAAGTTCGGGCCCACCGACCCGGTCGTCGAGACCTGGGACAAGGCGTTCGGCGGCATCCTCAAGCCCTTCTCGGCGATGAGCCCGGACCTCAAGGCTCATCTTCGCTACCCGGAGGACCTGTTCAAGGTCCAGCGCCAGCTGCTCGCGCAGTACCACGTCACCGACCCCAAGGTGTTCTTCAGCCGTGAGGACCAGTGGGAGATCCCGACCGACCCGGCGGAGGCGCTCAACAGCCAGTTCGCCCAGTCCAGCGGTCAGACTCCGGTGCCCGGGACCCCGGCCCAGCTGCAGACCAACACCGGCGGACCCGCGCAGCCGCCGTACTACTCGCTGCTGAAGTTCCCGGGCGACAGCGGGTCGCAGTTCCGGCTGTCGACGTCGTTCACGTTCTCCGGGCGCCCCAACCTGGCGGCGTTCGCCTCGGTCTCGTCCGACCCTGACACCTACGGCAAGATCCAGCTGCTCCAGCTGCCGAGCAACGCTCAGACCGACGGGCCGGGGCAGGTGGCGAACCGGTTCCTCACCGACCGGACCGTCGCCGGGGAGCTGTTCGCCTTCCGCCGCAACAACGCGGAGGTCAAGTTCGGCAACCTGCTCACCCTGCCCATCGGTGGCGGCGGTCTGATCTACGTACAGCCCGTGTACGTGCAGGCACAGGGCACCACCGGCTTCCCGACCCTGCAGCAGGTGCTCGTGGCGTACGGGACACGGGTCGCCGCGGCGCCCTCGCTGGAGGGCGCCCTGACGAACCTGCTGGGACAGGGCGGCACACCTCCGCCGACCACGACCCCGCCGACCACGCCGCCCACCGAGGGCCCGTCGGCGAGCCCGTCACCCAGCACGTCCGTCCCACCACCCTCGGGTGACGTGGCGGCGCTCATCTCGCAGGCGGACACCGCCTACAAGGCGGGCCAAGCGGCGCTCCAGGCCGGAAACTTCGCCGAGTTCGGGGTGCAGCAGGAACGGCTGAAGGCCGCCCTCGGCCAGCTCGTGGCCCTGCAGGGTGGGTCCACCCCGCCCTCGACGCCGCCGAGCCCGACGCCGGGCGCGACCCCGACGCCCAGT
The DNA here is from genome assembly GCA_038235705.1 of Mycobacteriales bacterium. Taxonomy (GTDB): domain Bacteria; phylum Actinomycetota; class Actinomycetes; order Mycobacteriales; family SCTD01; genus CANKBT01. The sequence continues at coordinate 75,602 of JBBSTR010000003.1, forward strand.
GTCGAGCCGAGCCCCTCGCCCAGCTAGGCCCGCGCCCGTCAGTCACGCGAAGAGCCCCCGCCGACCATGAGGTCGACGGGGGCTCTTTGACGCGTGCGGTGCTAGACCAGCTCGAAGCGGTCGGCGTTCATGACCTTGTCCCACGCCTTGACGAAGTCGTTCGTAAACTTCGCGGACGCGTCGTCGGAGGCGTAGACCTCCGACACGGCACGCAGCTCACTGTTGGACGTGAACGTCAGGTCGATCCTGCTGCCGGTCCAGCGCACCTGGCCCGCGTCGTCACGGCACTCGTACGACGCGTCCTCGCCACCGGTCGGCGTCCAGGTGCGGCCCGGCGCCAGCAGGTTGACGAAGAAGTCGTTGGACAGCGTGCCGGGCCGGTCGGTGAAGACGCCCTGGGTGGACCCGCCGTAGTTGGCACCGAGGACCCGCAGACCGCCGACGAGCACGGTCATCTCCGGGGCGGACAGCCCGAGCAGGTTGGCCTTGTCGATCAACAGGTACTCCGCGGGCAGCGTCTGGCCCTTGCCGAGGTAGTTACGGAACCCGTCGTTCTTCGGCTCCAGCTCGGCGAAGCCGTCGACGTCGGTCTGCTCCTGAGAGGCGTCCGTGCGGCCCGGCGTGAACGGGACGGTGACCGGCTGGCCGCCGTCCTTGGCCGCCTGCTCGACGCCGGCGCAACCGCCCAGCACGATCAGGTCGGCGAGGGAGATCTTCTTGCCACCGGACTGGGAGGCGTCGAAGTCCTGCTTGACACCTTCCAGGGTGCGCAGCACGGTCGCCAGCTCGTCGGGCTGGTTGACCTCCCAGCCCGCCTGCGGCTGCAGACGCAGACGGCCACCGTTGGCGCCGCCCCGTTTGTCGCTGCCGCGGAAGGACGACGCTGCCGCCCACGCCGTCGACACCAGCTGCGAGACGGTCAGGCCGCTGTCCAGCAGCGTGGTCTTGAGCGCGGCGACGTCCGAGCCCTCGACCAGCGGGTGGTCGACGGCCGGGACGCGCTCCTGCCAGAGCAGCTCCTCGGTCGGGACGAGCGGGCCGAGGTAGCGCGAGACCGGACCGAGGTCCCGGTGGGTCAGCTTGAACCAGGCGCGGGCGTAGGTGTCGGCGAAGTAGTCGAGGTCCGCCAGGAACCGGCGGGAGATCTGCTCGTACACCGGGTCCACCCGCAGCGCGAGGTCGGTGGTGAGCATCGTCGGCGGACGGTTCAGCGTGTTGTCTTCGGGGTCCGGGAACGTGTTGGCCCCGGCACCGTCCTTGGCCACCCACTGGTGAGCGCCGGCCGGGCTCTTGGTCAGCTCCCACTCGTAGCCGAACAGGTTCTCGAAGTACTCGTTGTCCCACGTGGACGGCTTGGTGGTCCAGGTGACCTCGAGACCGCTGGTGATCGTGTCGCGACCCTTGCCGCTGCGGTAGGTGTTCTTCCAACCGAGGCCCTGCTCCTCCAGCGGAGCGCCCTCGGGCTCGGGCCCGACGAACTCGTTCGGGTCGGCGGCGCCGTGCGTCTTGCCGAAGGTGTGGCCACCAGCGATGAGCGCGACGGTCTCTTCGTCGTTCATCGCCATGCGGGCGAACGTCTCGCGGATGTCGCGGGCCGACGCGAGCGGGTTGGGCTCGCCGTTCGGGCCCTCGGGGTTGACGTAGATCAGCCCCATCTGCACGGCGGCCAGCGGGTTCTCCAGGTCACGGTCGCCCACGTAGCGCTCGTCGCCGAGCCAGGTGCTCTCCGGGCCCCAGTAGACGTCCTCGTCGGGCTCCCACGCGTCGACGCGCCCGCCCGCGAAGCCGAAGGTCTTGAGCCCCATGGTGTCCATGGCCCGGGTGCCGGTGAACACGATCAGGTCGGCCCAGCTGATCTTGCTGCCGTACTTCTGCTTGATCGGCCAGAGCAGACGACGGGCCTTGTCCAGGCTGGCGTTGTCGGGCCAGCTGTTGAGCGGCGCGAAGCGCTGCATGGCCGCGCTCGAACCGCCGCGGCCGTCGCTCGTGCGATAAGTGCCGGCGCTGTGCCAAGCCATCCGCACGAAGAAGCCGCCGTAGTGCCCGGAGTCGGCCGGCCACCAGTCCTGGCTGTCGGTCATGAGCGCGTCGACGTCGGCGGTCAGCGCGTCGAGGTCGAGCGTCGCGAACTCCTTGGCGTAGTCGAACTCCGCGCCGAACGGGTTGGTGACGCCCTGGTGCTTGCGCAGGATCTTGAGGTTGAGCTGGTTGGGCCACCAGTCACGGTTGCCGGCGCCCTCGGTCGGGTGGTTGGGCTTGCGGACGCGGTCCTGGACCGGACATCCGCTCTCGCTCTCTTCGGACTGCATGTCGCCGACGACGGCGTCGTGCTGCTGGACCATGAGACTTCCTTCCGGGGGGGTTACTGCGGGTCGGGCGGGGTGATCAGGCAGGTGGGGCAACGACCCCAGTAGATGACCTCGGCCTCGTCGAGGACGAAGCCCTGGTCGTTGTCGGCGGCCAGGCACGGCGTCTGCCCGACGGCGCAGTCGACGTCGGCGATCGCGCCGCACGACCGGCACACGGCGTGGTGGTGGTTGTCGCCGACCCGCAGCTCGTAACGCGCGACGGAGCCAGACGGTTCGAATCGGCGTAGGAGTCCTGCGTTCGTGAGCGCCTTCAGCACGTCGTACACCGCCTGGTGGGAGACCTCGCCGAGGCTCTGCCGGGTGGCGGTCAGGATGGTGTCGGTGTCGGCGTGCGGATGGTCGGCGACGGCCGCCAGCACCGCTAGCCGAGGGCGCGTGACACGCAGGGCGGCGCTGCGCCGCGCCTGCTCCCGGACCGTCATCACTTGTACAGTCTGGCCGGTATTCTTGATCCAGTCAAGATAGGACGCTGGGCTGGTGACGGAGCGACACCCCGTCGCTCCCGCATCCGGAGGGGGCTGTCATGCGATCCTGCGCGCATGGCATGTCCACCGGGTCGCGCGTGAGCTCGGTCGCATCGCTTCAGCACACTCCGGCCAGGAGGCCGTGGGGGCGAGCGTCCGGCACGGTGGCGACCGAGCACCGAGGTCAGGTGCCGGCCCTCGCTGCGGCGGGGTTCACCTTCTCGGCCCTGCTCGTCCTAGCTGCGGGCCGCACCGCCGTCCCCGCAGGCGTGGTGCTTCAGCCTGGGTTCGGTGGCCTGCTCCACCCCTCCACCGGCGGCGGGACCGGTCCGGTGCTGGTGGTGATCGCCGCGCTGACGGCACTGGTGCTGCTCTGGTGGCGAGCGGTACGGGCCGCGACGCAGGGACGGCTGTCACCTCGGCAGGTCGCGGTCCTGGCCGTCTGCTGGACCGCTCCGATCCTGCTGGGTCCGCCACTGCTGAGCCTGGACGCCTGGGCCTACCTCGCGCAGGGGGCCATGGTGCACTCAGGCCTTGATCCGTACTCCGCCGGTCCCGTCCTGCTGGGGGCAGACCCGGCTGCGGCGCGGGTGGACCCGATGTGGCGGTCGAGCCCCGTGCCGTACGGACCTCTGGCCCTGGTGCTGTTCGGGGCCGTCGCCCGGGCCTCGAGCCCCGAGGTCGGACTGATCCTTCTGCGGCTGGTGGCGCTGGCGGGGGTCGTCGTCGCCGTGGCGGTGGCGGCGTCGATGGTGCCGGTCGCCCGTCGGACGACGGTGCTGACGCTGACGGTCCTGAACCCGGTCGTGCTCGTGCACCTCGTGGGTGGCGCGCACGTGGACGCGCTGGTCGCCGGGATCGCCTGCCTCGGCTGTCTGGCGCTGGTCCGACGACGGGCCTGGGTCGCGCTGGTGCTGGCCGCCTTTGCGGTCGCCGTCAAGGTGACGATGCTCCCGTTGCTCGCCTTCGCCCTCTTGGCCGTGGTGCGCAGCGAGCCTCGTCGCTGGAGGACCGTGACGTTGGTCCCGCTCGTGGTGGTGCTGCCCTTCGTCGTGACGCTGCCGCTCCTGACCCGGCCCTGGGGCTTCGTGGCGGCCCTCTCGGTGCCCGGTGGGTCAGCGCCCTGGTACGCCCCGGCGACGATGCTGGGAGAGCTGTGCGCGCTCGCCGGCGCACTTCTGCACCTGCCTGTCGACCCGGCGTTGTTCAGGGCGGCGGGACGAGGCCTGGCTCTGCTGCTGGGAGCCGCGGTGGTGCTGCGCCTGCTGCGGGCCGAGTGGCGGGACCCTGCGCCCAGCCCGAGCAGGTCCACGGCGCGCCGGGCGTCGTACTCCCTGCTGGTGGCGTCGCTGTGCCTACCGAGCCTGTACGCCTGGTATGTCGGAGCCGCGTTGTTGCTGCTGCTGGCCCTCGCCCCGCGCCTCCAGCTCGCCCTCGTCGCGCTCTCCAGCGCGCTGACGTTCACCGCTCTGCCGCCTATGGCCGACGCGAACCAGCCCCTGCTGCTGATCTTCGGAGGGGCAGCCGCCACGCTGCTGATCACTCAGGCCTGGGGCCTGCTCGTCCTCAGGGGCGGGGCGGCATCCGTGAAGGCCCCTGCCCGCTCGGTGCACCGTCGTCGGCGGGCCGTTCTTCCCGTGGCCGGGATGCTCACAGCCGCGGGTCTGCTGCTCGTCGTCCCGTACGCAGCGAGCAGTCAGGCCGCACGAGAACCCGTCTCGGTCGCTGTTCGTGCCGCCGAGTCGGAGGCCCTCCAGGACGAGTCACCGCAACGGGTCGAGCTCATCCAGTTCGTGCACCAGCACTACGCGGGTTGGCAGATCCTGCAGCTGATCATCCAGCCCGGGGATCGCCTGCGGGTCGACCTGGTGCGCCCACCCGGTGACCGCTGCCTGCTGCTGCTGGACCGCGCGACCCCTCCCGTGGCCTTCACCCGAGTCCCCCTGCCGAGCGACCTGTCACGCCGTGCGCTCGAGGAACGGACCTGCCCGGCCGCCGACCTGCCTGACCCGGGTGTCGTCCCGTGAGGCGGTGAGCGGCGCGGGCTTGCCTTCCAGCCTCTGGCTCACGTAGGCTTTCCCCACCGACGCGGGGTGGAGCAGCTCGGTAGCTCGCTGGGCTCATAACCCAGAGGTCGCAGGTTCAAATCCTGCCCCCGCTACAGATGAACGCGCAGGTCAGAGGCCCTGCCGCCAGAGATGGCGGCGGGGCCTTCTGCGGTCC